>NZ_JADCBK010000035.1 GCF_020253525.1 Aquidulcibacter sp.
CCTTTGAAGGTCACGAACGGCTTCGGTTCCCCCGGACAGGGCTGCGATCCGCTTCTCAAGTGCTGCGCGGCCTGGCAAGCGGTCCAGTACATGCCGCGCATAGGCCCCTTGGGCTTTCGCATAAGGTACCCAGTCGGGGTCCTTTGGATTCTCCATCCAGCGATAAGGATCGATAGTTGTGATGCCAAAACGGGTCATGACAACCGGCTCCGCCCGAGCGACAGGTGGCCTGATTGCGGCATAAGCTGGCTTTAAACCGATAAGCCCTACGCCAGCGCTTGCACCAATTCCTGTCATCAATTTCCGTCGTGTCGTCATTATCCCCCCCACATAAAATTGGTGTACTCTGAGACACCGCCCCTGCAATCACAAAAACGTTATTATCTGGAATTCAAAAACGTCAATCGAAATCTTGGACCCGTGCCCTGCCCGCCCCTACTGTAGCCAAACCTTGCCCATACGATGACATCCGACCTCAAACTTCCTATCTGCTCGCCATGACCGATACACCCCTCACCCTCGTCAAAGCATGGACCGCAGCGCGCAAGCGTTTAGAGGCGGCACAGATCGACACACCTGTGATCGATGCAAGGATTTTGTTGCTGGCTGCCGCCGAAACAGATCGTGCCACGTTGATTGGCGACCCGCACCGGCTTTTGACCCCGGAAGCGGCCGCGCGCTTTGAGACCTTTGTGCAACGCCGTGAACAGCGCGAGCCTGCCGCCCATATTGTTGGCAAGAAAGGATTTTGGACGCTCGACCTCATCAGCGACCGTCGCGGTCTTGTGCCGCGACCCGAGACAGAAGTTATTGTCGATTTGGTCCTAAAAGCGCATGCAGTGGATGTGCCCAACCGGGTGCTAGACCTTGGAACAGGTTCTGGGGCCATTCTGTTGGCGCTTTTGGCCGAGCGCAAAAGCTGGACCGGCGTTGGCATTGACCGCTCTGAAGAGGCCTTGGCCCTTGCTGCTGAAAATGCCGCTTTGCATGGCCTGTCGGACCGTGTCGACTTGCGGCTGGGCGATTGGCATCAGGGCGTGGACGAAAAATTTGATATTGTCGTCTCAAATCCCCCTTACATCCCATCGAAAGTGATCGACTCGCTGCAAGACGAAGTGCGTCTGCATGATCCCCGCTTGGCGCTTGATGGTGGCGAAGATGGACTTGATCCGTATCGGATTTTGTTTGCTGCCTTGCCGCAAGTTCTCAAACCCTCAGGTGTATTTGCTTTTGAGTTCGGGATTGGGCAAGCCGACGCTGTCTTGGCGCTGGCCGAAACTGTCCCTGGACTGATTAATTTACGCGTGATCAAGGACTTATCTGACATAGATCGTGTCATTTTTGGGACGCGTGCCGAGTGAGAAAGCCTTCCCTCAGGTCGATTGACCGAAATCGGCCAAATTCTGGGCTAAAAAAGCCTTTACAGATATAAATTCCATTCGCACACTTTCCTGGTCTGAAGCGGATCCACCCAAAAAAAGGACTGCACAGGCAAGGGAGGACAATATGGCTAGAAAAGCATTGCTCAACGGGGCAAGTGCCCTGTTGGCTGTTATGATCACGACAGGCGCGACGCAGGCATTCGCACAATCCACCACGACAGAGGAAGCTCCAAAGAAAGAAGTCGAAGTTATTGTGGTAACCGGTTCCTTCATTCGGGGGACTTCAGAAAGCGCTTCATTACCCGTGAATGTGATCAGCTCGGCTGATCTGGAAAAGGCGGGCACCCCCAGCACGGTTGAGTTGATCAAACTCCTCAACGTCTCAAGCGGGGTCCAAGGCGACACCAACCAGTTTGATGCCCGCGCGCAAGGCAATGAAGGGGCAGGCTCGGTCAATTTGCGCGGCATTGGTCCAGAGCGGACGCTCGTGCTTCTGAATGGTCGCCGGATGGCCTACAACCCATTCGGGTTGGTCGGCACGGTCGTCGACACCAATTTGATTCCGTCGGCCGCAATTGGCCGGGTTGAAGTGCTCAAAGACGGTGCTGCGGCGACTTACGGTTCTGACGCGGTGGCCGGCGTGGTCAACTTCATCACACGCACCAATCTTGAAGGCTTTGAAGTCGGTGGCGACTATAAGGCCATCGACGGCTCTGACGGCAATTACACGCTCGCCGCCTCTTGGGGCCATCAAACAGATCGAGCAAAACTCTTTGTCTCGCTCGGCGTTCAGATGAAAAGTGAATTGCCGCTGATCGAACGTGATTGGGCCAATCGAGACTATCTCTCGAACCCAGAAGGAGGTTGGTCGGCAGCAGGCAACCCCGGCACTTATATCGCAATCGGCCCGACGGGTGCACCGGTTTCAGCAATTACGCGGGAACCAAATTGTACAGGCTTGGGTGGCTTTGCGGGCTTTAGCGCGACCACACCTGTCTGCTTCTTCCACTTCACGCCCTATGACAACATTGTTGAAAAGGAAGAGCGGTCACAGCTGTTTGCGAGCGCAGATGTAGACATCAATGAAGACCATACGCTGCATGCGGAACTTCTGATCTCCAATACCAATACACCGGAATGGAAGACCTCGCCGAGCTACGCCTTCTTGCAGGCACCGTCCGCTCAAGCCCTACCTGCGATTTCAGGTCTGCCCGGGCGCTTCTTCGTACCCGTCACCAACCCCGGCTATATTGACCTTTTGGCCAAGAATCCCGGCCTGTTCCCTGCCAGCACGATTGGCGTGAACATGTTGGCCTATCGGCCATTCAGCTATGGCGGCAATCCGAAATTCACCCCAGATGACCCACGTGGTGGCTCGCAAGGGGAGCGCAGCTTTGAAGCTGTGCGCGTGTCTGTCGGACTGAAAGGGAAACTGACCAACACGGTCAATTATGACGTTAATCTTGCGGCCATGGATGATACCGGTATCCGCACGGGCTATGACGTCTTGGTCAACCGCTTCCAGCTTGCGCTGCGGGGCTTAGGTGGCCCCAATTGTAATGTGGCTGCCAATACGCCGGGGGCCAATGGCTGTCAGTGGTTCAGCCCATTTGGCACCGCCATTCCCGGTAATTCCATCACGGGCGTTGCTAACCCGCAGTATAATGCCGCCTTGGGGGCAGCTAATGCCGCTTTGGTCGATTGGTTCTATCCAGAAGTGCGCACCAAACAGACCTCCAGCTTGGTCGTGTTTGATGCCGTCATCAATGGCGAAACCAGCTTCAAGCTAGGCGATGGACCTATTGGCTGGGCTTTGGGCTATCAGTATCGGAAGAATAGCTTCCGTTCTGATTTCTCTAAGTTTTCAGATCTAACCCAACAGCCTTGCGTCTCCTCGCCAGACTTTAACAACAACACCTGCGCAGCCGTAACTGGCCCAACAGTGTTCTTGTCCGGCTCATTCCCTGCCAATGTTAGTGCAGACGTCAATGCAGCCTTCTTCGAGCTCCGCTTGCCATTTACCAGCAATTTTGAAGCCCAAATTGCTGGACGCTATGAGGACTTCGGTGGAGCCGTCGGCTCAACCTTCAATCCGAAACTTTCGGCGAAGTGGCAAGTCACCGACGCGTTCGCGGTGCGTGGTTCTACCAGCACCACATTCCGGGCTCCGTCAGTGTCCAACATCCAGCCAACCTCTGTGACAACGTTGCAGAGCATTTTGGGGACGTTCCGGGCCGTTGATATCTTCGGCAATCCAAACTTGGAACCAGAAACCGCAACCACCTATAATTTGGGTGCCTTGTTGGATACGGGCAATTTCAAAGCATCAATTGACTATTGGCGCTTTGACTTTGACAATCCAATCGTGAACGAGCCAATCGCTGGCCTTGTCTCAACCTTGTTCCCAACAACTGGGGTCGGCAATTGCGGCAATCCAACTTTTGCCGCGATCCAGGCCAAATTCACCTTCAGCGGCGGCGTTTGTAACTCGGCCAATATCTCGCGTCTCAACACCACGGTGATCAATGGCTCTGCCGTCTTGACTGACGGGGTAGACATCAGCGTGGATTACACCTTCAGGGACCTCTTGGGCGGCGATTTGAAGCTGGGGCTCGATGCCACCTACACCATGAGCTATGATGTCGACCCACTCTCGATCGGGGGTGTGCCGGTGGCACCAGCTTTGGATGCCTTGGGTAAGTTGAACTTCCAAACCACCGCCTATCCGCTGCCGCAGTATAAGGGCACGCTCTACGGCCTTTATGAAACTGGGGGTCATTCGCTCCGCTTGGCGATGAACTTCATCGATGAGTATGAAGACCAGCGCACGGCACCGTTCGCGCCCAGCTTAAACTACAGCGCGGTGGCCGGAACGCCCGCCTCCATCACCACAGGCAAAACGATTGAAGCTTGGCAGTCGTTTGACCTGACCTATCGCTGGGCGATGGACAATGATCTGACCTTCACCTTCGGTATTGAGAACATCCTCGACAAGGATCCAAGCTTTGCGCGCTTGGAACTCAATTACGATCCATTCACGGGCAACCCCTTGGGCCGGACCTATAAGATTGGCCTGAAGAAAGCCTTTGGTGGCCCGAAGTAAGCTTTAAGCTTTCCGACCTAGCAGCGGCCCGACCTTATCCTGGTCGGGCCGTTTGCATTGCGCCCCAAGGAGTTTTAACTGAAACCAACAGAATTAGGTCTTTTCAACGCAAGCTAATCAAGCTAAGAGATCATTCGTCCGTGATGCAGCCCAAAGGGGGGCCTGTATATGGAAACGACACACCATCAACTCTAGCCCAAACCTTTAATCCGCTTTCGCTCTGATCTTGGCCCTGGGTCTTGATTTCAGTGACATGCAATTTGAGGCTTGTGGAATCAAGGAAATGATCGTGTGAATGCAGTCTGTCCGTGAGACGTTGAAATCCATTTCGGGATTAGGTGTTAGCGATAGCTGTTTTTGGAGCCGGTTGTGCAAGGTCACGGATCAATTGCACGAAAACCACGCTCTCTTTTTTAAATCTTTGCGTGTCAGACGTCTTTTGGAAGCAGTCACGCAAAAACCATGAAGCCGGCTTGCAGGCTTGCTCATGGCACTAATTGGCCAAACCACAGCCAGGAAACAAATAGGGCTTGCATGATGAAGCGGCAACGCGGTCGGGGACGTAATCCAGGCCAAAAACCACAGAATAACAATCCAAATCGCGCCTATGAGTCGAACGGACCCGACATTAAAGTCCGGGGTTCGGCGCAGACGGTGTTTGAAAAATACCAACAGCTCGCCCGCGATGCCAATTCTTCCGGCGACCGCGTCCTAGGCGAAAATTATTTGCAACATGCGGAACATTATTTCCGCGTCTTGCGCGCCATGCAGCCGACTTTTGTGCCGCGCACCGAAATGATGATCGCAGGCTATGAAGATGAGTCTGACGATGGTGACGATACCAATGAAGCCATGGAAGGCGCTGAAGGCGAAGGCGTTGAAGGCAGCGAAGGCGCGCCTCAGCCAGAGTTTAATCAGAACCGTCAACCTCGCGAAAACCGCTTTGACCAAAACCGTGGCGAGGGTCGCAATGAACCCCGCGGTGAAGGTGACGAAGACCGTTTTGGCCGCCGCCGCCGCCGCCGTAGAGATCGCTTCGGCAATGAGATGCCCTATCAAGCCAATGGCAGTGGGGAAGAAGGTCAAGGCGAAAATTCGCGCCCACCACGGCAGGATAATCGCGGCGACACGGGTGGAGAGCAGGGCTTTAACGGTTCAGGTGAAGGCTATGCCCGTCCGTTGAGCGCACCGCCGAGTGAATTTGCTGAGCCCACAAGCTTTAGCGAACCCCAAGAAATCGTCGCCGCTTCGGAAGCCGCGCCTGCGCGCGAACGTCGCCCACGTCCACCCCGTGCCCCACGCCCACCACGGGAAGCCAAAGGTGAGGATTCAGGTTTTGGCGGGGAATTGCCCGCCTTCTTGGCGGCCCCTGTTCCAACACCGACAGCGGACTAAACTAGACAGCTTTATCTGGAAATTTAAAGGGCGGTGGAGCTTAGGCTTTGCCGCCCTTTTTGGTGATCTATCCCCATGCCCCCCTGCCCGCGTTATCTTTGATCCCATTTCACGGCGTGCCATTCAGGGTAGAAGTTCAGTCGGTAGCGTCCTATGTCTCAAGGAAGATGAATTGGAGTGGGTCGATGAAATCAATAGCGCAGACTTTGCGTTCCGCTGTGGCGCTTGGCCTTTTGGCGAGTGTTGGATTGGTGTCGGGTTGCGGTCAAAGCGCCCCAACTACAGCAGAAACACCTAAGGCTTCGACGGCAACCAATGCCATAACGACCGAGCAAATGCCGCTCGCAAGCTTTGGCATTATCAACGCAAAATTACGTACGCCCATGGCGGGCCGTCCCAGCGCTGGTTATCTTTCGATTGAGAATTCGGGGCCCAAAGCAGACCGCCTCGTCTCCATCTCCTCACCAGATTTTGCTCGCGTGGAAATGCACGATACGCTCTCTGAAGGTGGAATGAAAAAGATGGTGAAGCTTGATGGCGTCGACATTGCCGCAGGCTCAACGCTCGAATTCACCCCCGGCGGCAAACATCTTATGCTGTTTGAACCCACCAAACAGCTTAAGAATGGCGATAGCGTAAAAATGACGCTGACTTTCGCGCAACTAGGCCCAATGGAAGCAAACTTCGTTGTCCTCGATGAAATCCCACGTGCCGGAAGCGGAATGGAGGAGATGGATCATAGCAAAATGGACCACAGTAAGATGGATCACGGCTCCATGGATCATGGTGCGATGGGCCATGGTGACAAAAAGCCTTGAGCCCATGCTGCCTGCGGCAGGTGCGGTGCAAAGGCCTAGTCGGGACGCCAACACCTCGTTAAACCTGACCCCGTGACCATACCTCTTGACGCCCAACCTCGCACCTTTGTGGAACGCGCACCCCTCGCGTGGCAGCCCTATTTGCGTCTGTCCCGCTTTGATCGGCCGATTGGGTTTTGGTTGTTGGCCTTGCCCTGCTTCATGGGGCAGTTCTTGGGCCGCGCCGGGATTGGCTTTTCCACGCTGGACGCTCTGCTCTTAGCCCTCTGGGTGATTGGCTCTATCGCCATGCGCGGGGCGGGCTGTAGCTTTAACGACCTTGTCGACCGCGACATTGACGCCAAAGTAGAGCGCACGGCGGGCAGGCCCCTGCCCGCAGGCTTGATCAGCGCCAAACAAGCCCTGATCTGGACGTTGGCGCAGTGTTTTGTGGGCCTTTTGGTCTTACTTGCCTTGCCGACGCCGGCCCAAATCATGGCGCTGTGCGCGATCCCGATGGTGGCAGCCTATCCCTTCATGAAGCGCATTACTTGGTGGCCGCAAGTTTGGCTGGGCCTCACCTTCAATTGGGGCGTGCTGGTCGGCTATGTGGCAGTCATGGGCAGTCTCGATACATCCGCTCTTGCCCTTTATGCCGCCTGCGTTGCGTGGACGATCGGCTATGACACCATCTATGCCCAGCAAGACGTCGAAGATGACGCGCTCGTCGGGGTAAAATCGACGGCGCGTTTGTTTGGCGATTACGCTAAGCGCTGGGTTGGTGGTTTTTATCTGGCGACAACCCTTTTGGCCGCAGGCGCCTGCCTTTTGCGCGATCAACCTCTCGCCAGCCTGATCGTCGGCCTGTGTGGTGTGTTGGCATTTGGTCTGCATCTTCTCGGACAGGTCAGGCAAATACCGGCAGATGGGCTAGCCAAAGAGCCTTTAGCCCTGTTTAAATCCAACAAGACCGCAGGCTTGATCTTGGTAGTCGGTTTGATGGTGCAGGCGCTTGTCGGCTGGGCGCTGTCCTTGGGGGGATTGGGATGAGCGAAGCTTTGGCGGCCTTGGACCCGGTTATGGCACGCTTGGTTGCGACCCATGGCCCGTGCCCGATCCCAACGCGCGAGAGCCAGAGCGCCTATCAAAGCCTGTTTCGCGCCATTGTGTATCAGCAATTGTCTGGCAAGGCGGCCGGCACGATTTTAGGCCGCGTGCTGACCCTGTGTGGCGATCCAGAAGCGGCACCAGATCCTGCCCATTTCCTCAGTCATTCAGACGAGGCTTTGCGTGCTTGTGGCCTATCACGACAGAAGCTTGCCGCCTTGCGCGATCTTTCCCAAAAGCGACTGGACGGCATTGTGCCTGACAGCGCCGAAATCGATCATCTGCCGGATGAGGAGATCATCACCCGCCTAACAGCTGTACGCGGCGTCGGTCAGTGGACGGTGGAGATGTATTTGATGTTCACTTTGGGTCGACCTGATGTATGGCCCGTCGATGATTTGGGCGTGCGCAAGGGTTGGATGATGGCTTATGGCCTTCCCGAAATGCCCAAGCCAAAGCCGTTCAAATCGATGGCGGACCACTTGCGCCCCTACCGCACCCAAGCCGCCTGGTATTGCTGGCGCGCCGTCGATACGGTGACACCCGATGCGTAAGGGCTGGCTTATCGCCACGCTTTGCCTCTGCCTCAGTGCATGCGCGAGTGTGGGCGGCATGCAACCCCGCACACCCGCAGAGGCCCTTATCGGCACTTGGAATAATCAAGCCCAAATCAAAGCCGCGCCAGCCGAACTCTTGCGCCCACCAGCAGCCGGAAACCCCTATCCGTGGGTGGATGCGCAAAGCGCGCATTTCTTTGAGGTGAAGGCTCCAAAGATTGCCGGGCCGAAAGATCAGGCGATCTATCTCGTTTGGCGCAGTGGCGATGCCACCGGTCCCATTAGTCGGCAGCGTTTATGGGTGTTTCGCCCGCAAGAAGGCGGCAGAATGGTGATGGACTTTTACGCTTTCAAAACCCCAGAAGCCTTCGCAAACGCGCAACCCGGCACGGCTGCTTTCCAAAATGTGACCTTGGACGATTTGACCGCGTATGGGCCCGCCTGCAGCTTGCCGGTCATCAAAACCGCGACGGGCTGGACGGCATCCATCCCTGCTAGCTGTTCCATCACGGCGCGCTCGGGCCGGAAGATGACCTTGTCTGCCGTGCTGACCTTGGATGGCGAGCGTTTTAGCTATCAAGAACACGGACTGCTGGAATCGGGTGCTTATGCGTTTAAAGTGCCCGGTGGCCCCGCTTATCAATTCACCAAAAAAGGACCTGCCTCATGACCCTGCTGATCTTAGGACTCATCATCTTCTTGGGCGCGCATGCCTTTGTGCGGTTTCGCGGACCGCGAGATCAAATGGCCACCAAATTAGGTGCCCAGCCCTATCGCGGCGTGTTTTCGCTGATTAGTTTGGCGGGCTTTGTGCTGTTGATTTATGGCTATGGCCAATATCGCGCGGCTGGTATGATCCCGGTCTGGACGCCGCCGACTTTCCTCAGCCACATCACCCTCCTCCTCATGTTGCCGGTTATGATCCTTTTGGTTTCGGCCTACTCGCCCGGCAAGATTAAGGCCGCCGTCGTGCACCCCATGCTCGCCGCGGTCAAAATCTGGGCTTTGTCCCACCTTTTGGCCAATGGGGATTTAGGCTCTATGCTGCTATTTGGCAGCTTCTTTGCTTGGGCCTTGTTTGCCCGTATCCGCCTTGGCAAGGCCGAGCGTGTGAGCTTGCCGATGGGGACGGGCGACTGGATTGCCATCGGGGGTGGTGCGGCAATCTGGGTGGGCTTTATTGCGGGTCTGCACAAAGTGCTGATCGGCGTCAGTGTATTTGGCTAAGCCATGCCAGCCCCAACAATCGACCCCAAAACCATCTTTACACCAGAGGAATGGGCCAAGCTGCGCCAGCGCAATGACTGGATTGGCCTTGGCTTGGTGGCTCATGCATGGGTGGTAATTGGGTTGGCTGTTGCGCTATTTGCTTGGGCTCCAAACCCGCTGACTTGGCTGATCGCGGTTATGGTTGTGGGCGCGCGCCAATTGGGGCTTGCCATCCTGATGCATGAGGCCGCCCATGGTGGCCTCAGCACCAATCAAAAACTGAATGACTTTGTTGGTCACTTTTTATGTGGTGCACCCGTTGGTGCATCTCTGCATCGCTATCGGCCTTATCACCTGTCGCACCACCGCAATACCCAGCAAAGCGACGATCCGGACCTGGGCCTTGCTGCCCATTTCCCGATCAGCAAGAAAAGCTATCAGCGTAAACTCATCCGGGATTTAACCGGGCAAACCTTTTTCAAACAAACACTCAGACCTCTCTGGGGGTTTCTGCGTGCACCGGGTCAAGCAAGCCCAGAAGCCCGCTCAGCAGCCTTAACATTCTTGGGCGCACAGGCCGCTATCTTTGTAATTTTTGCCGCTGCTGGCCAAGCTTTTGCTTTCTTCGCCATTTGGATGGTTGCCCAAGCAAGCTGGTATCCTGCTGTCACGCGCTTGCGCAATATTGGCGAGCATGCCTGTGCCACACCAGACCCAAGCGACCCGTGGCGGCTGGCCCGCACCACTTATGCCAATCCTTTAGAGCGTTTGCTGATTGCGCCCTATTGGGTCCATTTTCATGCCGAGCATCATTTATGGATGTACATCCCCTGCTATCGGCTGGAAGCCACACATAGCCTTTTGAAACAGAAAGGCTTGACCGAAAAGATGGAGGTTAAACAAGGCTATCGCCAGATTTTAGAGCTTGCAACAGCGAAGCAAGCCCTTTGACTTACGGCTCCAAACGGACGGGGACTGGGTTGGCTTCCAAAGCCGGCATCGCGCCGTAAGGCGATTGGGCAGTGCTGGGCATGTGGCGGTCGATTGCTGCATTGTCGGCCATATCCGCCGAAGATACGGTGCTGGTGGCGCAGCCAGAAAGGGCTAAGAGCGAAAAAGCGGTTAGGGCAACCAAATTAAGCTTCATAACTTCCCCCATGACCTTAAACCAACGAACCCAAAAAAAGCCTATATCCCGCCGCCATGTTCGACCAGCACAACTTAAGCCACCCACAGAAGGCTAGGCAAAGACCTAGACTTGTCAAGTATCAACTTAAATTTTTCAGGGCTGAATCAAAAGAAAAAGGCCCATTTCTGAGAGTGAAACAGGCCTTCATCTGCGATCTTTTAAATACAGTTAGCTGTTGGGCTGGCTCGCAGGCGCCGGCGCGCCTTCTGGCTCCAAGGTTACTTTCATGGGATTAGGTACCAAATCCAGCATGGCTCCTGAACTGGCGTCCACGCCTGCCCCAATCAGGCCGCCGACAAGAACATTGCCCGCCATTGCCGCCCCACCAGCACCGGCAACTTTTGTAACCACCGAACCCGTGTAGGTCTTGTAACCAGGCTTTGTAACCGTAACCGTAAACTCAGATTTGCGTGGCATTTTAAATGTGCAAGGCGTGGCCAAGCAGCCATAGCCATTGGTGGTCGAAACCGTTGCACCAGACGGCATGGTTTCGATGGTGAATGTGGTGTTCGTACCCCGCGTTATTGTCGCGCAGCCAGACAGCGCCATTGCGGAAATTGCAACAGCAGCAACTAATTTTAACTTCATACTTTCCCCCAAAAAATCAAGCAAAACAGGAAAAATCTGGTTTGAAAATCTATCGCAAGCCCCCAATCCCATTTAGTTTTGCTTATTCAACACAACTTACGATATGAGGCTCAAGCTAAACACCGGCTCACCCTTGTCAATCACGGCAGGTGCAGATTGTTATCATTAGTAAAGATTGCCTGTGGTCGCAGCTTAAACAAAAAGATAAATGGTCATGAAATTGGATAGCTATACGTCTTTTATTGTCGACAATACGCGCCAATTAAAGCCACCACATTGCCCAGAGATAACCCTACATTTGGCTGATAAAGCCGTTGCTTTATGGCAATTGACCGCAGATGAGTTGGATCAACAAGGCCTGCCTTTGCCATTTTGGGCCTTTGCTTGGGCGGGTGGGCAGGCGTTAGCCCGCTATCTTCTGGACAATTCAGCGATCGTTGCTGGCAAGTCAGTCTATGATTTGGCATCTGGCTCTGGTCTTGTCGGCATTGCGGCGAAATTGGCGGGCGCAGACCAAGTAGTCGCGGTTGATATTGATCCTTTTGCCATTGCTGCCATCACCCTCAATGCCGCCAGTAACGGCGTCGAACTTGCAACCCATCAGGGCAATATAATAGGCCAAGATCTGCAGGCAGACGTATTGCTGGTCGGCGACCTTTTTTATGAGCGCGAGATCGCCGAGCCATTATTTGCGTGGCTTCAGCAGTGCCAAGAAAGAGGTGTTCTTGTCCTGATCGGTGATCCCGGTCGAACCTATTTGCCTAAGGATAAGCTCCAAGAGCTCGCCTGCTACCAAATCGAAGTCTCACGCGAATTGGAAGACCAAGACATCAAAGTGACTCGCGTTTGGGGTCTTGCTTGACCCACGCCCGATTGTTCGATTGAAGAGGTCCAAATTCAGCCTATGTGATGGTCAAAACATCCAAAGCGCGAAACCACTAAGAAGGACGTGACATGAGACATTGGTTTGCTGCCATTCTGGCACTTTGCAGCCTAAGCGCCTGCTCTGGGCCACAGGTGCTCAACCTCGTGGCACAAACGCCGGGGCCCGTTCAGCAAGATATCAGCTATGGCCCACTGCCGCGCCATATGTTGGATATTTATTCGCCAAAGGTCATGCAGGCCGACACCCCGGTTCTGGTGTTTTATCACGGCGGGTCTTGGCAATATGGTTCAAAGGATGACTATAAGTTCTTAGGATCTGCCTTTGCGGCGCGCGGCATCCAAACCGTCGTCGTCAATTATCGCTTGCATCCAGAAGTGATTTTCCCGGCCTTTGTCGAAGATGGTGCCAAGGCACTTGCCTTTACGCAAAAGTCGATTGCGAAGGGGCGGCCGGTGTTCATTGCTGGCCACTCCGCTGGTGCCCATATTGCCGCGATGATCGCGCTGGATCCTCAATTTCTCGCAGCCGAGGGAACCACGATTTGTGATGCGGCCAAGGGCGTGATTGGCATTGCCGGGCCTTACGATTTCACCCCTGTCGAACCGGTCTTTAAACGTATTTTCCCAGCCGAAATTCTACCCAGCACTAAGCCTATCACTTATGCCGCCACGAAAGCCCCGCCCATGTTATTGCTCCATGGCACCAAAGACAAAACAGTGGACCCAAAGCGCAGCGAGCAATTGGCGGCTGCCTTGGCGGAGCATAAAAATCTGGCTTATGTGAAGCTCTATCCCGGGGTCGAACACCTCTATATTCTTGGCGCAATTTCGCCAGTGGTACGGCGCAGCGCCCCAACTTTGGCCGACACGGTGAATTTCATCCAAGACCAAAAGGCCGCTGGCTATCCCGGCTGCGCCAGTCAGGTCAAAAGCTAATGCGGCGCTTTGATCCTTCTGCCCGCAATGTCTTGGGCGGACCACTTGAAGTCTGCTCGATGAACCCGCTAACTGGCTGGTTCAGGAATGGCTGTTGTGAGACCGAAGGCTTAGACCATGGCACCCATGTCGTCTGCGCCGTCGTGACCAAGGCCTTTTTGGCCCATCAATTGCGCGAAGGAAATGATCTAATAACACCGCGCCCGGAATACAGGTTTGCGGGTCTTAAACCCGGCGATCACTGGTGCGTCTGCCTCACCCGTTGGAAAGATGCGCTGGATGCGGGCTGTGCACCACCGATCATACTGGAAGCGACACATGAAGAGGCTTTAGTTGTTGTGCCGCTAGAAACCCTCAAATCCTATGCGGCGGAGGCCTAAAGCGCATGACGCAGATTTCCGAGCCGGTTTTTGAAGACTTGGGTTTAGGCCGGGGCCGCCTTACCCTTGTTGGCGACACGGCTGCTGGCGCTCACTTGTGCGAAATTACTTGGTATCACCGCCCCGATGGCACACGGGTATTGGACCACACCTTTGTTCCACCCGCACTCAATGGGCAAGGCTTGGCTGCCATCCTGACGGAGGCAGCCCTTAAGCTTGCGAGAAAAGATCAGGTCCGCATCCTGCCGCACTGTTCTTATGTGGCACGTTGGATAGATCGCCACCCAGAATGGCAAGGATTGGTGGCGACGTAGTCAGGCACCCACAAACCGACCATTTAGCGCCGCCATCTCAGCTGGATCGGGCAACTCCCACATCGTCTCAACAAAGTCGAACATGGAACGATCAACCTCCATCGCATAGGTTTCACCCTTCGTGGCATTGCGGGCTTGAACCCGCGCCCAACGGGTATCAACCGGCACGTCCAGAACATGCAGGATCACAGGAGCATTCGCTTGCTTGGCGAGATCGGCAAATTTTTGCCGATGCGCTGCTTTGGTGAACCCTAAGTCTAGGATAACGGGAACGCCAATCGAGACAGCCTGTTTTGCTGTTTCAAAAATCATGGCCTCACATCGATCAATGCGCGCCATCGTCCAATCAAACTCAATGGGCTGTGGGCTATCCTGCCAAAACAAGGTCACCATCCACTGATCAATAGCAAAGTGGAGACCACCAAGATCATGCGCTAAGGTCTGCGCATAGGTCGACTTGCCTGCCCCAGTCGAACCGCAGATCAAATGAAATGCTGCCTCTGCCACGATGCCTACTCCTCGTTTAGAAATGCCTGATGGCTGAGGTGGTGAAGATGGGCCTGTACATCATGTGGCCAGCACGCAATCAAGGACAAAAAGCGTACTTTTTGGCCGGCAAATAAAGCCCGCGACACTTCATCATAATTTGGTTCATTCCCCGCCACTGCGGCCATAAACCGATAGAGCGCCTCGCGTCCTTCGTTCAGCGCATTCGCCCCTTCTGTCTCGCGACGAGCCGCCTCAACCAATTTTCGCAACGTCACACTTGCCCCGCCCGGCTGCCGGGCCAGCCAGTCCCAATGACGCGGCAAAAGTGTTACTTCGCGCGCAGCAACCCCCAATTTGGGTCGCCCTACCTTTCGCCCTGAAGCAAATTCAGCCGGTTGCAGACGCGCAACGACATCAGCGAGGCTGCCGCGCAAATCGAGTTCAATCGGCTGGCTGGTGTCGCGATGAAACACCAAGATGGAAAGAGTTGGATCCTGATCCAACTTTTGTTTGACGCTTGCCGCCACCTCACGCAGCGCACCAAAGGCCAATAGCTGCGGGCCTGCAAAGGCAATAGCGGGTAAATCCTCTTGATAGGTCATATTTAGCTCCGGTGAGTTATTATTATCCGGATAAAATTATCCCAGGTCAATATCACCCGGATAAAATAAAACACCAGTCACATCCTGTGCACTGTCACGTGACTGAAAACAGGGATGACCTGACCCCTGCCTCGGACTACATGAGGTCAGACGGAGGACACATGGCCTATAAAAGCATGCGCGAGTTCATGGTGCGGTTGGAGAGCGAGCAAAAACTGGTGCGCGTGCGCGAGCCGGTCTCGACGGTCTTGGAGATGACGGAGATTCAGACGCGCCTCCTCGCTACCGGTGGGCCAGCAACCCTGTATGAGCATGCTATCATGGCCGATGGGTCGAAATCGAGCATGCCAGTGCTCACCAATTTGTTTGGTACGGTGGAGCGGGTTGCGATGGGCGTCACCATGGACGGTAAAGACCGCCGCACCGCGCAGGACCTGCGCGAAGTGGGCGAACTTTTGGCCTTCCTGCGCCAGCCAGAGCCGCCACGGGGCCTGAAAGAAGCCTTTGATCTGTTGCCGCTTGCAAAGACAGTCATGCAAATGCGGCCAAACACCATTTCGGGCGGAGTCTTTGCGAAAGCACCTTGCCAAGAAGTCGTTTGGGAAGGGGCAGACATAGATCTGTCACGGCTGCCCATTCAAAGCTGCTGGCCAGGTGAACCCGCACCTTTGATCACTTGGCCCCTCATCGTCACCAAGGGTCCAAGCGACAAGCGGCAAGATAATTATAACCTCGGCATTTATCGTATGCAGCAATTGGGCAAGGATCGCGCCATCATGCGCTGGCTCGCCCATCGTGGTGGCGCACAACATTATAAGCGCTGGAAGGATACCAAGCCCGAACCTTTGCCTGCGGCCGTCGTCATTGGCGCAGACCCCGGCACGATTCTCGCTGCGGTCACCCCCGTACCCGACACTTTGAGCGAATATCAGTTCGCGGGCCTGATGCGCGGCCGTAAGCTCGACCTAGTCCCCTGCAAGACCATCCCGATTGAAGTGCCGGCAGAAGCTGAAATCATCATTGAAGGCCATGTGCTCTTGGATGAATTCGCCGATGAAGGCCCCTATGGCGACCACACCGGCTATTATAATTCGGTCGAGAAGTTCCCGATTTTCCAAGTCTCGTGCATCACCATGCGCAAGGATCCGATCTATTTATCGACCTTTACAGGTCGTCCGCCTGACGAGCCTTCTGTCTTGGGCGAGGCCTTGAACGAGGTGTTCATCCCCCTCCTCCAACAGCAATTTCCTGAAATCACAGACTTTTGGTTACCACCCGAGGGCTGCTCTTACCGCATTGCCGTCATCTCGATGAAGAAGGCCTATCCGGGCCATGCCAAGCGGGTGATGATGGGCGCTTGGTCCTTCTTGCGCCAATTCATGTATACCAAATGGATCATTGTGGTCGATGACGATATTAATGCACGCGACTGGAAGGATGTGATGTGGGCGGTCTCAACCCGCATGGATCCGGCGCGCGATATCACCCTCGTTGACCGCACGCCAATCGACTATCTGGACTTTGCAAGCCCAGAGAGCGGTCTTGGCTCTAAGATCGGTCTCGATGCGACCAACAAAATTCATCCTGAAACCCACCGCGAATGGGGCGAAGAAATCCGGATGGATAAAAAGGTCATTGATGCTGTGACCGAGAAATGGGGCCGCTTGGGTCTGCCGGGAGACGGCAAGCCAATCTGGAAATAGTTCGGTCTGGTGCGCTCAAACGCGCAAATCAAGACGAGGCTTGTCGGCCACAAGGTCTGCTTGAGGATTGTCTAGGCGGCGTGCGTTCAGATCGGTGAGCGCGCCGCCAAACTGAACAGCATCAGCATACCGATCTGCCGTTCTCGACGCCTCATTTGGTTGCGGGCCATCCTTAGGGTGGGCAGGATCTATATTTTTCTTGGCATAAGATACGTCCGTACAATCGCGACACATATAGCCATTGACAATTTCCATAACGACTTCCCCTCTAAGACAGGCTTCAGATGCAAGTACGTCACAAACAAGTCATTGGTTACAAAAAGAAAAGCCTTCTGATTTCAAGTCAAATTTATGGTTTCTGTTTGGTTAACGTCGCTTAGCAGCCTCTAAGGCGAGCGCGCGTTTGGCGCGATGGACGGCAGCGTCTAATTCTTGCAGAAAGCGGGATCTGTCGGACGTGGCGAAGGGTCTTGGTCCTGAAGTTGCGACCCCCATAGCGCGAAGATGTTCGCCGATTTCACGGCCGGCTAAAGCTGAGCCAATGGAATCGCGCGTAAAAGGCTTGCCTTGATTGCCAATCGCCTGCGCCCCGGCCTTCAGTGCCCGGTCCGCCAAGGGAATGTCTTGAGTAATGACAATATCGCCAGTCTGGCATCGCTCGGCGATCCAATCATCAGCCGCATCAGGGCCAGCATCGACAATCAGCCTCTCGATCAGCGGATGGGTTGGAATTTGAATGAAGCTATTGGCAACAACAAAGGTCTTTAAGCCGTAACGGAGTGCGACTTTATAGACCTCATCTTTAACAGGGCAGGCATCGGCGTCGACAAATAGGCGAGTCATGCCGCTTTATGGCTGAAAGCCTGTCTCAGCACCAGACCGAGACCGAAGAGGGATTAGTCGCGCCCGCGTGGGACGTCGACAAAGCCTGAATAATCTACCATGCGCTGGGGCATGAGCTCTTCAAACTGCTCACGCATGACGCGCGCCAATTTGAGCCCAAGAAAAAGAGCCAAACTGCCCAAGGAAACCAAAATTAGACTTGCAATGATAACTGGCATCTGCGTGCCTCCCCACCATTTTCTCTCAGGCTACCACCCGAGTGCTGAAATCCGATAAACTTACACCTCACGTTTATGATGCGCCTTTTCATTCATTCTTAAAGGCTGTTTCGATGACGATTTAATGTTATCTGCCTGATGAACATCCAAGTTTGGCTTTTTGAGGGGATACAACATGTCAGCTTCTGCCGCAGTCGCTTTGTATACAGGACTGAATGTACTACTCATTTTGGCATTGATCTGGCAGGTGATCGGCTATCGCCGTCGCGAAAAGATAAGCCTAGGTGACGGCGGGCATCCCGGCTTGATTCGAGCTATTCGCGCCCATGCGAATGCAACCGAAGTTACCCCCATTGCGTTGGTCGGTCTTATTGCAATGGCGATGGCCAGTGCACCCGTTTGGGCGATCCATGTCGGTGGATTGAGCCTAACGGTCGGACGGGTTTTACATGCTTACGGCTTAAGCCGGGTCGAGGGTGCTTCATTTGGGCGCATGGTCGGCATGTTATTGTCGCTCATAGCTTTGCTATGGATCGGCGTAGCCTGTGTTTGGGCGGCCTTTTAGAAACGTTGCACACCCAAACGACAAAGGGTCGCTGCCCAAAAGCAGCGACCCTTCAGCCCCCAAACGCGTCTACAAGGACGCGCTTAACTTAGAATACGCCTTGGCCAACCCCACCATCGACAAACATCGATGAGCGGAAAGTTGCGGTTTGTTGGCTTGCCGACTGACGGGTGTTGGTAAAGGTCTCGGTGCGGGTGATGGTTGCATATTTGATGCCTGGGCCAAACCGACGCAGCAACGAGCGCTCGTTACAATCCGCTTCAGCCTTTTGCGCGACGCACTGGAGCGTGGCAGTACCGACGGCACCCTTATCGCCCCGATAGGCCAAAGCTTGGCCCTTTTGGCACGAAATGGTGCGGCCACCATCGAAATTGGCTTCGCCATTGACGACTTTGCCAAGCGTGACCAGCATGCGCGTGCCAGCCATACAGCGGAAGACTTCGCCCTCAAACTCAGAACCGACCTGTGCATCGCCATTGGTGCGCGATGCAGGATGTGGGGTGTCGCGGTCATCCATACATACAGCGCGAATAGCGACTGTTTCTGTGATGGTGCGGGTGTCTTGGAATTGTTCCATCACCGTTGCGGCTTGGCCGCCTGAGACTTGCAAGCCATCAATCAGGCCAGCAGTTACGGGCATTGGGGCTGAAAAGCCACCGCCGCCGCCGCCAATATAGACGCCGCCGCCACCGCCGCCGCCGCCAATCACGGTGGTGCTGCCACCAACATACGTATTACCGCCCACCACAACATTGGTGCCGCCGAAATAGCTGCCGCCAACGCTGACGTTCACATTCGGGCCAGGCACATGAACATTTGGAACACCAATGATATGGCCTGTGGCAGAGCCGCAGCAGCCGCCGGAAGGGCCTTGAACAACCGGGATATTGGTTGTGCCGTTACCGCCTGTGCCACAGCTATTGCAGCCACCCGCTTGTGCGGATGATGCCATAAAGGCCGCGAGAAGTGTGGCTGCGGCGATGTATCGAACTGAAACACTCATGGTGGGACTCCCCAAATTTTCTAAACCCATCCAGCAAGTCCGGCGCCAATTTCGCCCGTGTGGAGAGTATCGGCCCCCTAAGTCACCGAACTGGGTTGGCATGAGTCCTGCGCTACTCCTCGGAAAGCGGCCAGAAGGCGGCTTAAATCGAGGAAATAGACATGCATTACGGCGCACTTCATCCAGAGAGCCGGGCTTTTTTGAGCTCTTGGCAGGCCCTAAATGGGCTTGCAGACCAATCTGAGACAGGCTCTGCGCTGTCAAAAGACGCCACTTCCATGATCGGCCGTATCTTTTTGGCGCAGCGCGCCAGCGAGGGTGTCTTCACATTCAAGACCGTTGGAGCCGATTTGAAGCTTTGGACAGGTCGAGATTTACGCGATCATGACGTCAGCAGCCTATTTCACGGTACGGATCGGAATTTAATCCGCGCTCTACTAGAATCTGCCATCGCCGGTCCGGGGCCAGCTTTGGCCCGTGCAGCTGCCTTTGGAGCGGCCTTTGGCCAAAGAACAGAAGTTGAGTGGGTGTTCTTGCCTTTGACGGATAAGGCTGGCGCGGATCGTGTTTTGGGCCTGTTTCAGCCCCTCAAGCAGTCACCCTCTGTCTCTAAGCCCGTTCTGCGCTTCTCACTGACCGCTCTCTTGCCGCCAACACCAGAAATGCCGGTACGCCAAGGCCTACGCCTCGTGGTTAGCCGCGACTAGCTGACCTTAAACTTCTGGCTGCGAGGTGGTTTGAAACTGTAGGGCTGCCAGCTCCGCATAAAGGCCACCGCGCGCAATCAATTGATCGTGGGTCCCGGCTTCAACAATTTGGCCTTGGTTGAGCACCAAAATCAGATTGGCCCGACGAACTGTCGACAAACGATGTGCGACCACAATCGTGGTTCGATTGGCAGCAAAGCGATCAAGCGCTTCTTGAACACGGGCTTCTGAGTCTGAATCCAGAGCACTTGTTGGCTCATCCAGCAGCAAAATGGGACTATCGCGCACAATGGCGCGCGCCAAGGATAGACGTTGACGCTCCCCGCCTGACAGGCGCGAGCCGCGAGGCCCCACTTGGGTTGCCATCCCATCGGCCAATCGGTCCACAAAATCACAAGCTGCCGCAGATAAGGCAGAGCGAATGGCAGCCTCGTCTGCAGCGGGCAAACCCATCGCGACATTTTCGGCAATCGAGGCATCAAATAATGTGGCATCTTGACTGACAAGGGCGATGTGCTGGCGCAAACTGGCCAAGGTGACCTGCCCAATATCCTGCCCATCGATCAAGACCCTGCCTGTGGTCGGATCAAACAGGCGGGGTATGAGATTAAGGATCGTCGACTTACCGGAGCCTGACGGTCCCACTAGGGCTAAAGTTTGTCCCGGTTCGGCAGTGAAATTGACCGCATTCAGACCGATTGTGCCATTGGGCCAGTTAAAGCCAACATTTTGAAACTCGATCCGACCGGGACCACGCGTCAGTTCTTTCGCACCTGGGCGATCCGCGATGCTGGGGGTCTCGTCCAAAACAGAAAAGAAGCGCTCTAAAGCCGAGAGGCCTTCTTGCAAGACGCTGTTTAAGCCCCCCAAACTGCGGATCGATTGAGCCGCTAGCAAAAGCGAGGCGATGAAGGCGGTCAATGTGCCAACACTTGCTGCCCCTTGGGTAATGCGAAAGCCCGCAAAGGCAAAGACACCTGCAATGGCTAGCCCGCCTAATACTTCGAGGATGGGATCTACCCTGCCCTTTTGCTCGGCCATTTTGAGAAGAAGCGACATGCGGGTCGACAAGGCAGTCCCAACACGGGAGCTCTCGGCCTTTTCTAAGCCATAGGTTTTCACCAAGCGAATGCCGCCCAAACTCTCTTCAACCACCCCAGCCAAATCTGCCGCTTGATGCTGAGCGCGCGCTGCAGTCTTGCGCAGCCTTGCGCCAATCATTGAAACTGGGCCAATCGCCAAGGGTAGGATCACCAGACACACCAAAGCCAATTGCCAGTCGCCCAAGATCATGACGCCAATCACGCCAATCAAGGTCAGAATATCGCGCACAAGACTGTTCGCAGCCCGTAGGACGGCCTCACGTACCGCATTAATGTCGTTCAAAAAGCGGGCAGAAAAGGCGCCAGAGGGTTCCGCGCTTAGGCGGGCGAAATCCAGGGTCAAAAGCTTGGCGAATAGATCTTGCTGAAGCTTCGTCGTTGCCGCCAAAGCAACCCGATTGGTCAAGACGGTAGAGGCATATAGAGCGACGCCCTTGATCATGGTCGCCGCTATAATGGCTAAAGGCCCAACCATGGCCATAGCAGCTGGTGCCATCCAGGCAGGGGCACCCTCTGGACGGGCTTCTTGGCCAGCACTGAGCTTGGCCAGAGCATCGATGACTTGACCAAAGAGCCACGGATAAGAAGCCGAAGCTGCGGCGACAACCGCCATCAAAAGGGTTGCCAAAAACAACACACCTGCATGCGGTGTTAGCCAGCCAGACCAAAACCGCTTGATCAAATCGGTGCTTGACCCCGATTGTGTGGCAGGAGCCTTAGTGATCGTCTTCATCCGGCGTTGGCCCGTTTGGATCGATCAAACGGTGAGCATGGATCACGAAATAGCGCATATGGGCGTTGTCCACCGTGCGCTGGGACGCACTTTTCCAAGCGTCGCGTGCTTCGGCGTAATTGGGAAAAGCCCCAACGAAATCCATGGCCTTGAGATCGCGAAACTCAACATCCTCTAAGTCCTGAACTTCTCCACCAATTACGAGGTGAAGCAATTGTCTCTTTGGGGCGGCTTTACGTTCCATTCGTTCCTCACGACAGTTTTACATGGTGGACACGTTCAATGAGTAAGGGATGCAGAGGCTTGCCTGCAACCACCAAGCTTTTTTGGAGAGGTACAAGCTTATTGTAAACAAAGGCTGCACCTTCATGTGTGGTCGCAAGCGCACCTGCTTCCTCAACGATCACATGTGCGGCAGCCAAATCCCAGTCGCTCTTGGCCGATAAGGCGATCGCCCCATCATAATGGCCTGCAGCAACAAGGCACATCCGGTAGGCGATCGAATTGCGCGAAACCACATCCATTTCAGGCCAGGGCTTTGGCCAAGCCGGATGTCGAAACATGCCGGGATCACCCAACATGGCGCAGCCTTCAAGCTGATCGACTTGGCTTGGCTGAATTGCTACGCCGTTTAGACGGGCCCCACCGCCTTGAATGGCGTCAAACATTTCCCCTGTTGCGGGATTAAACACCACACCCACGACGGGTTGGCTATCGACCAACAGACCGATGCAAACGGTAAAATGTGGTTTGGCCTTGATAAAGGCGCGGGTGCCATCAATCGGGTCAACCACCCAACAAAAACGAGCGGTTTGGCGCGATTGATCATCGACGGTCTCTTCGGACAGCCAGCCATAATCCGGGCGCTGTGCCAATAAACGCTCTTTGAGCAGGGCATCGATGGCCAAATCTGCATCGCTGACAGGATTATTGGGAGATTTGTCGCGCACATCCATCTGGGTGCCAAAATAGCGCATGGCAACGGCACCGGCCTCTGTGGCGGCTTCCAAAGCGAGCGCAAGATCAGCCGCCAGATCCATCCCTTAGGCACCAGCAATCGTCATTGCGGGGATCAAGAGGCTGGGGCATTGAAGAGAGGCGCGTCCTTCGTAATCATTGCCGGGGATGAGCTTGCTATACATGTCGAGCATATTTCCCGCGACAGTGATTTCATTCACCGGACGCACGATCTTCCCATTTTCAAACCAAAGACCAGAAACGCCGACCGAATAATCGCCGGTATTCTGATTGAAACTGGGAGATAGAGTTTCGATTACCAAAAGCCCGGTGCCCGCATGAGCCTGCAAGCCCGCAAGGTCATACGTGCCGGGCATGACCATCACATTGCTAGAGCCAATCCCCGGTGCCCCGCCGGGATTCAGGCTAGCGTGGCCCGTTGATTTCAAGCCCAATTGCTTGGCGCTTGCGCTATTCAAAAGCCAGGTCTGCAAGACGCCATCTGTCACCAGATCTCGCGCCGCGACAGGTAGTCCCTCACCATCAAACGGATGCGACGACCATCCGCCTTTTTCCAGAGGATTGTCAGTTATGCGGATATTTGGCGCAAAAACTTGCTGACCCAATTTGTCCCGCAGAAACGAAACACCGCGCGCGACCGAAGCGCCCGAGATCGCCCCCAAGAAGAAACTGATCAGGCGACTGGCAACTCGATTTTCGAAAATGACTGGTGCCACACAGCTTTCAAGCTTAGTTGCCCCCAAACGCGCGAGAGTACGCTGGCCGGCACTGCGGCCAATCTCTTCAGAAGCCTTCAAATCTTTCAGAAAGCGGCTGGAATCGCTGTCCCAGTCGCGCTCCTTATGATCGCCGCGCTCGGCAATGGCCGATAAGCCGAGCCCCCACGAAGTGCCGCGATACCCACCCCGAAAGCCGTTGCTGGCCCCGTAATAGACATGGCTTGCACCCCATTCCGCGCCCGAGCCGCCAGAGTTGGTAATGCCTGCAATATCCAATGCCGCAGCTTCGCTCTCCAAAGCACGGGCTTCTAGATCGGCAATATCGGCTTCGGTGTCGTCCCAAAGCTCTAAGTCAGTCAGGTTTTTGGCCAGTTCACTTGCCTCGGGCAGGCCACACCATGGATCTTCGGCAGCCGCCTTTGCCATCGCAACAACCCGCTCTGCCAATGCATCCAGTGCCGCTAAGCTGAAATCGGAGGTCGATGCCCCAGCTTGCTTCTTGCCGATCAAAACCCGCAAACCGGCCGAGCGGCTTTCTTCGCTTTCAACAGATTCCAGATTGCCAAGTCGCACCGAAACCGACAGGCTTTTGCGGTCCACACAGGCTGCATCGGCCGCTTCAGCACCAAGGGATTTTGCGCGGGACAGGAGCCGATCAACGGCTGCATCAAGATTTGAGCTCATGGATTACTTCTAAAGCGGGTTTGACTCGATGCGAAGTCAATTGCGCACAAAAGCTTCAGTGCGTCCATTTTAGAAATATGTCGCCTCATGTGGCCAAGGGCTAAGACCTACAGGGCTGAGTCCAATTCACTGCTCAACAATTGCTCGGCAAACGCATCGGCATCAGCCGTCAGCGCCTTTTGCTCATTCAGCCACGACTGGTAATAGATGAAGCCACCAACACCCAAAACCAGCGTTGCAGCTAAAGCCCCGAAGGTCTTTACCCACGCATGACGGGGGGCATTCTGCGCGCCAAAGGCAGCCATGGCAGCGGCCTCAATGCGGGCAGCGGGCATGTCGGGCACAGGGCTCGCGTGATTAAGCACGTCAGCCAGAGCTTTATTCAGCGGATGATGATCAATGATACTCATGCTGCATGTCCTTCCACGGACGCTTTTAACAAATCGGCCTTCTCGGGCGCAAGGGCTAGGCGCAAGGCGCGGCGCCCGCGTGCCAATAAGGATTCCACGGCATCCACACTAATGCCCAATATCTCGCCGACCTCTTTGGCAGCCAATTCCTCATAATGGGTGAGCACAATGGCGGCGCGCTGACGGTCGGGTAGGCTCGCCAAGGCAGCATCCACACTATCGCGCAGAGCGGATTGATGCAGCCTCGTATCGGGCATGGGCCCAGGGTCGAGCGGCTCCGGCGCTTGATCTTCGTCAACAAAGCGCCCGGCCTTGCGTAAGCGGTCAAAGCAGAGGTTGGTGGTCACTTGGTGTAACCACGTCTCTACCCGAGCCCTACCCGTCTGCCAATTTGGCAGGACCTTCCACAAGCGGATCAGGGCCTCTTGCGTGACATCTTCAGCTTCGGCGGCGTCGCGCAAGAGACGCCAGCTGATCCGCCACAGCTTTGGCGAAACAGCCCTGACCAAGGCAGCGGCCGCAGCGCGATCACCGCGGCCAGCTTTGGCGATCAAACCCGCATGGGGATCAAAGACAATCGGGTTTGACACGCGAGGCGACCTTATCCTGACTTACCAAGGACGACCGGGGCCGCGACGCGGACCACCTTCACGGCCTTGACGGGCAGCAGCAGCAGCTTCTTCACGGGTCAAGCGCCCATCCTTATTGGCGTCAGCACGCTCAAACATCGGATCAGGACGCGACACCCACTCTTCGCGGCTGATCTTTCCGTCTTTATTGGTATCAAACGTACCCAAGGGGGGCGGTGGTGGAGGACCGTCGCGGCGCGCTTTCATTTTGTCGCCCATCTTGTCGCCCATTTTGCCGCGCATTGCGTCGAGCTCATCACGCGTGATGCGACCATCCTTATTGGCATCCAAACGCGTGAACATTTCTGCCGATCGCTGTTGCATCTTGGTTTGCTTTTCTTGCGCCCGCGCGTTCATTGCCGCGTCAAATTCAGCGCGCGTAACCGCACCATCCTTATTGGCATCTGCTACCGCCATCATGTCACGGCCTTCGCGCGGTTCACGAGGGGGGCGGCCTGGCATGCCCTCTGGACGGGGCGGGCGGGCCGCACGCATTTCTTCCTCGGTGACAAATCCGTCCTTGTTCTTGTCAGCCCGATCAAACATGGCGACACGCGCGGTGCGCACTTCCTCCATTGTGATGGCACCATCCTTATTCAGGTCAGCCCGCTCAAAAAAGCCCGGACCTTCGCCTGGAGGTGGGGGTGGACCCTGTTGGGCCAAAACGGGGCTTGCCAGCATCATAAAGCCGGCGGTGGCGAGAACAGTCTTCAAACGCATGATCAGGCTCCTTCGTGCAGCCGACCTTAGGGAGAAGGCCGAGCTCATTGGTGATCTGCTCGTAAAACGCGTAGGAATAACTATTCCGTCGCAACAGCTGCAATCTGATTAAAATGATGTCGAATAAGGGCGCGCGCGTCTTCATACATGGCAATTGCGGTGTTGAAGTCTGGTGCATCAAGACAGTTTGCGACAGCCTGCTTGAGCCCAGCTGCCGCGCGGCTGGGCTCAAAGTCAGACCCGGCTGCAACCGCGAGCAGTTGGCGCACATTTTGAAGTACACATCCGGCTTGTACCAATCGGCCCGCTTCTTCCCCATCCAAAAATCCATAATGGGCAAGGGCTTGGATAGATTCTAGCGTATTGGCATGCACGACGGGCTTGCCTGAACTTGCGACCAATAACTGATGATACTGGGCAAAAAATTCCAAATCAATCAGTCCACCGCGTTGGCGCTTAACGTCCCAGCCGCCACGCACCGGATGGGCGGCAACCATCTTGTCGCGCATCGCCACGATTTCACTGGCTAAGGTCTGAGTTGATCGCGGCTTTTGCAGCACTTTTTGCGCTAGAGCTGCGATCTCGTCCATCAAGCTTGGGTCGCCTGCCACGGGCCGCAATCGGGTGAGCGCCTGAAACTCCCACGTCCAAGCTTGGCTATCATAATAGCGCTCTAATGCAGACAAACGTACAGCAACAGGACCCGCTCGGCCGGAAGGCCGCAACTGCATATCGACTTCATAAAGGCTGCCTTCGGCTGTTTGGACGGACAAGACAGATACCAAGCGCTGCGTTAGCCTTGTGTGCCATTGTTCAGCACTAATGGGCCGTCTGCCGTCGGACTCGCAGTCTGGATCAGCGACATCATAAACAATCATCAAATCGAGATCAGAATCGGCCGCCAATTCCTGCCCGCCGAGCTTGCCCCAAGCGCAGACCGCTACCCGCCCTGGAATTAGGCCATGGACTTCCTTCATCGCCTCATAGGCGACCGGCAAGAGTGCCGATATGCTGGCCTCTGCTAGGTTGGAATAAGCAATTCCAGCTTCGTCGGCTTTCGCGCGACCATGGAGCACTTGAAAACCAATGCGGAACATTTCCTCGCGATGGGCGCGACGCACCGCATCAAGGCTCTCTTCAAACCCTTGGGCCTGGGCCATCCCAGCCTTCAATACCTCTAGCCGGGTCTGAGGTTCATCCACGGATAGGGGCGCGGTGAAGCGCGGCGATAACATGGCGTCGAGAATGGCTGGACGTTGGGCGAGCACAGCCCCTAAACGCGGGGCCAAGGCCAAAGTGGCACAGGTTTCTTTCAAGATCAGCGGCTCTGCCTTGAACAAAGACAAGACCTGCACCCCGGCGGGCAAAGCGGCAAAGAAGTCTTGGAAGCGCACGAAACCTGTGTCGGCCTCTCCAGTTGCTGCAATGGCTTGTAACAAGTCTGGGGTTAGGGCGGTCAAAAGCTCGCGTGCGCGCGCTGTCCGGGTTGCCGGTATGTGGCCATGGTGCCAACCACGAATGGTTCTGGCAATTTGGCTCGGTTCGGTAAAACCCAGAGAAGCGATGGTCTCAATCGTCTCTGGGTCATCTTCGACGCCCGTGAACACCAAAGAACCCATTGGACTGGAGAGCGGCTTGCTGTCCGGAAACAATTCACGCACGCGGGTACGCACCATCTCGCGGCAAGCATGTATGTCGTGGTCAAGGGCGGCAAGGTCTTCATGGCCAGACAAAGCCGCAACACGGGCACGCCGATTGGGATCGGCTGGCAATTTGTGCGTTTGCTCGTCGTCCAGCATTTGAATGCGGTGCTCAATCGCCCGCAAGAAACGATAGCCTTGGGCTAAATCATCCCGCGCAGCAGCATCAATCCGGCCAGCTGCCACCAAAGCGTCTAAAGCCTGCAACGTACCCCGCACGCGCAAACTGGGGTCGCGCCCGCCTAAAATCAGTTGCTGGGTTTGCGCAAAAAACTCAATCTCGCGAATGCCTCCCCGTCCAAGCTTCACGTCAAACGCCGGGTCATCTAAGTCCGTTGAACGACGAACGGCATGAATTTGTCGCAGGATGGATTGCACATCATCAATTGCGGCAAAGTCGAGATTCTTCCGCCAGATGAACGGCTTTAAGTGCGACAGAAGACTTTTGGCCGCATCAAAATCACCACCAATTGCGCGGGCTTTGATAAAGGCCGCCCGCTCCCAGTTTTGGCCGACACTTTCATAATAGGCCTCTGCTGCGCGCAGCGACACAGCAACAGGTGTTGAGGCAGGATCGGGGCGAAGCCGCCAATCAACCCGAAACACATAGCCCTCAGGCGTCACTTCTTCGAGAATGCGCGATACCGTTTGCACATGGCGGACGCAGACGCCACTGGCTGCGTCCTGATCATCGGCCCGGAAGGCGTCGCGATCAAAAAAAGCTGCCAGATCTATATCGCTCGAATAATTGAGTTCTTGTGCGCCATGTTTACCCATAGCGATGATGAAAAAGCCTGGAACTTGATCGGGGGTCAAAAAGCTTGCAGCATCACGGCTAGCAGCCGCGCGGCTCGCTAAGATCATGGCCGTCTGCGTGGCTCGGTCCGCCAGATTAGACAGGGCCAATGTCACATCGCCCAATTCCAAGCCGCCGCTCAAATCGCCAAGGGCACAGGCAAGGTGGGTATCGGCTTTGGCGTGGCGTAGAGCGGCCATCGCATCGGTCATGGCAAGATCTTGTGCCTGCTCCGCCTGTACCAGACTGGCAGCCAAGACCTCCGAAGCGGGTCGACCAAGGATAGCGTGTGTCGTTTCCACACGTCGCTGGCTCAAACGATCAAGATAGGGCGCAACACGTCGTGCCGCGTCCAAAGCATCTGACAAGGAACCAAGCGGTCGTATCTTAATCATCAGACTTTAAGCGGCAGGATCAACCGCGCCTCCAGGCCGCACGTCTCGCCGCGCGGCAAGCCATCGGCCAAGGTCAGCCGTCCGCCATGTAATTCTGCAATCGCCACGGCCAAGGAAAGACCGATGCCAGAGCCCGGCAAAGAGCGTGCACTATCCAACCGCACAAACCGCTCTAGCACACGGTCGCGCTGATCGACGGGAATGCCAGTACCACTATCCTTGATGCTGATGGCCATTTGGTTAGCTGGCAAGCGTTTGGCCGACAAATGCACCTCGCCCTCGCTTGTGTATTTGACCGCATTATCGAGAAGATTGGAGATGGATTGCGCCAGAATGGACCGGTCGGCCATAATCATCAGCTCAGGCTCTATTTCAGCCGTAAAGACAAGGCCTGCCTCTTCAATCACGGGCTCAAACAAATCGGCTAATTGGCCAAGCAACAGGCTAACATCCAAAGGCTCAAGCTTTCCGCCTTCCCCTGCTTCCAACCGAGACAAACGCAACACGGCATTAAAGGTTGCCACCACACCATCCAATTGGATCAGGGCATCTTCAATTGCGTCGCGCAATTCTTCGCTGGATTGGGCTTTGGCTGCAGCCCCTTCGAGACGCGCACGTAGCCGTGTCAGAGGGGACCGCAAATCGTGGGCAATCGAATCGCCTGTGGTGCGCGCGGCCGCGACCAGACGATCAATACGCTCCAACATGGCATTGAGGTCTTCGGTTAGATCGTCAAACTCATCACCATCACCGGGTCGTATGGTCCGCACAGCTGCCCGCCGTTTCAGGTCGCCCGCCATCACTGCCCGTGTCGTGCGCGTGAGTTCGTCCACGCGCCCAGCGGCTTGTCGTGCCGCCATAAAGCCGCCGACGAGCGCGAAGGCCAACACCCCTGCCCCACCCATCCAAATCACGCGCGCAACTTGGTCTGCAATCTGAACGCCCGGCCCGAGATCACGTGCAACAAACAAGCCGAAGCCATCGGGTCCTGCTAGAAAGAGACCACGTGCCCGCCGACGCTCAATTTTTCCGGTTTCTAAGTCGGGCCGCTCATAACTAAAGCCGGATGACACGGCGCGCGCGGGCTCTAGCGCACTAGTGGGATCGGGCTTATCAATTTGGGAAAGGTCGATTGGCGCGCCATCAATATTACCAGACAACACTTTGCCATCTGGCTGTACCAAAACATAGAGCGAGTCACTGGCGCGGGCGGCGCGTTGGATCACCTCCATATTGAGACCATCGACATTCTGGCGTTGCCAGATATCAGCCAATTCGGACAATTCTTGTCGCGCAAACCGATCAGCCTCTAAGCCCAGCCTGCCAACGGTTGTTGCATAGAGAAAGCCCAAAAGCAGGATCGCAAATCCTGCAAATAGTCCTGCAAATGCCATGGCGACGCGAAACGTCGTGGTGCGCATCAGCGACCGCAATGGCAAGAGCAGTTTTTTGATCATCGGCCCTAGGCTTCGAGCCGATACCCGGCACCACGCACCGTGTGCAACATGGGCTTATCGAACTCTCGATCAATCTTTGACCGCAAGCGCGACACATGAACGTCGATCACATTGGTCTGTGGATCAAAGTGATAATCCCACACCTTTTCCAGCAACATCGTGCGGGTGACGACCTGATTGGCATTTCGCATCAGATATTCCAGCAAGCGGAACTCGCGCGGTTGAATGTCGATCTTCCGGCCCTCGCGGCGCACCACGCGGGCCAGCAAATCCATCTCTAACTCACCGACTTTGAGGTGGGTTGAAGGGGCTCCCCCTTCGTGGCGACGGCCCAAGGCTTCGACACGGGCGATCAGCTCGCTGGCGGCATAAGGCTTAGCCAGATAATCATCGCCACCGGCTTTGAGGCCCTCTACGCGATGCTCGACATCGCCCAAAGCCGACAGGAACAAGACTGGCGTTGCAATCCCCGCAGTCCGCAAGTCTGCAACGACACTGAGGCCGTCTTTTTTCGGCAGCATCCGGTCGAACACGAGGACATCAAAAGCGCCGCCGCGTGCCATCATCTCGCCTGTGGGACCGTCGGCGGCCAGGTCGACGACATGGCCCGCCTCTTCCAGAGCACGCCGCATGTAGAGTGCGGTCTCTCCAGCATCTTCAACAATGAGAACACGCATCGGATTCCCCCCTAACGCGTCGATTACTTTTTGGAACCAGGCTTAGACGGGGTGCCCAAAGGCAGTGGCACAAACCCGCCACCCCCACTTTGGCTTTGCACAAAGAGCCCGATGAACGAACGACCCGCAGCACGGGCGGCCGCGATTGCCGCATCCAAGTCTTCGGCCGAGCGCACTTCCTCATTATTGGCCGTCAAAATTGCATCACCCGGGCGAATACCGCGTTCGGCTGCCCGCGAATCTGGATCCACTTCCAAGACCAAGACCCCAGCTTCATTCGGGGAAAGGCGCAGGCGGGTGCGAGCTTGAGCCGACAAGGGGCCAACACTCAAGCCAAGGTCATTGGTTGCGGGGACCGCAGGGGGTGCTGCACTTCCCCCACCAGCGGAATCGCTTTGGCTCAATTGCTGCTCGGAGGGACGCGCTGTGATGGTAACGGGCACCGTGCGACGGACACCTTTCGCGCCAACAATATCCAAACGAACCACTTCACCAACTTGAGTTTGCCCAACCCGACGGGTCAAGTCAGCAGAGCCCTCAATCTTCTGGCCATTGAAAGCAACCACAACATCGCCGCGCATCAGGCCAGCCTTTGCCGCTGGTGCACCGGGTGTAACACTTGCAATCACAGCGCCCTTTACATCGCTGCCCAAGCCAAAACTATCGGCCATTTCTCGGCTGGTGTCTTGGATAAGAACGCCCAACCAGCCATAGGTAACTTTACCTTGCTCAATGATTTGTTTGGTGGTGCGATCGGCCAAGGAAGCTGGGATGGCAAAGCCAATCCCAACATTGCCACCCGAACGCGAGAAAATCGCGGTGTTCACACCAATAACCCGACCACTCATATCAAAGGTTGGGCCACCAGAATTGCCGGGATTAATGGGTGCATCAATCTGAATGAAGTCGGCAATATTATTGCCTTCGCCACGAATATCGCGCCCCAAAGCCGAAACAATGCCCGCTGTTGCGGTGCCACCCAAACCAAATGGATTGCCAATTGCAACGACCCAATCCCCCACACGGACACGAGCCTCCGGCGCAAATTGCACATAGGGGAAGCTGCCGCCTTCAACCTTTAGAACGGCCAAATCAGTCCGTTCATCACGCCCGACAACCGTAGCCTTCAATTCACGGCCATCCTTCAAGGTGGCCGTGATTTCCTTTGCCTTTTCCACCACATGATTATTGGTCACAATGTAGCCAGTTGAGGTGATGAAGAAGCCAGAGCCACCGCCACGCTGTTCACGAGGACGCGCATTGCCGCGCTGGTTTGGCATTTGTTCAAAGAAACGGCGCCATTGTGGTGGCATGCCCTCAAGATCATCCGCCGAAGGGCCGCGTTGATCTTCATCCGCGACTGCGACGACTTCAAGCGAAACCACAGCTGGGGAAACCCGGTCGACGAGGTCCGCAAAGCCTGGCAGCGTCGCCGCAGCCTTTGGCGCTTGGGTCTTGATCTGCTGGGCTGTTGAAAGGCTTGGGGAAAGGATCTGACCTGCGCCAAAGGCAGCCAAGCCGAGCGCAAGTGCCGCTGCCCCGGTTAGGACGGGACGACGCAAAAAGCGCTGTGCTTTGGTCTTCTGAGCCACGTGGCCAGAATGGGTAGTCTGATCTTCACCGTGCTTATCCAACGACATGAAACTTCATCCTGCAGTGTGCCACAGCCCGCCATTCGAGCCGCGCGTTAGCCACACTATGACAGGGCAAAGATGGCCAGACCATGGCCAAAACATTACAATGATGTCATAAAACCAGATATCGGATGAACTTGCTGTTAGATTGCGATTTCAGTCTGTTTTAGACTTGGCCTCGAACTCTTTAAGGGCCGCAAGGGCTTGGGCGTCATCAATGGCAGGCATATCCGCTGGGGCAGCTTGGCCACGCCGGCTAGCAATATAAAGGCCCAAGCCGCCAAGTAACAGCAGGGCCAGCGGCGCGCCCCACAGCGCAAAGGTATCCATGCCGATACGCGGGCGAAGGAGAACAAACTCGCCATATCGGTCGGCAAAAAAGCGACGAACTTGCGCGTCGCTATCGCCTGCAGCAACCCGCTCACGAATGGCTTTGCGCATATCAACGGCAATCTCGGCCGACGATAAGGCAACAGGCTCGTTCTCGCACACCACACAACGGATTTCGCGCGCGAGGCTTTGGGCCCGGGCTTCCAAGGCCGGGTCACTCAAGGGTGCTTCTACCGCATAGGCACCCGTGGGCGCTGCGAGGCAAACAAGCCAGCCAAGCAAAAGAAATTTGATTAGCTTTTGCTTCATTCCGCAGCGACCCCGACGCTGGATGGATCAACCGGTGGCGTGCTTGCCCCACCGCGTTTGGACTTGGCCGGTTGCGGCGCGCCAATGCGCAAGCGACGGTCGGTCAAGCTCACAGCCCCGCCGAGCGCCATCAAGAAGGCACCTCCGAAAATGGCGACCACCAGCGGGTTCCAATAGAGCCGCACGGTCCAGGCCATGCGACCATTGATTTCAGCGGGGTCCCCTAAAGCCGCGTAAACATCGCCAGCCAGAGACGACCGCAAAGCGACTTCGGTAGTTGGCATACGGGCGGCTGGATAAAAGCGGCGCTCTGGGGCCAGAACAAGTTCCCGCTTGCCATCGGTCACGATCAATTGCGCCCGGTCGGCATAGTAATTTGGGCCTTCTTCAGCCGTGACCGCCTTCAGGGTCACCGTCCGGCCAGCAAAGCTTGTCGATTCACCCAAGCCGAGCGAGGCTGTGTGTTCGATGCGGAACGCCGTCTCAGAAACCGCACCAAGGACAAATACGCCCATACCCAGATGGGCGATGGTCATGCCCCACGCCGCACGTTGCAGACCCTTTACGCGCGCCCAGACTTGGGGCGCTGGCAATTTGCCAAATCGGACGCGGTCAAGCACTTCGGCAATCGCCCCACAGACAAGCCACGTGCCAAGACCGATGCCAATCGCCGCCAGAGCCTTCCCGCCCATAAAGGCCCAGCTCAAGGTGATGGCCAGTGCGGTCAAAGCTGCGGCAACCCACAGACGTTGCAGCACGGCCATAATGTCTCCGCGCTTCCACGCCAGATAAGGTGCGATGGGCAAAGCCAAGAGCACCAGCGCCATCAGCGGGGTGAAGGTCAAGTTGAAGTAAGGCGGGCCGACCGACAAGGCCCGCTTAAACACGGCCTCGCCCAAAAGCGGATAGAGCGTCCCCACCAGAACGGTTGCTGTTGCCACGGTCAGGAAGAGATTGTTGAGAACCAAAGCCCCTTCCCGGCTTATTGGGGCAAACAAACCCCGATCTGAACCCAGACTTGGACCGCGCCAGGCAAAGAGAGCCAAGGCTCCGCCAGTAAAGGCCGCAAGGATCATCAGAATAATAAAGCCACGCTCAGGGTCGAGGGCAAACGCGTGCACCGAAGTCAACACGCCAGAGCGGACCAAGAAGGTGCCCAAGAGCGAGAGCGAAAATGTGAGGATCGCCAGCAACACCGTCCAACTGGCAAGACCGCCGCGCTTTTCGGTAACAATGGCTGAATGCAGAAGTGCAGCACCCAATAGCCAAGGCATAAAGCTTGCGTTCTCAACGGGGTCCCAGAACCACCAGCCACCCCAACCGAGCTCGTAATAGGCCCAATAGGAGCCTAGCGCGATACCGATCGTCAAAAACGTCCACGATGCCAGCGCCCAAGGCCGGACCCATCGGGCCCAAGCCGCATCAACGCGCCCTTCCAACAAAGCTGCAACCGCCAAGGAGAAGACCACGGACGAACCAACATAGCCCAAGTAGAGGAAGGGCGGATGGGCCGCCAACGAAGGATCTTGCAGCAAGGGATTAAGGTCAGCACCTTGTAGGGGGGCTGGGTCCAACCGAACGAATGGGTTTGAGGCAAAGGCCAGATAAGCCATCATGACCGCCGTCAAAAGGCCTTGCACGCCAATCGCGCGCGCCCGCAAATCCCACCGTAAGCCCTTGGAAAAATGCGCCAGCATCCAGCCAAAGCCAGCCGAGATCAGACACCAAAGCACCATGGACCCTTCATGATTGCCCCACGTACCTGCAATCTTGTAGAGCAGCGGCTTCAGAGTATGGCTGTTCTTCGCCACATTTTCGACGGAAAAGTCGGAGCGGATAAACGCGCTCATCAGCGCGAAAAAGGCCAACGCAATGGCAAAGAATGCAATGTCGGATGCGGCTTTTGACATGGCAGCAAAGCGGCCATCGCGGGCATGGCCACCCCACAAGCCAGTAGCTGCCTGCGCAAAGCTGGCGAAAAGGGCGAGGAAGATAAGGAAGTGTCCGAGTTCTGCGATCATACCCGACTATGTACCCCGCAGGCCGTTGGGTTCAACCTGTTTCCACTGCTCAAAACGAAGTTTTGCCGATGGCCAAGTTCACGTTTACTTTGAACCTGTGTGAGCTGGGTTCACCATCCCGGCACCGGTGCCCAAATTGGTTTGGGTGTTGCTTTGGCTGACCGGTAAAGGCGCATCGCGCCATTGGCCAGAAGCCTTCAACGCATCAGCCACTTCCTTGGGCATATAGTTTTCGTCGTGACGTGCCAGGATCGTGCGGGCTTCAAACGTGTCGGGGGCAGTAAACTTGCCTTCGGCCACAACACCTTGCCCTTCCCGGAATAGATCGGGCAACACGCCGCGATAGCTCACGCGGACATCGGCTTTCATGTCCGTCACGATGAAGTTTACGCTGCCGTTGTCGCTACGTACCACTGTGCCTTTAGCGACAAGACCGCCGATACGGGCTTGCGTACCAGCTTCAGGTTTTTTGGCTTGTGCGTCAGTCGGGGAATAAAAGAAAGAGGCCGTTTGGCGCAAAGCCACGCTTGCAACCGCTGTCGCACCCAGCAGAACAATTCCTGCTGCAGAAATCAGAAGAAGGCGGCGATCACGTCTGCGCATGGCTCTTACTCAATCTTTCCCACAAACTACTGCGTCACGTCGCAAATGGAAAGAAACCTTTCCCTCACACACACTCACCTTTTCGGCATCGGAGCAGAGCCCGATGCACCATTTGCTTCCGCGCTAGGCGCACTTTCAAGAGCGAGGCTGTATACGGCAGACAAAAGCGGATCGCGCGTCTGCTGACTTTGTCCGACCACAAGAATATCGCGTGCCTCTTTTATTCTGCCTGTCATCAAAAGAACCCGCGCCGCCGACAAGCGCAAGGCCGGATCGGCTGGGCTTTCAGCGATACGATCCACCCGCTTGGCAATCATCGTGTCAATAAAGGCCTTTTGAGCTGCCGGATCTGTCTGGGCCATCCCAGCCATTGGCGGCGGACTATCTCCATCTGGACCACGATCCAATTGTGACAAGACCTCAGCTACACGAGCGACCAATTGGCGTTGACTGTCAGGTTCCTTTTCATTGGCAATATAGGCCGATCGCCAAGATGCCAAAGCTTCTTGTTTTTTGCCTGCCTGCCAGTCCGCAAGCCCCAGAAAGAAGCGCGCACTCGCAGAGTTCGGGTTAAGTTGCAGGGCTGCATCGAAAGCTGATTTGGCATCGGCCCCAACTACGCCCTTGTTCAAACGCATCAAAACAGCGCCAGTCTCTGCAATCAGTTCGGCATTTTTTGGATCGCGGCGCAACGCCGCTTGAAAGGCCCGCAAAGCATCTTGGTCACGCCCGGCGCTACTGAGGACTTGCGCCATCAAGGCGTGGGGCATTGGATCGTCGGGTGCCTTCCTTGCCTGTTCCTGCAGCAAGAGCATAATCTCATCTTCGCTCAAGGTTTCAGGGGCGCGCGACAACAGTTCTGCTTCGCGCTGGGCAAAGGGTTGGTCGGTCTTTTGTGGCGACCCATAAAGAAGATAAAGCCCCCCTGCCCCCAATGCGATGGCGGCAGCCACACTGGTCAAGGCCAATTTGCCCAAACGGGGCCCTTCACTCAACGTGCGGTCACGGGCTTGGACCAGCCGACGTCCAATCTCCAGCCTTCCAGCTTGTGCTGCCTCTTCTGAAATTCGGCCTTGTGCCAAATCGCGGTCAATCTCTGCGATTTGATCTTGATAGACTTGCAGATCGGCCCGGTCGCCTTCGAGCGCGCCTCCCCGCGCTCCTGCCCGCAACACCCACCACGCCGCCCCCACGAGGGCAACAAGCAAGCTAAGCCAAAACAATCCAGCAACGAGAAAAGGGGGGAGGTGAGTCATGATGAAGGGCGACATGCACGCTCCCACCCTTCGGTTCAAGGCTTAAGGGTGAAAATGTCGCAGGCAAAGGCTTCAAGCTTGCGCGATCAATCGTCGGCTTAGGCCGCCTTTTTGAGGAAGGCCAAGATCCGCCGCTCAAAATTCTTAGCGGGCATGGGGCCGTCGAGAGCGGTGATCAACGTAACAACGGCATTGATCCAATCTTGGAAATGCGGGGAAGTTTCCCCCTCCCGCGCAACCCGAACCAAACCTTCGCACACCGCATCCAATTGACCGGCACAGGTCCGGCTCGCATTGTCACGGAAGCCGCCAAAGCCAGCGAGAGGTGCCAAAAGGCGGGTGGCCACCAAGAATTGCATATGGCACCGCGCCACTTCAACCTTGTTCGGATCGATTGCCGCGCCATAGCGTGGTTCCGTGAGCATGCCAGCATTTTTTTTGCGAACCATGTCCATCGGCAAGGCTTGGTCGAGTGCTTTGACTGCCGCATGGCAGATCATTTCCAAGCGAGAGCCAACTTGGCTACAAATGGCCGTCAATTCTTGCCGCCATGGACCATTTGGCGAAAGAATTGTATCGCGCGTCATGCCATGCACCAGCTTGTTGTGGCGGTCGATCGCCACAGCAACTGCTTCCACATCAAATGTTCCGCCCAGGGCGGCATGCTCAATCACGGCACCTTCGCGGCGCAACAAGGCAATGACCCGCCGCCCCACGACGGCGAAATGGGTTGTATCAATCTTGCGGTCATCGACGCCACGCGACACGCGCTGTAACACACGCAGAGCTTGATATGGCTTGGGCAGAACCGACATCGTCAGGAGCAAGATTTCAGTTGCGGCTTGCGGACTACGGTTTTCAGCTTCCTTGACGGCATTTGCCAAGCGCAGGATCGACTGTTCATGCATGTCGCCGCGCAAACTTTGAACACCGGTCCAAATCTCGCGTCCAGCCTTTTCCGCTTCAAGGAGCGGGATTAAGCGGCCCAAAACATGGGCTGCTTCAGGCATTTTCGACAAAGCGCTTAAGCGCTCGGGTGGGATGTCCTGGATATTGGACAAAAGTTCGGTCCGCATTTGCTGGGCATAATCACGGGCTTGGGTCATGTCGCCGCGCAAGCTTGCGGCCGTCCCCAAGGGCTCAAGGTCAACATATGCGTCGGGCGCAAGCTGGCCAATAATGAGCTTCCAGACCTGGCCTAAGCCAATGCGCGGCAAAGAACCCGGCATGAGACGATGCAGCGGACCATTTTCGAATAGGTTTTCAAACGGTTCAAAAAATAAGCGGTCGAAACTGAGGACGCGGGTGTGGGCTTGGCCGGTTGCAAAGGTGGCAGGAATGCCCGCTTCGCGCATGGCATCGAGCAATTCCCCAGTCGGGATCGATTGAACACCTTGAACTTTCATGCGCTCCAGAAGCGCCCATAGCTTCCCAGCCGTTGCAGGCGGGGTCGAAAGCAACAGGGCCTTTAGGGCGGCAATCTTGTCGTCGGTTAGAACTGTCATCTGCGAAAACTCAAGTCGGTACTCACTCGCGGCCAAATGTTATGTAGCCGTCAAGCAAGCTTTCGTAGCAAAAATGGGTTAATTTGGTGTTTGCAGAGATAAAGACAGTAAAATTTAAATCTAAACAGATGTTTCCGCGGCAGGTAGAAATAATTGCGCGCGCAATCCTCCCAATTCAGATCGATCTAGCCTTAGGCTGCCACCATAAGCGCGTGCCAATTCATCGCAGATCGACAAACCAAGCCCGGAACCCGGCAAAGTTTCATCCAAACGTGCGCCGCGTTTCAAGGCCGCAACTAAGGCATCGCCTTCTAAGCCGTCGCCATCATCCTCAATCGTGATTTCAATCTGCCCATTTGGGGCCAAGCGTGCGGTAATTTCCACAAGCCCACCCCCATATTTGCAGGCATTTTCCGACAAATTGCCGATCAAGTCCTCCAAATCTTCTTTTTCGCCACGAAAAACGAGATTGTCCTCAAACTGGGCTGAAACCTTGACCCCATCGGCTTTGAATAGACGCCCGAGGGTGCGGCTTACATCCTCGATGACGGGGCCAATAGGGGTGCGCGCACCTAAGGATTCTGCCCGTGCAGCAGCCGACGCCCGCTTCAAATAATGCTCAACTTGGCGCGTCATAGCTTGTGCTTGGCGGGCCACCAGATCTTCAAATTCGCCTTGCCGGTGTCGCGATTCATTCAGGAGAACCGACAAGGGGGTCTTGAGGGCGTGGGCCAAATTACCGACATGGGTGCGGGCGCGCTCAACCACTTCTTGATTGTGAGAAATCAGCGCATTGAGTTCACCGGCCAAAGGTGCCAGCTCTTTTGGGGCATCTTCATCCAGACGGTCACGCTCACCATTGCGGATCATCGCCAGCTCTCTTCCCATGCGACGCAGGGGTTCGAGCCCCAATTGTACCTGGAGGAAAATCGCACCCAATAGGCCGAGCGCCAGCGCCAAAAGACCCAGCGACAATGCCAGATTGAACCGGTCGCCTGCGGCCACAGCTTCGCCCGTGTCGGCCCCAACCATCAACAGGGTCTGACTGCTCCGCCCCGGCAATTGTACCAGTCGAGCAGCCACCCGCAGGCGCTCTTTATCGCGGCTCATTTCAATCGTTTGGGTGAGACCAGGTTGGGCGAGAACCTGTTCAACCAAGGGCAAAGGCGGCTCAAACGGCTCATCCCAGACAGAGCGCGAACTAACCCCTGGACCCAGTAACTTCGGGCCTGCCGTGACATCGACAACCCGCCAATAATGGCCAGACAGGGGGCGGACAAAACGCGGATCAGTCGGCGGACGCGGAACCCGCAATTGCCCTTGACCATCGGTCTCTATGGTCGCAGCCAAAGCATCAATGGAGACCGTCAGTTCGCGATCAAAGGCCTCAAAGACCGAATTGCGAAACAAAGCCGACAGGCCATAGCCGGTTGCGACCAGCACCAAAGCTGACCAGATGGCGGCAACGGCAACCAGTCGCCCCGCAAGAGATCGGCGAGGCCTCACCCCTTACCTGACGCGTTGGTGGCGTCTGGATCCAGCAATTGATAGCCTAGACCCCGGATTGTCGCGATCCGATCTTGGCCAATCTTCTTACGAAGTCGGCCAACAAAGACTTCGATCGTGTTGGAATCGCGGTCAAAGTCTTGGTCATAAATATGTTCGATCAATTCAGAACGCGGCACAACACGTCCCACATGGTGCATAAGATAGGTCAAAAGGCGCAACTCATGGCTGGTTAGCTTTACGGGATCGCCTGCCACAGTCGCCCGCTGGGCGCGTGGGTCTAACCGAAGGTCACCACATTCCAGCGCCGGGGTAGCATGGCCAGCCGCACGGCGGACAAGGGCCCGCAGGCGCGCCAATAATTCCTCAATATGGAATGGCTTGGTGAGATAGTCGTCTGCCCCGGCATCAAAGCCAGCGACCTTTTCACTCCAGCGATCGCGCGCGGTCAAAATCAGCACGGGGACGACTTTACCGGCATTACGCCACCGTTCCAGCACGGTCACACCGTCAATCAGTGGCAAACCCAGATCAAGCACGATAACATCATAGGGTTCGGTTTCGCCTAGAAAATGACCTTCCTCGCCATCGGCTGCAACATCAACGGCATAGCCGGAATCTTGCAAAGCGCGCTCAAGCTGACGCCGCAAATCGGGATCATCTTCCACTACCAGACAGCGCATCCGCTCCACTCCCTCTCTTGACCACATCCCAAAGGTCCGCGACGGCGAACTTCAGTTGTTTGATAAACTAGCCTTGGCGACCAACAATCTGACCAGATTGGGCATCGACTTTGAAAATCATGATGCGGCCACGCGAGGCCTGCCAACGCACGATGTAAAAGGGACGTCCATTCTCGGTCACAATTTGCGTATCAAGCTGATTGCCGGGTTCAATGGCGTTAATCATCTCCAAGACCTGGCTTAGAGGGACGATTTGGCTGGCCAGTTGAAAGAGGCCACCATGACGCACATCTTCGCGAAACACCAAGCCTGTGGGGCTTGAAGGTGCAGCAGAGACCCGTCCTGCTTGCGCAGGCCCAACCAGACTGAGACTGGCTAAGAGAGACGAGCTCAACAAGAGGGCGATCAGCTTTTTCATAAGGCCAAGATTACACGCATGGTTCTGAACGTGGACTAAACGTGATCGATCCGTTTCGTTCATAGAGGAGGCCGATCCCAGCTACTTTACCCGCACTCATAAGGCTGTAACAATCCGGTAATCATGCGAAAAACACCCAATTACAGTGCTGAAGGCTGCAATCGGGCGGCTTTCGCCCAGTCATAGGCAGCTGTCACAAATGCTTGAAACAGCGCTGCGGCGTCAGAAGTCTCTTCAATCAGCCGCTCTGGATGCCATTGTACGCCCATCACAAAGCGGCGATCTGGCCGTTCAATGGCCTCCACCAGACCGTCATCAGAATAGGCTGAGATAACGACTTGATCGCTCATCTCCACCAAAGCTTCGCGGTGGAAACTATTCACTTGAAGATGGTCAAGGCCAGTGATGGCATGAAGCTTGGTTCCGCCGGTGACCTTTACACCATGGCGGGTTGTCCGGTCATCATGGGCAATGCTGCCATCGGTATAGGATTTTGCGTCCCCGCTCATGCGACACCCCGATAGGCACCCCAGCATTTGCATGCCATTACAAATACCAAAATAGGGTCGATCTTCTGCCAAGAATGCTTCCACCAGTGCCCGCTCGATCGCAAAGCGGTCGGATTGGGGCGCATAGCTTTCTTGTCCAGGGACATACCATTCGGAAGGGAATTTGATGCGCGCGCCGGTCGACATCAGGCCCGCACAATGCTGGCGCGCAAATTCGAGAGAGTCCGCAGCATAGGGCAGCCCCAAAGCCACACCGCCGGCTTTCTCAATGGCCTTAAAATAGCCCTTGCCAGTGTCATAGGACGCGCCGCCTTGGCTGGTGTTTTCGTCCAAAATGATGCCGATGATTGGCTTATCTCCCAACAGTCCCATAGCCCTACATCCTTCGCCCAAGGCTAACGCTTTGGCGGCTCGTCCCGTCGAGACCAATTGGCCAAAAGCGCCTTCAATTCCGCATTGTCGCCCTCGGGCAGGCCCAAGATCAAGCGGATAAACAAGTCCCCCGGTGCGCCAGGTCGCGCCACACCCTTGCCTTTCAGTCGCAAGACCGTACCGGAATTCGCGTTGGGTGGGATGGTAAGCGAGACGGTGCCATTGGGAATGGTTGCTTCAACTCGTCCACCTTCAAGAATTTCACTCAAGGAAACAGGCAGGTCCATACGCACATCATCGCCGTCGCGTTGAAATACGGGATGGGGTTTGACCGTGACGGTCACCATCAGATCGCCTGCCGGCATGCCACCTTGGCCTGGGCCCCCTTGGCCCCGCAACCGAAGGGTTCGACCTGTTTCAACCCCTGCAGGGATCGACACATCAATTGTGCGATCGCCAACCTTCACCCGTTGTTTGGTCCCAGCAATTGCATCTTCAAAGTCAATCTTGATGGTGGCCTGAATATCTTGCCCCTTGGTTCCGGCTTGAAAGCCGGGGCGCGGGCCACCGCGCGCGCCAAAGGCAGCACCAAACAAGTCGCCAAACATGTCTTCAAATTCGGGTTGCCCAGGTCCGGTTGCCCGACGCCCAGCCCCACCAAAGGGCCCGCCTGGACCAAACGGGTCGCCACCACCAAAGGGGCCGCGTGAACCGCCACCGCCAAAGCCCGCAAATTTTGGATTGCCATCGGCATCAATCTCGCCGCGATCATATCTTGCCTTGCGGTCTGGATCATCAAGGAAAGTAAAGGCAGCCGAGACGCGTTTAAAACGCTCTTCTGCAGCCTTATTGTTTGGATTAGCGTCTGGATGCAATTCCTTGGCGAGCTTACGATAGGCTTTTCGAACCTCGGCAAATGGGGCTCCGCGTTGAACGCCAAGCACTGCATAAGGTTCTTCTGCCACGCCTTGATCTCCTAAATTCCTGCAAATCTAACCGCCCCGCCCCAATTCTGCTCATGGGGGCAGTCCGTTTTCTCAACAGGTGACTTAGGCGCTCTCAACTTGCGGCGAAAGGGGGGTTAGCGATTGAGTTGCACGCCGACCCGTTCCTCCAGAGCATAGCCGAAGCGACCGGCGGGGCCGCGCTGACAAATGGAGATGGTGATTTGGGTCTGTTGGGCTCCAAAATCGGCCAGCTCGTCGCTGACCGGATAGAGGCAGGATGGCCCCTCAACCTCGAATATGCGGAGGCTAGCCCCGGTCGAACTCTTGACGCAGACCACATAGGTTTCAACGGATAGCCCGCGCGGCACCTCGGGCAAGGCCCAACTATCGCCATCCCCGCTGGCCCGCCTGACCCACGAAAACTGAATGCCATTTGGCGTGCGTCGCGCGCGTAGGTGGCAGGGTGACCATGGCAGGGCGGCGTTTTGGGAAAAACGCGCTTCAAGACGGGTTACCAAGTCGGCTTGGGCTGCGGGGCCGCGGTCCATTCCAAAGGCACACCGATAAGGCTGGGGTCCAAATCAGCTGCTACCAGTGCGTCGTCCAAGACAACAAATCCCGTATCCACTGGCAGGGCAGGACCGGTCGCGCCACCATGATAGCCCCGCACGACGCCCTCCAGCCGCCAAGTCTGGCTGGCCACCCACGTCGCACGTGCCCAAGTAAGAATGTCGACCACCCCGCCCGTGTCATACAGGGCCGCTTTGCCAGAAGTGGGCGGCGGCTCCGTGTTGGCAAAAGTAACGACACAGCCTTTTGCCAGCCGACGCGAAATAGGCGTGGCAGGCAGAGCTTCGCTCAAGCGGCCATAGGTCATCGGACGGTCCAAGCGCGCCACAATTTGCTCTGCCAGCCGAATTTCAATTGTCCCGGGCCATGGGCTAGCAAAGGCCCCGAATACGGGCTTTGGTGCTTGGACCTGCGTAAAGGGTGCCGGTAAATCCAGCACAACCAAGTCTGGCGGCGCGGCAAGCCACGGCAACCGCGGTTCAACGTGCAAGGCGTGACTGGTCAAAGGGGCTTGCCTTTGGTGTGGCGCGGGGGTGGCCACCAGGTCTTGCGCCCAAGGCCCCTCTAGGCGGTCAACGCGCCAAACAGTACCTTCTTCCCAAGCAAACCGATCGCCAATCTGCAGGCTCGCCGCGATGGCTGGGGTTAGCTTGCCCTGCAAGCGCTCGAAGGGAGCGGCAGCGGCCAGTTGTTGAGCCATGGCTTGCCGCGTTTGTGCATCCACCACGAGGGGCAAGGTCGCCGAAAGGCCTAGGCCCATCCGCCCTCGCCCCTCGGCCCGATACTGAGCGGGTTCAAAGTCACGCTCACTGGCATAGGTCGTCAGTTGAACATGGGCCGGGACCTCCTGAGGTTGGACAATCCGCGAGATATCAGCCGCACCCTCTTTCATCTGAAACTCAGAAGCTGCCAAGGTGCAAACAGGTTCAGGGGGCGAGATATCGGCGATCTCCAAGCCGTCAAATCGGGGCCGCGCTTCCAAGCCCAATGGCGATAGAAGGGACTCAATCAAGGCCCGCGCCGTTGTAGGCGTCTCCACGACATAGCCTTCCACATAGCCTGAAACAGCGTCTGCATGGAGCCTCGTTAGGCCGGCCCGGGTGCCAATCGCATCCAACAGCTCTCGCACGGGCAAGATCCCTGCCCGACCCGCTAGCCAATGCCCGGTTGCCGCATGGGCACCATCACCCCAAACCGTTTGCAGGTTCGGAAAGTGGGGATAGGGCCTCGCATCCCACGTCCAGAGAAAAATATGCTCCAACCCAATCATGGGCCGCCCGTCTAGGGAAGAGATCGGGCTATGATCGCGCCAATAGGCCAAACTGGCTTCAAGCGCGAGGCGTTGTTCGCCATCATCGCGGGCACCGGTTGAAAAGGGCGGCAGACCTGCCTCCGCAGATTTCGGATCGGGAAAAACGCTGGGCCGGTTTGCCGCCTTATCGACCGCTGGGAAGCCCAATTCCATCAAGCGAATAGGCTTAGATTCTGGCACCCAAGGCGTTGGGGTGGAGAGGCGTTGGCCGCCTACCCGCTCATAGTGGCTTTGGCTCCAAAAGCTTCGAATGTCTTTGACCCGCCACACCCAGGGCTCTTGATAGGCACCATCGGTAATAGGGGTGCGGGTCCGCGAACTACGATCAGCCTCACTGGCATAATAAAAGTCATAGCCCTCCCCGCCCTCAATTCCAGCTTGCAAGGCCGCTAAATCGGGGTCGGGCTCGCCCAGACGGCGGTCGGTTAAAGGCGGGTACCAATCAAGCCCAATGAAATCCAAATTTGGGTCGGCCCAGAGAGGATCAAGCGGGAAGCAAAGGTCCTGACTGCCGGGCGGCTGATAGCCGCCATATTCAGTCCAGTCCGCAGCATAGCCAATTTTGACCTGTGGCCCAAGGATCAAACGGACTTGAGCTGCCAAGGCCTTGAGGGCCGTCACAGCGGGAAATTGCCCCGTTGAAGAACGAATGTGCGTCAGACCAACAAGCTCGGAGCCAATTAAGAAGCTTTCCACCCCACCTGCAGCCTTGGCCAGCATCGCCTGATGCAAAACAAAACGCCGATAAGACCATTCATCTGGACCTACATAAATCGGCTCTTGCCCGCGCAGGCTGAAGTGATTGGCCGAGGCTGAGCCAAAAAAGGCGGCAATTTGGTCTTCCACCGCCATAGAACCCAAAGCGCAGGTGATCCGACCGCGCCACGGATAGGCTGGCTGACCGATCCCGCTTTGGGGATGAGGCAGTTGGTTGCCTGCCGGAATATCCATCATCACAAAGGGGTTCAGCGTGACTTGATGGCCGCGAGCCTTGAGCTCGATAATGGCTTCAATCACGCCGCGATCTTCAGGTGAACCGCCATAGGCTGGCTTGCCATCGACAGAGGACACCAAATTGGCGTTTCCACGACTCAGGCCCGCCACCTGCCACAGGCGTGGACGGGTTGGCTTAAAGCGCTGGTCGACGCGCGGTTCAATCCGGCAATGGGCTGCCCGCAAATCCGTGCCGAACCAAGCCACGACGAGAGAGACATGATCAACATGGGGCAGATCGCGCGCTAAATTGTCTAAAGAAACACACAGGTCGGTGCGCGCGCTTTGCACATGTTGGTTTTCAGACTGTGCCGTCCCCGGCTTCCAACTGGTTTGGATTGGCGTGGTGGCATAAGCAAATTCCCCAGCACCAGGGATTAGACAAACACCGCGTGCGAGATCTTGCAGACGGGGGCGATTGGCCGTTACGGGCGTTGCGGCCATCACTTCTGCTGAGATGTTGGGAATACGATCACCAAATGAGGTAACATCAAAGTCTTCAAACACCAGATAAGCAAGACCACGAAAGGCCGGGGCGTTTGCTAAGCCCTCGATCGCCTCGACAAGAGGATCTGGTTCTTGGTCCTCGCCACCCCTATACAGCCGATAGGTGACTTGGCTCAAATCAAAGGCCTCGCCATTGACCCAGATGCGGCCAAGGCCTTGGATCGGTCCCTCGCACAGACCGATGGCAAAGCTGATGGCGTATGAGCGCTCCACCACACGCTGTCCGCCCTTGCCACCAAGGGTGCGTTTCTTGGTGTGCTCTTTAAATTGGGACGCCCAGATCACTTGGCCCGTGACGCGGGCATGGCCAAAAACAAGCGGAATGGGTGCCCCTTCACCACCGCCTTGTGCCTTCAAGCTCGCCAGACGAGAGGGCTGGATACGCGCCGGTGTCAGGCTGGAAATCAGGGCTTGATCTAGGGAATTGCCGACTAAGCCGCCAATCGCCCCACCGACGGGTCCAAATAGGGCTTGTCCGACATTGGAAAGAATAAGGGTGGCCATTAGCAAACTCCTGTGCGACCAGAATTGGGTCGTGCGGGCCAATCGAAAACGTGGGTCGTGCGGGCTTGAAACCAGTTTCCATAACGATTTTCGACGATGCCCGCCGTCCAATGCGCGTGGATAAAGCGTCTGCCCTCGCCCATCAGACCAGCATGAACCGGGGCTTGGCCGGGGCTTTGCGCAAACAAGATCACACAGCCCGGCAGGGCTTCTTCACAGGGCACCAACAGCACACGTGCGGCTGCTACGAGGTCACGCGTCAATGAGGTTCGCGAGGGACAGGCCAGACCCAAATCGCGGGCTAGACCCTCAATCAATCCCACACAATCTGCCGCAACGCCGCATAGGCTAGCCCCTTCGACATAGGGCGTACCCAGCCAAGCCCGCGCCAAACCTAAGGCCTCAAGCCTCATCTTTTGCCCCCTGTGTTGCCGCTGGGGCTGGGGCCCTTAACCACGGTCGCGTCGCCGGGCAGAGTGGGCATACCCCGAAAGTTAAGGCCATTGTCAAAGCGGCTGCGGCAGGTCGCAAACTGCTTGTCACAGCCAAGATTTAGGCTCAGCTGATCACCTTGGGCGGGCAGAAGGGGCATGGGTTGGGCCAGCTTGATGGCACATGTGCCACCTAATGCTTCAACCTGCTGGATCGGTCGAACTAAGCCCGCTGCCGGCCCCGAAATGATCCATAACAGACCGCCACCAAAGGCAGTCAGGTCAAAGCCCTCGACCGGTGCTACGGTCAGGGTGCGATCGCTGGTAACCGAAAGGATGGTCACGGTGGTACGAAAACGGGGATCACTCAAATCAACGCCACAGCGCGTGTCGCCCAGATTGGCGTCGCATGTTCGCGTATAAACACGACCCAGTGTCTGGTTCATCGCAGGCTCAAGGGTCTCAATGCTCAGTTCGAACTGACTGCCGTGGCATACAATGCGCTGAACAAAGCCTGACCATAGCGGCAAGAAAAGCTCTGGCTCTTGCCAATCGATCAAATAGGCCTCGACCCGCGCCTGATCCCATAGGCCTAGTTTGATATCGGCTTCATCCATGCCGGCAAGTGCAAGGGCACCCGACAACGCGGCATGGCCTGGGCTCAACGACAATTCAGCTTCGACAGGGCTTTCATGCAGGCTGAGCGCTGCCTTAAATGTGGTTCCTGCCGCCACGAGATCCCGATCATGTTCGGTGGCCGCCAAGACTACCCCATCGTGCCGGATTAGACGCCAGCCGCGCGCGAAATGTGTGACCCCCGCGTGCCACTTTGCCGCCAAGGCCAGCGGAAGAGACCTCATAACAAGATCTCCACCAAAGCGAGCGAAACCACGCGGCCAGCTTCAAACGCATCATGGGCGATGTCGAGCCGGTCGCTATCAAAGCGGACGGGTGTATCAAAGCTAAAGCCTGCCCGAACCATTTGGCCAGCGGCCGGAGGCGACGATAGAGTAAGCAGGCCCGTTTGGTGATCGACAGAGAAGGCCGAGGTGGGAAGCTCTGTGGTGCCAATGCCAACCCGAACACTGCCCTGAACGGGCAAATGGATCGGCCGGACGCTGCTACCGGCTGCATCGCCATAGGTCTTTTGAAGCTGGAAAATCTTTTGGCTGCCCGTCCCTGTGCCCAGAAGTTGGTCAAAAGGGCCCGGTGTTTGGGAGGGCCGACAGCTTTTATGATCTGCCGGATCACTAAAGCGAAACCCATGCAGCCGTCCTAATCGAGCCTCAAAAAAGGCTGTGATTTCAGCCAAGTCATCCAGATTTCGGATCGCTGAGCCCACATCCCATCGCCGCCGTGAGCGCGAAAGACTGCTGTTGCGGACTTCGCGACCATTGGCCAAGGCAACCACTTCGGTCACCCGTTCGGGTCCACCAACCGCACCCCGTGCCAGCTTGAGGGGAAAGCTGATGTTATGAAACGCGGTCATAGCAAACTGCCCCCACGTTGAACGGCGCGCGCCAAAGCTGCAGCGACCTGGGTGGACGAGCGCTTGACCTCGGCCAGATTACTGCCCGGTGCCATGTGGATCGTAATCGAGATGGGCTGAGCTGCCCCATTCGGCAGGATTTGACCTGAGTTTGCAGGGACAAACACTTCTGGCCCGCGCTCGCCCACAAGATAGGCCCCGCCGGAGGTTACAGGACCCCCATCTGCGCGCGCGCCAGCTTGTGGGAGGCTTTTCACAATCTGCAAGAAAGCCCCTTCGATAGGCTTCGTAACAAAGCGGTCAAGCGCCAGATTGGACAAGTCGCGCACCAAGCTGGCCGCCAGTCCTCGCACGGAGATCTCCCCGCTCCGCGCCGCCTCAGCCAAAGAAGCCGACACGCGCTTGCCGGCTTTAGCGAAAGCATCGCCCAAAGCATCAGCCGCAGCTTGCGCAGGGCCAGTGGCAAATGCATCGAGACTATCGGCTGCGTTCTGCAATTCATCATCAAATGAATTATTTTTCATTGAACTCATGAGACGGCATCTCCTCATCGGGAAAGCGTTGGGATAACTGGGTTAGATTGGCGCGGCTCATGCCCCCGCTGCTGGCCAGATCGGGGGTAAGCAGAGCGCGCCATTCAGCGACTGAGATCTGCCAAAAGGCAGACGGGCTAAGCGTGAGGCTCACCGCCTGCTTCAGCAGGCTTGGCCAAGGCAGCATGCTCATGCACCTGCCCCTTCAAACGCCTTTGTAATTGCTGCCACCGCTTCTGCCGGGTGGATTTGGGCCTGGGCGAGGTCTTTTGGACTCAGCGCCTCGCCGCATAGGAGGGCTGAGATGATCAGCAAGACATCGTGACTGGAAAGATTGGCGAGCCGGGCCTCTAATGCTTCCAAACTTGTGACTTCAAAGGCTGCTTCCAAACGTGCCAAAGCGCCCATCGTCAAGCACAGGATTAAGGGACGGCCGTCGACATGCAAAACCGCCTCACCACGGACTTTGTTGATGAGCCCGGTCATAGCGCGACAAATCCCAATTCGCCGGCGCTGATGAGCGTCATGGAAAAGGTCGCTTCGCCATCATGGGCACCACCATATTCCAGTGCCGCTATCTGGAACGGACCTTCGAGAGTGCCAAAGTCTGGAATAATCAACCGCCATACGCGACGATCTTGCGCAAAAAAGCTGGCTCGGACCAAAGCGTCAGACGCAGCATCCTTAAACACGCCGCTGCCAGTGACGCTGGCTTCTTTCAAGCCTGCCCCGGCCAAGAGCTCTCGCCAGGCATTGGGGCTTTCTGCCGAAGTGGCATCAACCGACTTTGCCGAGAGCGCGATGGTTTTGGCCCGCAGACCTGCAATCGTCACAAAATTGGGGGTTGCTGCCCCGTCCGATATTTTGAGTAGAACGTCCCGTCCTGCTTGTCCCGCCATTATGGCCTCCTAAATGAAAAATTATTCAGTTACGATCAGCAATGATCTTTAAACGCACGAGGCCGAGCCAAGATCGGCCGTCTGCACTGCGCAGCACATCGCAAAAAAGCGGCAGGATCAGCACGATGCGCGCGCCAATCGCGTTAGGCCTTGCCGCTGCCGCGCAGCTGGCAAGGGCGGCTACAGCTTCGCGGGCCACCTCTGCCCCGTTTTGACGGCAGACCACTTCCAAAGTCGCAATATGCTCATCGCTCTGCACAAGCGAGGAATCGATTGGCTTGGTCTCCCAGCGCCGCCAGATCGCAAAGGGATAGGCCGTCAGCTTAACCGGTGCTTCGACCAATCGGACAGGATTACCCAAAGCAGCCTGTACGGTCGGATCCGCTCGAAACACGGCGTCCAAAGCCTGCTGACAGGCGGTCGCACTCATAATTTGACCCCTGCAAAACTCTGATCCCACAGCGCTTTCTCACCCGCTACAGGGGTAGAGCCATCGCTATCGCGGCGCGCAAGCGCATCCGCGACGGCTTCCAAAATGGCCAAGCGATAGACTTGGGGCACCAGCGTGCTGGTGGCATATCCAGCCTGATACTCCACACTCAGATCGCTAATTGGCTGATTTAATACGAACTTGCCGCCGACCAGATTGAGGAGGCCGCCACCTGCATCTGCCAGTGCGCCGGAAGGCAACATCACCCGGACAGCATGGATCGCCGTGACAGGACTTGTCGCAGGGATCAAAACGCCCGGGGACAAGGCACCAAGGAAACTCTGACGCACACGCCTCGAAAGGAGCGCACGCCCGGTCCGCGCCTCAAACGCTTCGCGTGCCGCGGCGATGAACAAACTAAGCAAAGCGTCATCGCCTTGCGTGCCAATTCGCAAATAGGCACGCACGTCTGACAGTGACACGGGCTCCCCCTCCGGGGGGATCAGAGTTTCCAGGGCCATGGGATTTTGCCTTAGCTGACGGTGAATTTGAGCAGTTTGATCGCGTCGAAATTCTGCACACCACCGCCGAGGCGCTTGGTGACATAGAACATGACAAACGGCTTGTTGGTGTAGGGATCGCGCAGAACGCGCACGTCAGCGCGGTCGACGATCAGATAGCCCTTTTCAAAATCACCAAAAGCGATGGCAAGACCACTGTCGCTGACATCTGGCATGTCCTCGCACTCCACCACCGGGAAGCCCAACAACGTGGCCGGCTGGCCTGCGACCAAAGAGGGTTGCCAAATGTATTGACCCGCTGAATCCTTGAACTTACGCACCAAACCAACGCTACGTCGGTTCATCAAGAAGCTGGCATTGGCCCGGTAGGGCGTCTTGGGCGCATAGGTAAGGTCAACCAATTTATCGACAGGATTGGCGGCGGGGAAAGCACCCGCGACGCCAGAAGCCAGATAACCGATCTGCCCCCATGTCGCACTTGCGTCAGGTGCAGCGGTATAGGCCAAAAGCCCCTTGGGCTTATTGACGCCATCGCCAGAGATAAAGGCAATGCTTTCAGCGCTCGAGAAGCTTTCGGCAATCTCGCCAGCCAACCATTGATCCATATCCAGAAGCGCATCGTCGAGCAGTGTCTGGGTTGCCGCAGCCATGGCGTAGATTTCGCCCATTGGAAAGGACAAGAGGTCCAAAGATGGTGTGGCTGTTTCCGTGCGCGTCCCCGTTTCAGCAACCCAGCCAACAGCGGGCGCTGAAATGGCAATTGGTTTACGGAAGATATTGGCTGACGTGGTGCGTATAGAGGCCAAGCGACGCATGGGCGAGGCCGCAATAATGCGCCGATCAATCGTGGCTTGCACTTCAGGTGGGGCAACATGACCGCCATCAGAAGCCACACCGACGGACAAGGACTTGGCTTCAATCGCAGCCAAAGCGCTTTCATCTCCGCGACGCATAAAGCCTGCCCAAGCAGCCTTTGCCTCTTGTCGGTCTGGGTCTGGGGCTGGTTGGGTGCCAGGGCGAAGACCTGCCAGCGACAGACGGTCTAAACTTGCCTGTGCGCGGGTGAGGCTGCGATCGATGCGATCGACTTTTTCTTCCAGAAGCACATCGGCAGAAGACTTCTGTTCGATCTCAGCCAGCCTTTGGTCATTGGCGGCCCGGAAGGCCTCAAAAGCCGACATCAGTTCGTTTTGGGTTGCCCGCACTTCGGGCGATTGGGTCATTTTAGTTTCCATGGATTACTCCGTTAAGCCGCTGGCGCGGCAGGGTTTTGAACGCGACGCGTAAGATCCGCAGGCACAGACGGCCGTGTGGATGGGGAAGAGCCGCGCACGCGGAACCGGGCGCGCGGCAACATGGGGAAGGTGACGATGGAGACTTCGCGCAGATCAATCGTCTTCAAGATGCGCCCGCCGGAAGGCCGGGGCGCGGCCTCCAGCGTGCGAAAGCCAATGGAGAGACCGTCGGCGAGACCGGCTTGGATAAGGGCTGCGATCTTTTGCGTGTCAGGGTGATTGGGCTCAACCAAGCCGCGCATCCACAGACCCGCCTGATCCTCTACAGCCTCAACCCAACGGCCAATGGGCCGATCTGGATCATGCTGATAGAGCATACGGATTGAGGCGGCTGGTAAGCGGCGGAGCGAGGTTTCAAAGGCCCCACGCTCAACCACATCGCCTGCCAAATCGGGCAGACCAAACAGGCTAGCATAGCCCGAGATGATCAAAGGCTGCATCAGTTTGCCTCCTGATCAATATGGTTTTCAATTCGATCGAGGCTGGAGCGGACGGCTGCGACTTGCGCCTCAATCCGGGCCATGCGCTCCACGATTGGCTGCTGCAATTTGACCTCTGCCTCGAGATTATCGAGGCGTTGGGCCGCCGCACCGACCCAGAGAAGAGCCGCCACAGCCTGCAGCACCAAAGTGATGAGGATGGCCAAAGTCAGCCGGAGGTCTGGGGCTTGGCGCGGATTAGAGGGTGCTGCCACGTCGCTCATGACGTCTGCCCTTCCGCCAATGGCATATCCAAGGCTCCAAGTCCGGCCAGCGCGCGTTTTTCGGTCGCGGTTAGGAAGGAAGTCGCCTCAAGTCGGGCCCAATATGCCTCGCGTTCTGCCGAAAGTGCGGGCACATGATCCAAGTCGGGCCGGATCAAGAGGGGCTCGTCACTCCAAGGTCCCAGCCAAGCTGTCAGCGCGGCTGCTGCCTTGGTCACGAGGGGCACAATCGTCTGTCGCCAAAAGGCAGTATTGGCCTCTTTGTAATTGGAATAAGTGGCATCACCTGGAATGCCCAACAACATGGGCGGCACACCAAAAGCTAAAGCAATATCGCGGGCTGCCGCGCGCCGGGCCTCGACAAAGTCCATCTCGGCAGGCGTTAAGCTCATGCTTGTCCATTCAAGTCCGCCTTCCAGAAGAAGGGGGCGGCCCGCATTGGCAGCACCGGTATGGGCTTGGCTGAGTTCGGCCTTCAGACGCTCAAATTGTTCCTCGCTTAAGCGTTCTGCGCCGGGAATGCCGCGGTAAACCAAGGCCCCAGATGGGCGGGCAGCATTGTCGATCAAGGCCTTGTTCCAAGCCCCACCCGCATTGTGAATGTCCACGGCAATCGCTGCCGCCTCCAAGGGCGACTGGCCATAGAGGTCGTCGGCAGGATTAAAGAGCTTGAGGTGGCACATGGGCGAGCGTCCGGTTGCCGGGTCGCGCCACAATCGTCTCTTGATCCCATTGGCCTCATGTTCCCAACCCGCAGGCCAGCCTGAAGCACCCGGAATGATGCGAACCCGATCTGGCCGCAGCGCACAAATCTCGCGCGGCTCTCCCTCTAAGGCGACAAGTTCCAGCCACCCATTGCCCGCAATTTGCA
>NZ_JADCBK010000036.1 GCF_020253525.1 Aquidulcibacter sp.
CTGATCACCCCGATCGCCATGACCCAAGGCTCGCGCTTCGCAATCCGCGAAGGTGGCCGCACCGTTGGTGCAGGCGTTGTGGCAGCTGTGGTTGAATAAGCCACTTCTGGTCTAAGACCTTAGAAAAAGAGCGCCCCGGCTGAAAGGTCGGGGCGTTTTTTTGTGTCTATCCCCCCGCCATGTCATCCCCGCCGAAGTGTGAGCTTCGAGCGGGGACCGCAGTGGGTTTGCGGAACAAGGTCCCCGATTGGCTTGCGCCATCGGGGATGACATCGCCTTTAAGATTTTTCCATCTAGACCCATTTTGGTGGAAACTGTGTTTCACCAAAATGGATTATCGAGGATGGCCGCGACATCTGGGTCGTCAAGTGTCCGTTTTCTTCGAAAACGGATCTCGTCGCGACGCAGCAAAGCTGCGCACTTGACTACCCAGAGGTCGCACGAACAATTTCGTTTGCGGTTTGGTGGGCCGGAAGGATCACCAAACCGCTTCCAAGCAAAAAGCTATCCAAAACAATGTGATCTCCGCCGAAGTGCCAAGGGTTGCCGTTGGGGGTGTGTTGGCGGTTGCTTGGAAGCGGACATTCACTGACGCGCGGATCGTAGGGTGCATTCCGATAGGAATGCACCATTTTCGTTCGCTGCGCTCTTGGGTTTGATTGTTTCCCCTTGGAACGCCTTTGCCGCAGGCTGCGCCTACGCAAAGGCATAGCTCGAGTTTGTGCGCGCAAGATGGGGTGTCAAGAGGTGAAATCGGCTTCGCCGACGCGCCGGAGGCGCGCCTCTTGACTCCCCAGCTTGCGCGGAGACAATTGTCCGGCGGCTTCAAGGCAAGCGAAGCGACGCATTGAACCGTTCCGAGTCTTTTGGCTAAGACCCCACATGAACGAGTTCAGGAATTGCTTGACCATGGTGCATCCCAAGAGGGAATGCACGCTACGGCGCGAAGCACATTGCTAACAACGGACACGCTGAAATGAAATCCAAGATATTTATAACCGCCTTTGCATTGACACTTATGGTGCCACTGGCCTGCGCCTCTAAGGAGAAACCCTCTCTAATTGTTGAGAACTTTGGCGATAATGCCGTATCGTACGCCATTCCAAATTGCGAAAACACGATCGCGAGCGCCAAGATCCACATTGTGTCGCGTACTATGTTTCAAAAATGCCCAGACGCGAGAGGTAATGATGGCCTCGAATTTTATTCCATAGATACGAGGCAAAAACTAGGGCGCCTCGAAGTCGATAAAGATTCCCGAAGAACCAACATCAGCGCTGAGACATTTGTCATTGGATCCGCAGAGAACCCGTTTGGACTTGTTGCTTACAGCACCAATAGGATGGTTGGAAACGCGTCTTTGCGTTTTGGTTTCATGGATTTGCGAACTGGCGCGGTCAGCTACAAAGACCGCTCGTTTGGAACCGACACATTCCCAATGGCTGAGCAGGTTGGTTCTTGCCTGGCAATTAGATATGCCATTGCAGGTTCGCCACTGGCAACAATGGAAATCTACGATGTGAATAGCGAGATCGATCCGGCAGATAACATGCCTCGGGTGCGGGGAAAAATTGAAGCTGACCGTGGTCAACGCCTGTTGCATTGTCAATTTTTTGAAGAGGGCGAAAGCAGAACACAAAAGATTGAGGTTGAGCTTGTGTCTGGCATTTCTGAGAACGGCGAGGTTTTAGGATATGCCTATGAAAGTCTCAATTACGAGGTTACCGGGCAGAGCTCCGGCACAGTCTTAAACCCTCAGAAGAGATCAGAGATACGGCGAAGATGGGCAGAATGGCCTGTGTACGTGCAACAGGAAGTGCTTGGCCAAGACTTGCACATACGCGGCCAAAACATCTTGGCACTTCGCCCAGACAAATTCTATGCGTCCTGGACTGCACCGTTCCTAAATGTCAAAGTTGATTATGGGTCCGTAATTGACGCGAGCTATGCATTATTAGGGCCCGTTGGGAGCAATAAACTTCGGTTCGTCTTCTTGAGCCATGCATGCAGAAATTATGAATGCTATCGGGAAAATGGGCCGAATAACCTGCTGATTGTAGACTGCAAGGTCGAATGTTCCTCAAAGTTGATAACAAAACTATCAGCAGACTACGTTGAATTCAGGGGAAGCGACACTCGCTCGGGCAAGATTTATCTCGTCGCGTCGTTCTTTTCAGCACCAACGACAAAACACTTTCCATATGACTTTCAAAGCAAGTTGATTGAAGTCAAAGAATAGGAGGCTTACCGATTGATGGCTTCCTCTGACCCCGCAGCGAAGCTTTCGCAAACTGCGCAAAGAGTCTATTCGTTTTTGAATGTCCGCTTTCGCCGCCCCACACGCCCCAAAGCAGACCATCTCCTTTCGGCCACTTGTTACCTTTTAGACAATGGACTGGACCATCTCGTTGTGCGCGGTCTTGGGTCTAGCTTTTCCACTTAGTCGGCCTTTGCCAAGGAACAGCTTGCGGCAAAGGTGTGCTAAGTGAAGGGAACTTAGCCCAAGGTTCCATAGCTAGTGATGCCGCACAGTCCCGCAGGACCGCAACCTACGGCGCGAGTTAGTTTTCCCGTTGACAGCTACCTGCCTTTACCTGAAACGCGTTGCTCGGTCCCATGGAGCGACGATGAAACATTCTATCCTAGACGAGCGCTATGGCCGCCTGTTTGCCGGCTTGATCGCGGCGGGCTCCTTTATCGGAATCATCCCACCGTTCCAGCTTATGCTTGAGGACGGAAGGGGCCTAGTCGAAGCGCTCTGGCAGATGCTACGTCCCTTTACGATTACAACTAACCTGCTGATTGTAATCGTATTCGGATCCATTGCGATTAGGGGGGCGGAGCGGGTGTCCGCGCTTCTGATCGGTGCCGTGATGCTTGCGATCCTGCTCGTTGGCATCATTTTTAATCTGGTTTTGGGGCAGATCCTGCAACTCAATTGGTGGACTTTTCTTGGAGACAGTTTGCACCACCACATTGCTCCGGTCGCAGTACCGCTATGGTGGCTGCTCTATGCGCCCCACGGCAGGCTGCGTTGGCATGCCCCGTTGGTCTGGGCGTTATACCCGCTTGCTTATTCAGCCTACAGTCTTGTGCGCGCCGAATTCGAGCCAGACTCGGCGTCACGCTATCCCTATTTTTTTATGAATGTGGAAACGCTCGGCTGGAGTGGCGTGCTGTTGAACCTTGCGATTATCGCAGTCGCTTTCACGGCGATAGGCTTTCTGATTGTATGGCTTGATCGGCGTCTCGCGCGCGGCAAACGACAAAGTCCCGAAACCAATGATCACAAGCCATGACTGGCGACCGAACCAACAGGGTGCGGTCCGACAGGCCTGAACCACTTCGTTCGCTGATGACGGCTTCAAAGTGAGCTAAGCGACAATTTGAACCGTTCCAAGTGCTTTGGCTTCGGTCTCGCATGATCCAGCTCAGGAATTGCTTGACCAAGGTGCATTCCATCAATGGAATGCACCCTACCGCGCGGAGCGCCTTGCTATGCCCCCGCCATGTCATCCCCGCCGAAGCGTGAGCTTCGAGCGGGGACCTCAGCGAGTTTGCGGAACAAGGTCCCCGATTGGCTTGCGCCATCGGGGATGACATTGCTTATAGTTTTTTTGTTCTGGAAGGCTCATGCGTAGGCCCTGCCTACACCAAAGGCCAACTTCGATTGTTCGTGGGCGATTTGACGGGTCAAGTCCGCTTCGCGCCGCTTCGCGGCAGATTTCCGAAGGAAATCTGGACTTGACGCGACAAATCGCCCGGTCACGCTATAGGAAGCGGTTGGGTGACCAGAATGGGCACCAAAACGCTTCTAGATAAAAACCACTCCAAAACAATGTCATCCCCGCCGAAGCGTAGCGAAGAGCGGGGACCTCAGCGAGTTTGC
>NZ_JADCBK010000037.1 GCF_020253525.1 Aquidulcibacter sp.
GCGACCGCTATGACCCGGCTATGGAAGCGCTTTTGGCGAACCTGCCCCTTTTGGCGCGCCATGATCTGAAGAGCTTGTACGACATTTGCGGCGTCGATGGGGCCGATCTGGCCGATATGATTGCCGAAATCCGCGCCCTAACCCCCAAGCCCGGGGCGACCTTTGGCAGTGCGGAATCAAGCGCCATCATCCCAGACGTTTTCGTTCGCGAAGGGCCGATGGGCACCTGGCTGATAGAGCTAAACTCTGACACTTTGCCCCGCGTGCTGGTCAATAATGCTTATGCCGAAAGCGTGTCGCGACAGGCCCGCTCGCAGGATGAGCGTTCGTATCTGGCCGAAGCCCAAGCCGATGCCAATTGGCTGGTCAAAAGCCTCGATCAACGCGCCCGTACCATCCTGAAAGTGGCGAAGGAAATTGTGCGCCAACAAGATGGCTTCTTGACCTATGGCGTCGCGCATCTGCGCCCGCTCATTCTCAAGGACGTGGCACGTGCGATTGAGATGCACGAATCCACGGTTTCCCGCGTCACCAGCAATAAATTTATCTCAACCCCACGCGGCGTGTTTGAGCTGAAGTATTTCTTCACCACCGCTATTCATGCCTCCGATGGCGGCGAGTCGCACTCGGCAGAAGCCGTCCGTCATCGGATCAAGAGCCTGATTGATGGCGAGATGGTTGAAGCACCCTTGTCGGATGATCGTATCGTTGAAATCCTGCGCGAAACCGGTGTTGATATCGCGCGCCGGACCGTGGCGAAATACCGCGAAGCCTTGCGGATTCCCTCCTCTGTGCAGCGCCGCCGCACCATTAGCCGGGTTGGCTGATCGGCGAGATTGTTCGACTGACGGTTTAGTTGATCAAGCCATTTAATCTTTTGATAAATATATTATTTATCTCGAAGTTATCGGTCAAATTGCCTTGATCTTGCCGCACTTCAGCGCAAAATCATCTTCCCAAAGCAAAGTTCCAGTGCAACACTGATGTGACGGTGGATCTACACCGCACCCAGTTATAGGGAGGCACCTCAGATGGGCAATCTCACAGTCAGAGTCACAGGCCGCAACATCGATGTGGGGGAAGCTTTACGGGGCAAAATCCAAGAAGATCTTGAGGTCGGCGTGGGGCGTTATGTGTCGCGCGACGGCGAAGCGATTGTGACCTTGGACAAGCAACGCCACCTCTATCATGTTGAAACCATCGTCCATCTCGATTCGGGCATTACGCTAGAAGCTAATGGGGAGGCCTCAGAGCCACACGCCGCTTTTGCCGCCGCTTTAGAGAAGATTGAAAAGCGGGTTCGCCGCTATAAGCGCCGCTTGAAGGACCATCACGCCAAGCACCATGCGCCGCTGCCACGCGAAGAAGTCAGCTATAATGTCATTGAGCCCGATGATCTGGATGAGGGCGATGATGGGCAAGACGCAGGCATTCCTGCCGGCCCCGCCGTGATCGCGGAAACCAAAACCGTGATTCGCACCATGCCTGTGGCAACCGCTGTGATGCAGCTAGAGCTGGGTGAAGCACCGTTTCTGATGTTCAGAAACCCCAGATCCAGTGCGCTAAACGTTGTTTATAGGCGCGCAGATGGGAATATTGGTTGGATTGATCCAGCCCCTAGTGTATCGGGCTGATGACGACGACGTATTTTTTCAAACCAGTCGGCTTGTGCGGGGGCGCAGGTCGACTCGAGAAAAGACCTTATGCCAGATCTTGCAGACCTTATCCGTGCTGACGCCATCGTTTTCCGGATCAAAGCACAGACAAAGAATGAAGTCCTCTTGGCCCTTTCCGAGGCGGCTGTCGCAGCCTATGGGGTCGATTTGTCGGCCACGTTGGAATCGACGCTTGAGCGGGAGCGTTTGGGCAGCACAGGCGTTGGCGAAGGCGTGGCCATTCCCCATGCCCGCCTGAAGGGCTTGAAGGCCCCAGCCGCGGTTTTGGCCTTATTGGATCCGCCGGTTGACTTTGAAGCACCCGATGGTCGGCCTGCCGATATTGTTGTGCTGTTGCTTTCGCCCGAAGAAGCAGGTGCCGATCACTTAAAGGCGCTGGCGCGCATTTCCCGCTTTCTCCGCCGTCAAGATGTACGCGATGGCTTGCGCGCAGCCCGCTCTGCGGCCGCCATTCACGCCTTTACCACCCAATCGTCGGCCTCTGAAGCCGCATAAAAAGGTCGGCCACAGCGCATGCTGGGCCGACCTATTTGTTACCAAGCACCGCAAGCTTAGGCCGGCAGCAATGCCTCATCATGCACTTTTGCAACCAGTGCCGGCTCCAGCTTCAAGCGGGTCGCTAAATCTGCCAAATAGGCCTTTTCAGCTGGGCCTTGGGTGTTGATCGCCACCAGAGAGGCCGCATAAATCTCCAGCGCCAATTCAGGCGACGTGGCATCGGCCACCACTTGCCCAATGTCCAACGGCTTGGCCAATTCATCAAACAAGAAGGCCTTTTCACTGTCGGACAAGTCGATCTTGGCCAAATGGTCAAACAATTTAGCCTTTTCAGCCGCCTCAATTTGACCATCTGCCTTCATGGCCGAGATCATGGCGCGAATGGTTGCCTTGCCCACGGCTTCTTGATCTTGCGCATTGCTGGGCAGAAACACACCGCTGGGCGCAGTCTCCGTCCCGGCCTTACCTTGATGTTTCTGATAGGCATTATAGGCCAAAGTGCCCAAAGCCGCGAGGCCGCCCAAGGTTGCCGCTTGGCGACCAAACTTACCCGCAACGCCCGACAACAAGAGCCCACCCAAAACGCCAGCCGCACCAGCGCCCAGGGCAATATTTTTAGCATCTGCATCGGTCTTGACGCGATCCACACCGGCCTGCCCCTCGGTCTTGATGGCAGAGATGGCTTTAGGCAGCTCGCTTTGCAGCGCAGCGAAAATCTTATTGGCGTCAAACATGTCTCATGTCTCCTCGGGGCTGGCACTCATTCCAAGCCATGTTCCATAGATTGGGAGGCTGCGCCTTGCATGCAAGAGCGTGTTCACGAACAGTTGCTCAAACCCCTGCGTCGTTGTATCAGGCCCCATCTTTTGCCCTCAATCAGCAAAAGCCAGACGTGGGCCCACCCACATCAAAAACGTGCCGCAATAGCTCAGTCGGTAGAGCACATCATTCGTAATGATGGGGTCGCAGGTTCGAATCCTGTTTGCGGCACCAGTTTTTTCTTAAAAATCAATTATCTACAGCCGGGATCAAGCTTCGAAATAGGTGGGATTATATACCTATTTTTGGTTTGCTACCAATTTGCTACCAAGGTTTGGAGGCCTTGGTGGGTAACGGGGGCTGCAAATAAATCTGCAAGTCGAGCATATCCCGCGCATTCAAAGTGTGACTTACGATGACCCTTGTCGGTTTATTGCGAAGTGAATTGGTCAACCATGGTGCCAGCAATCGGCTTGGCAATTTTGTCTGGTTCGATAACGCACGGAAAATGCAATCCTATCTCAGCACAGCTACGGCTGATTTATCCTAGCTAAGATTGGCAATCATTGGCCGATTGCGGAAGGGACGGTTTGGAGTTCCGAAAGTCAAATTGCGGCCGCCGCTTTGACCTAGTTGACGCTATGACGCACGAGCAATCAGATACCCGATCCTACAATGGCAAGAGCGCCTTATGCATTAATCTTATCAAGCTATCGTCCAGCGATCGAATTTCTGCTTCTTTTGGTAAAGCTGGCTAAACTTCAACATATAGCTGGAGCAGAAGGGCTACATTGGCCCCGACCCGATTTACTAACATTACCTTCCAGTGACGATCTCGCGACCTTTACGCTCTGCCAATGCTTTATTGACCTATTATATAATAGAGATTGAGTAGCTTAGATTTCTGGAGTAGAACGCTGCCAAAGAGACTATGGCGTGCGCTGTTAAAAACCCGCCCAAATTGGAAACAGTCAAGCAAGAATGATCATTGGCGTTCACCACATAGGCTTAATGGTCGCAAAACGCTTGCATGCGCCGTGGCTTGAGCACATCTGCACATTTGTAGCCGATGGATGGTGTGTTGGCCCAAACATTCATCTCAAACTTGAGGTCAACCATAACCCAATTGCACAACCGACAATAAGCCGGCCGGTAAACATGCCGGGGATAGCGCACATATCCCTTCAGTCCCGTGATATAGACGAAGGGCTAGCGCGCGGTTTGCAGGCTGGACTGGTACCTTTATCCGAGCCAGTCGATCTAGGGACGCCTTTTCGTTACCTTTACGCCCATACCGATGACGGTATATTGCTGGAATTAGAAGGCGCGCCATTTGTTCGCGACGCCGACCCTCGTTATTGGATTGGACACATCGCTTTTGTTGCACGCGATATCGAGCCCCTGGTTGGATTTTACGCACGAGCACTTGGGTTAAAAGCCAGCGCGGTTTTGAGGCTGCAGGCCAATGCAGGTGTGGATAAAGTGGCTGGCCTGAAAGATGTTGACCTCAGCGCCATGTGGCTGCCTGGTTTGAATTTGGGCCTCGAGTTTTGGCAATATCATAATCCCGTCCCAGCCCCTGACCTAACGCAAGTAAGCACAGGGTTTCAGTATTTATGTTTTGAATGCACCGATTTCGAGGCTGACTACGCTCATGTCGTGAGTCAGGGTGGTGTGCCCGACACACAATATCATTTAGAACTGACAGCCTGCAAAAGTGCAGCCTTCAAGGACCCGGAAGGCAATGGCTTTAGGCTGATTGCTTTTGATGATGCCGATGATCCCATGGCGATCAAAAACTTACCTCACAGAGACATTTTGGCGCGAGTCAGCTCTCAGTTAGTTTAACTTAAAAGTTGGCACTTTTCAGGGCGGCTCCATCAATGCGCAGATTTGCGCCCGTGATGTAACTTGCTAGTGGTGAACACAGAAAGGCGACCGGATCGGCTACTTCCTCGGGCGTCGCGTGTCGGCCCAGCGCTGCTAAGCGCGCGGCGGCAGCAAATAATTGTGGTGCCCCAGTCCTCACCTCATCCCAGAATCCGCCCTCAAACATCACCGGTCCCGGCGACACCGCATTGACGCGTATGCCTGCTGGACCGTACTTGGCAGCCAATTGACCGGTCAGTGAGATCACACCGGCTTTCATCGCGCCGTACGCATCCTCTCCCGGTGGCAACTGGGTTAGGCCTGAGGCAATGGAAGCGATAAACACTAATGAGGGGTCCTTGCCTTGCTTGAGGTATGGGATAGCCGCTGTAGCGATCCGAACGTGCTGGAGAAGATCAACTTCAAAGCTCTCGCGCCAGGCTTCTTCGCCTCCTTTAGTTGGCCGCGTGGACACATTGCTGACGACAATGTTGAGGCCGCCAAGGTTCTTCACAGCCGCTTCGAACCATGTGCCAAAAGCACTTTCATCACGAACATCTAAAGCCTGTCCAAAGGCGCGGACCCCGAGGTTGGCAAACTCTGCTTGGGCTTTGTCAACACCACCTTGCGAACGTGCACAAAAAGCAACATCACAACCTTCGCGCGCTAGTCGATGCGCAATAGCATAGCCAATGCCGCGCGTTGCGCCGGTAACAACAGCGCGTTTTCCTTTCAGATTGAGGTCCATGAACGTGTGTCCTTTCGTGGTTTAGCGCGCCACCATGCCACCATCGATGGGTAGCGAGACGCCGGTGATGTAAGAGGCCGCGTCGCTGCACAGCCACAAAGCTGCCTCAGCGACTTCTTCAGGTTCACCATAGCGGTTCATTGGGGAATTGGCGGCAAAAGCCGCACGAATAGAACTGGGATTATCGGGGGCCAATTCGCGCTCTAGCTTAAACATCATTTCAGTTGCTGTCGGCGAAGGACAAACAGCGTTTACACGTATGTTATGTGCTGCGAGTTCAACGGCTGCAGCTTTGGTTAAACCAATCACGGCATGTTTGCTGGCGGTATAAGCGTTTATGTTACGCCCGCCTGTAAAGCCGACAATCGACGATGTGTTTACAATGGCGCCTTTGCCACGTGCCTTCATGGCCAGACCAGCGTGCTGGATTCCTAAGAATACACCACGCACATTCACTGCCATCACGCGATCAAACTCAGCCTCTGGGTAAGAGAGAATGGATGCGCGTGGACCTGTTATGCCAGCGTTGTTAAATAGCGCATCCAGTCCGCCGAAGTCGTGCTCTGCCAATGCTAGGGCACGGATCCAGTCCGCAGTTTTCGAAACGTCGCCGCAGATCGTTGCTAATGCCTCGTCTTTTCTAGCGGCGCGCAATGCCTCAAGCCCTTGTTCATCCATATCAAAGGCAATCACGCGGGCCCCATGCCTCATAAACAAATTGACCGCCGCCAAGCCAATGCCACTGGCCGCGCCTGTGATCAGGACGGTTCGGTTTTCAAGGCCCAAGTTTGGCAAATTAGTGGATCGATTCACAGATTTCCTCGTCACTTCATTTCCTATTATACATATCGTCGATAACGAAGATCCGGCTCAAGTCAAGGTATGTTGCCGCCGCCTAACAACACTGGGACAAAAATCCCTCTACGAGTTGGGCGCAGAAGGTAGGACGTTCGCGAAACACGCAATGTCCTGCGCCCTCAATTTCGCTGATCTCACAATTTGGAGCAATCTCTCCAAGGCCCAACAGGGTAGATGGCGCGAAGAGTGCATCATTCGTACCCCAAACCAAAAGTGTCGGACTTATCACGGGTTTAGGAGGTTGGCGGCGTTGACTTGGGTTACCGCTATAGTCGAACCTGGCCGCACGATACCAATTAAGCATAGCTTCCCATGCGCCATCTTGTTTCCATTGAGCAATCTGAATGGCCTTGTCGTCTTGGCTCAGGAGCCCTTCAGCGAAGTCTTTGCCAAAGATAGCGTCCCATGTTTCGCTGTCAGTTTTCGCTTCAAAGGCCTTGTGGGAATCGGCTTGCGCAAACTGCGCAGCATAAGATGACGCAGCGCGCTGTGCGAGGTCGGTATCGAGCGCCAACTGCAAGCAATAAGGGTGAGGCGCGTTAAAAATCACCATCTTGCGCACAAGGTCGCGATGGCGGCTCCCAAAATGCCAAGCAACTAGCCCCCCCAGTCATGGGCAACAATATCCACCTGCTGATAGCCATAGGCAGCAATCAAATTGGCAATGTCATCTGCGAGAAAGTCTACTCTATAGTCATTCTGGTCACGTGGTCGTGACGATTGGCCAAAGCCGCGTTGGTCTGGCGCGATGCAATGATGGCGTGAGCTTAAGGACTTCATCATTGGGCTAAAGGCGCGCCAATGTTCTGGGAAGCCGTGCAGAAAAACAACCGGCGGCCCCTCTCCAATCGTGCCGACATTCAACGTGATAGCACCACAAACTATCGGCTTTTCATCGAACCCTAAGGGAGTACACAGAGACGTCATCTCTACTTATTGGAACATTCGTCAATTGCTTGCAAGTCAGAGGTTCACAAACTGTCAGAAAGCCGTTATTAGAAAAATAAATTCACAGGTTTAATAAGGTATGCCTTTGACCCAAACTGCCAAACCGCGCCGGACACGTCTTGCTCCTGAAGAGCGTAGTCAATTGATCCTCGATGCGGCGGCCCAAATTGTCGTTAATGAGGGCGTTAGTGCTGTAAACATGGATCGGCTCGGCCGTGATGCGGGGATTAGCAAAGCGCTGGTTTACAATTATTATCCCAACCGCAGTGAGTTGTTGCGCGCTTTACTGTTGCGCGAAGTACGTCTGTATCAAGCCCAACAGCTCAGCGCGGCTGAAAGCGCCCCTGACGTTGAGTCGCTCATCCGGATAACGACGCGGGCCTATCTTGATCATATCGCCAAAAAAGGCGTGTTGATCGAACGTCTCATGAGCGAGCCTTCAATTGCTCAAGGTATGGGTGAAATGGAGCGGCAAGGGCGAGCGCGCACGGTTGAGTACTTTGCCATCAAACTCAAAGAAGGCCTTTCAATGCCGATTGAGCTTGCGCGCATGTTGACAGAGCTTGGCATGGGTCTGACAGGTGCTGGAGGAGCTTATTTGGACCGTACTGGCTGCAACATTGATTTGCTTGAAGATATGATCGTTTCGATGCTAATGGCCAATATCTCAGCCGTTGAGAAGGACTACGCCAACTGGCGAAAGGTTGAAACGGCGGGATTACGTCTAAGAACTTAGACCTTAACAGATTGCAGCAGTTCTAGGAAGTAGCGTCTTCCTAAGTTTCACGCCCGAGGGCTTTGGCTATCTGGTCATGCCGAGCGCGCGTAATCCCATAAGAAGCTAGGATAATAAGCGAAATAGTTGCAATCACTGCTGGAACGGGTCCCCAGATAAGTACCAAGAGGTTCTGCGTCGAGTCCGGGACAACTTCAGAACCCGGCTTGCCGGCGCTGCTTGGAAACTTGATCAGGTCAAGCGCGACGCCTGCAACCATAACACCCAGTCCAGTGGCCGCTTTGTTTGCAAAGCCAAGACCCGCAAAATAGAGGCCTTCACGACGACGGCCAAACAGTTGCTCGTGCTCATCAGCGGCATCAGCCATCATGGACGGATAAGCGACGGCTATGAACCCAAATCCGATCCCGGCAACAAAGGAGTTGAACTGCATCGGTGGAAGTGCCGCGTCACCAAGCGGGTGGTAAAGGCCCGCAAGCATCGCGCCTTGAAGGACCAGCCAGTTGGCTATCAGCAACGCGAAGCCGATAATGACAACATTTTTCTTCTCCATCCGCCTTTGGAAAGCCGGCGCAAAAACCACACCAAGCAAGATACCAACCAAAAACGCATAGCTTATGAACTGGATCTGTTCACTTTCGATCTGCCACACGAAAACAAAGGCATGGCTATTCAGGCTGGCGTTTGCACCTGCGGCCACATAGATGATGACAGCAGAAAGGAACAGCAACCGAAACGAACGATTACTGAAAATCTCCTTCACCTCGCTAGGCAGCCTTCGCAGCATTGATCCTGGCACTTGTTCGGGTTGGGGCAAAGCCGCTGCGTACTTGCGAATACCAATGCAACAAATCGTCAAGCAAAAGAAAATCAAGGCAGCAACTGACCATCCAAAGCTTGGGTATCCATCAGGCTTTTGAAGGCCACCATTTGCGAAATAGATCGAATAGCCGATAGCGGTCACCACGACACCAGAACAAATTCCAGTAAAGGCCCGATAAACGACGACACTGGTTCGCTCGGCGTAGTCGGTCGTCAATTCCGCACCCAACGCAATATAGGGCACGTTGAACAATGAGATAAAGCTTCGGACCGCAACCGACATCACAGCTAGCCACGCGAATAAACCGATCTGACCAAGGCCTATTGGGGGTGAAAACAGCAATCCCAAGGATAATGCGATCAGCGGCACAGAGATAGCCATAAGAGGCAATCGACGACCATATTTAGACTTGAGGTTATCCGACCAAGACCCGATCACAGGATCGACAGAGGCGTCTGCCGCCAAACCGACAGCCAAAGCCGCACCGACCAACGTACCCGACAGCCCAAGGACCGCAGAATAATAAAAGAAGATGAACGCAACGGCTGCATCAAAACCACCGTTTTGGCCTGCCTGACCTAAGCCGTACGCAAGCTTCAAAGGGATAGTCAACTTCCGCTTTTGCTCGGTCATTGCCGGGCCTTTAGGCTGTTCTAGAGTTGCCACTTTTCATCCCCCAGCTATTTATGTCTCTTTGTTTTCAAGCAGAAATTTACGTATCTCAGCTAGATAAGCAGGGAAATTCTCGCGGCGGATATTGTGTCCCGCTTGTTGAACCTCGACAGACTGAACGCGCGGGTTAACCCTCATCGCTTCAGCGGCAACTTGGGGTGTCACCAATCCGCCGCGTGCCTGCTCTCCATAGACTAGCAAGGTTGGCACAAGAATTTTCTCGATCACAGCTTGCCACAATGGAAATACGACCGGCATGGCGTCAGGGTCGACTTGCCGCTTGGCGAGAGTCCAGGCTGGAAACTCATCATCGTGCCAGTCGGGTGTTGCTTCCTTGCCCATCTGGGTGATTTCGGCGTCCGACATGCTTTGCAAACGCAAGACTTGAAGGCGAAACTTCTCTTTGCGACCCATTCGTGACGATAAGTCAGAAGCGGGAACAAACGGTGGGTCTTCTAAAATGACTCTTGAGACGAGGTGGGGATAGTCAGCGGCAAAGGTTGCTGTCGCGAGCGCACCAATAGAATGACCCATTACGATTGGCGTTCTCAAGCCAAGAGCCTCTACTGCTTCGGCAATGTCTCGACCAGCGTTGAAATGCGCGCCGTCTGGCAATCGCGAACTTGTCCCATGCCCTCGCGCATCCAGCATGACAATGTCAAAGTCGTCTTCCAAGGCTCTAGCAAGTCTGCTCCAACACAAACCATTGTCAGTCAAACCATGCGACAGAACCAGTACTGGTCCAGAGCCTCCCGTGCGGTGGTATGCCAAGTACCCGCCAGACACTGAAACCTGCCCTGATTGCCAATCGCTGCTCGTGTTGGCGGAGTTGGGGGGTTCAGCGCCTACCATGCATAAGCTTCAGGCGCTGAGCCGCAAGGTGGAAAAATAGTATCTATTTTCAATAGAATATCAGCGTTCAAAACGATGTTGGGTACATGTGCGATTGAGGTCAGTTGTTCTTTGTTGCTCGGGCCGATTATGGTCGCGGCGATACCTGCTTGATGCAATGTCCAAGCCAAGGCGACTGCGCTTGGGGCCTCTCCTATTTCGGCGCAAACCTGACTGAAACGCGTAAGCTGATCCTGCCTCGCTTCCCTTGCCGTTCTGATTGCATCTGACCGCCGTCGTCCGCCATCCTCGCCTGAATCGAGCGACAACAGGCCCCCGGCAAGCGGGCTCCAAGAAATCACGCTTAAGCCATATTCTAGCGCGGCCGGGATGACTTCTAGTTCTGCGCGTCGTTCGATCAGATTATAAAGGCTTTGCTCTGAGATCAGTCCAAGACGGTTTCTGACTGCCGCCTTTTCATTCATCTGAGCAATCTTCCAACCGGGAAAGTTACTCGACCCGGCATATGTGATCTTGCCTTGGGCGATTAGCCGATCAGTAGCCTGCCAAATCTCTTCGGGCGGCGCATTTCGGTCGATATGGTGGAACTGGTAAAGATCGATGTGATCGACTTGCAAGCGCTTCAAGCTGGCGTCGCAGGCCTTTTGAATATGCCGGGCTGACAAGCCACGATCATTAATGTCACTCGACATGGGCTCATAGACTTTAGTTGCCAGTACCAGATTGTCGCGGCGTCCACTTTTGGCAGACAGCCACTTGCCAAGTATGGTTTCCGTCGCTCCAACGCCCAGATGGCCCCCATATTGGTTCGCAGTATCGATGAAATTGATGCCTAGTTCGACGGCTTGGTCCAGAATTTCATGGCTCTCCTTTTCTGGGGTCCGCGGCCCGAAATTCATCGTGCCCAAGCACAGTTCGCTGACTTTTAGCGCGGTTTTGCCAAGCCGACGGTACCTCATAGTCGCGAACGCCAAGCTGAGGTCACGGTGCCCATAAGGTCGCCTCCGTCTTCAATGGCTCGCTAGAATCCGCAACACAGAATCGCGAGAGGAATTGGGCGCGCTTGGATAGTTTCTTGTGATCGGAATAGCTAATTCCTGGAACGATCGGCTCACGGAACCATGGCGCGTAAAATTCGAGATTGGGAATTGCCCGCATCTTATCTGATATATTGGGCGTGCCGCCATGCCAGGCGCGCACATCGCGGATCATGATGGCCCCTGCAGGTGCTGGGCAAACAGTGCTCAACCGCATCCATTCAGGTTCGTCCTCAAGTGTTGGGATCGGAACACGTGAATGCTGAGTTCCAGGAATTTGCCGGGTTGGCCCATTGAGACGTGTAACATCTTGAGGCAAAAAATTCACGCAAACATAGGGGCACGGTAGGTCGCGAATTGTCAGTTGGCCACGTGGATCGTGAAATGAGCTGAAACGAGACTTTGTCGGGCTAATCCAGTCGCTTACATCTGAATGAAGTGGCTGATAGCCGGTTGCACCGGGCAAACAAAAATCACCACTCGCAGCGCGCAGCGAATAATCACCCGAACCGAATATCGCCGTCACAAGCTCGTCTACCACCGCAATCTCGAGTAACATTTGCCATTCGGGGCGGTGAAGCTGGCTGCGAGTCAGGCTTGAACCACCAAAGGAATAGCGATGCGAACCGCGATTACCGCTGCGCTCGTGATCCAAAGCGAGTATTTGGGCTGCGACCTCGCTGCAACCATTGGCCAAAAACCTTGTCTGCTCTTCATCCAACACGTTAGTGACAACCACAAAGCCATCGCGCTGGAACAGCTTGACCGCTCTATCTACCTCATGTGGTTGGAGCAGCTCTAGCCCCTTTATGCCATTATTGGCTTCCAAGTGTGTACGCAACGCGACGGTTTCAAAGCTTTCAACCACAGTTTTCATCATACCTTCCTGAAGCGCGGAATCAGACGTCATTGTTAGGTCTTACCCGGCCTTCCTATGAAGACCCAACATATGAGGGTTTCCCGCATTTTCATTGTATTGGCCCGAAGAAGATATCTTTGATATCACCACGTCACAATTGTCCTAGAATTTTTTCTCCAAGATCACACCAAATGTTCTGGGTTCTAGCAAACGGACATTCCGGTAACGACCAACCAGCGCATCCTCGATGATGATATTGGTGATATTGTCTTCATCACTGACGTTTTTGACGAAAGCCCGAATCGAGAAACCTTCTTCGCGATTATCCAGGCGAGCTTGCAAGTCAATCACGCCCCAAGCATCAATCCGGTCAGTTGGACTGTTGTACTCGCGGGCGAAATACTTGTCTTGCCAAACGGCATCTAAACGGAAAGTTGCAGTCCAATTGGTTGCAAACGCGGCAGTCGTATATTGACCGCCCACTTTGATCTTGGACTTTGGTGCGTGGGGCAGTTCATTTCCTGCCAGATTGACCGCCACGGTGGGTGTCGTTGCGGTCAGGCTTTGCGCCGGATTAGCGGCGTCTTCTGAGACGAAGTTGGCAATCTCAGTATTGAGATAAGAAAGGTTCATATCAAACAGCCAATTGCGGCTAGGTGCGTAGAGGAATTCGCCCTCTAGACCCCAGATATCGGCATCAGCATTACGCGTCACCACGCCGCCATTAATCCGCTGCCCAAGTTGAAGGCCGGTATATTCATAGATAAAGCCCGTTACATTCGCCTGTACGCGCCCGCCAACTAGAGTGTTTTTGGCACCAACTTCGTAGGCGATGACCTCTTCTGGACCATAAGTCGGCGCGGAGTTCGAGTTATTCAACCCGCCACCTTTGTAGCCCGTCGAATAAGAACCATAGATCAAAGTCTGGTCAGTGAAACTCAAGTCGGGTGTCCAATCGAGCGCCACTTTGCCAGTGGCCTTAGACCCCGAAAAGCTAGATGCAACCCAAGGACCAACCGGTGCCAAGACGATTGAGCGCGACTCGCCAGAGCGTTTCTCGTCTGTTTGGCGTGCGCCCAGTGTCAAACGCAAAGTATCGGAAATTTTGAAATACGCCTCTCCAAATACCGCGTCTGTGCTGTTTTTGCCATTGCGCGACAAAGCCGATACCCGCCAAGACTCCTCTGGTCGACCATTGGCTTTTTGGAAAAGCTCAATAGATGGGTGCCAAGTTTCAAAGCCGCCAGCGCTTTCACCATCGAGGGTAAACAGACCGATTAAGAAGTTGAAACGTCCCTCAAAGCTGCTTGCTAAACGGATTTCGCCTGTTTGGGTTTCCGTCTGCGACGTGAAGCTGTCAGTTGTGATCAATTGGTCTGTGGTGATTACCTGACCGCGTGCGGCGGTGTAAGTAATCGGTCGAGTGAAACGAAATGGCAGTTTCGCATTATCCCAGTCGGTATTTTGCTCAGTGCTGCCCTCAGACCAAGCGAAGATACCCGATAAAGTGAAGTCATCAAAATTGTGTTCTACATTCAATGTCGCGAAGGTTTGATCTAGCTTGTAACGAGGGTCGGTGTCGGCGTTTACGGCGCGCAAGTCCGATGGATTAGGCGCACCCGCATAAATATTGCCACCAGCCGGGAATGGCGTGAAAATGCGAGATAATGTCTGGAGAATCGTTGTGTTAGCGTCAGGTGAATCAAACCCTAGCTCGCGCGGATCACAACCCAAAACCGGATGGGCTTTGCATAGCCTTTTTCCTTCACGGGCGCGGCTGGAATCTTCTTCGTACTTACCGTAAACGAAGGTAATGTCAGTGTTCTCGCCTAAATCGAATGTTGTTGTCCATCGTAAAGCCCACTGATCGCGACCATCAATCCCGTTACCCGTCCCTTGGTTGTCCGTATAGCCCTCACGGCTCAATCCATAGCCCGACAAACGCGTTGCGATACGTTCGCCCAAGGGGATGTTGATTGCTCCACCCGCACGAATGCCGCCATAATTGCCGAGTTGCAAACTAGCTTCACCGCCCCATTCTGCCTTGGGCTTTTGCGTAATCACATTGATCGCACCGCCAGTTGTGTTTCGGCCATAAAGCGTCCCTTGTGGACCGCGCAGAACCTCTAAACGCGCGAGGTCAAAAAACTCATTTTGAGGCAAATAACCAATTGCTGCTCCATTAACGAAGGATTGCACACCTAGATCAGAAGAGCCTAGAGCATTGGTGCCTATGCCGCGCAAGGTGAACCGGTCATTGCCGGTCAAGACAGCATTGGGAATCGAGAACTGGATGTCCGTCGCATCTTCGATCTGAGCGCGCTCTAGTGTAGCGGCAGAGAAGACCGACAAGGCGATGGGCACATCTTGCGCGGCTTGCTCGCGCTTTTGGGCGACAACGATGATGGTCTCAATCGCCGGATTATCAGTTTGAGGCGCGCCCTGAGCCAAAGCAGGACCTGAGAAACCCAACGTCGCAATCAGTACCAACAAGGAAGGGCTTACAGCCCGTGCTTTTGCCTGTTTCATTTTTCCGCCCTTTTTTGCGCAACGCGCTTATAATAGATTTAGTCAATAAGGTAATCGCAAAAAAGAGGTGGCGTCAAGCGCTATTACGTAAATCGTCAACAAGAGGCTCTGTCCAATTGGACTGATGAGCGCGGGGGAAAGGAACAGGCCCTGTTCCTCTTCTTGAATGTAAGCAGATGCGACCTGAGGGACTTCCCATCCTGTCGCTCAATCAGCACATTGAGTCATTGATATAAACAATCCGATTGAACGGCTCAAAGCATGTAAAGTTTGGCCCGCAAGTAAGCGTCGTATAAGGGCGATGCTGTCTAGATGTCTGCTATGCGGGAGGCCAAACGAACTTCAGCATAACCAACTTTAGCGCATTTGAGACTGTCCGCATTTTGGCTGAACTTGGCCGAAAGGGGATGGTCGGGTTTGGGGGGGCGTGGGGGCGAAAGCGGACGTTTTGACGCGTTCCAAATTCACTGGATGAGTTTTGGCACGCTTGGCGCAGCGCTCAACAAATCAGAATAACTTGTCATAATCACAACCCCCACTTAAAATTTTCACGGCTAACTTTAGTTAATATTTCATCTGGACTTTTGGGTGGGCTATAGTCAAAAGGGCCGGATCTAATGTTCTCGATCCAAGGCAAGGTTTTCTTGATTTTACCCCGTGTTAGCCAGTCGTTCGTCGGTTCGGATTTGATCGACACGAGCGCGACACCTTTGCCAAAGACTTGGCTAAATGCATTTGGCCGAACTAGTTCAACCGTCATCCGATCATTCAGATCTCGAAATCTTACAAACATCGGCGCTTTTTCAAACGGCACGCTCCATGGCTGTTTTGGATTTGACTTGGACCTTCCAGCCTGAATGGCTCCTGGATAATACTCTGGATCGAACCCATCCTGCTCATTGCTCGAAAGCAGCATAAAAGCCCAACCCTTATCGCCAATCTTGATCGGGATAGCTTCCGCCTTGAGGTCACAGCCGCCAATCGACATTCCGCCCAATGCATTATTCGTCTCGGTACACGTCCATTGTTGGACCGCTGACCCGGTATAAATCGTGCCGTTATCCTCAACCGTAACCGTGACCTTGATCCGCTGGGTCATGGAAGGTGCACACGCCGCCAGCACGCATGACAGCATCAACGTAACCATCAAAGCCAGCCGTTTGGCAATTCTCGAAAGGGTCGACTCTGGTGCAAAGAAGCGGTCGCGCATTAGAATACCCCGCCCCAGCCATGTTCATTGGTACAGGCCAAATTAAATCCGCGATCACGCCCCTCACGCTTTGGATCGCGCACTATCTGGAATAACTCTTGCACCAAACCAGCCCCATCAAATCAGGTCGAGAGAACCACAACCTAAAAGATCGGTCAATGACAACTAGTCCTCGATTGATTAGACCAATAGATGATCTGATATCTATATTTGATGGATCTACAATTGGCTTGAAGCGGCACCAATGGCCGACTTCCGCAATGTCCGCTTCTGGGGTTCCGTGAATTGCCCGCTATTGACCTAGTTTGGCGCAAAGCAGACCCAAAGGCACAGATCTTCTCCGCCTCACCCCCGCACCCCACGCGCCACCTCATCAAGAAGCGCATCAAACAGCGCTTCAGCCTGATCATCGTCGTCCTGGCGTTCGAGAGGCCCTGCATAGGTGAATCAGACACGGACAAACGCGAGAAGGGTTTCGCGCTGGATAGCCAACTCCCGCCCCCGCGCCAGATCGCGCTGATCCAACTGATCAAGCCGCGCCTTGATCGTGTCGGCGATGGCGTCGGCGCGGTCATGGATGAGGACGCGCTTCAGAGCATCGTTGGCGGCGCGTGAGAGGGTTAGGCCGCGCAGCTTGGCTTCGTGATCAAGGGCGCGGGCTGTTGAGTCATCGAGGTGGAGGGTGAGTTGCTTGCGCGTGGTCATGGGTGTGCCCTCAGATCAGCCGTGCTTGGGAGGGTGACGTGCCACCGACCCGCTTCGCCAGCGCCCGCTTCAGGCGGGCAGTCCCAGAAGCGAGATCATCCTTGGTCACCAGCGGCTCGGACTTTGACGCTTTGGGTGGCGTGCCCTGGCTCGCAGTGACAGGGACAATCTCCTGTCGCTTTGTCACCTTTTGCTTGGGTATCTTCACCACTACCTGCTTGGGCAGACTTGCGCCCAGCGGATAGATGACCGCAGGCTCACTCCAAGGCTCCGGCCTTTGGACTGGCTCGGTCGGGGTATAAGAAGCCATTGCGAGCATGTCAGGCTCTGCAGGATGCAAGCGCACCGGCTGACGACCAGCCTCCGCGATCAGGATCTCACCACGACGAACATGCCTGACCCCTTCACTCGAGATCGCATAATTATCCACTACCTCGATAAAGGTCATGTAATCAGGCTCAGTCATGATGACGGTGTCGAAGATGGAGCACATGGGTTCTTTGCCCCCAAGCTTGAAGGCAGCACGTATGTCCCTGGGTGCTCTCGCGTGCACGAGGAAAGAGACCCCGCTGCGCTTGAGATCGGCGTGGACCGCCTTGATCATCCAAGCCAGATCATCTGGCATGTCGGGCTCTAGCGCGATCAACATAGAGCGATTGCCAGACGTCAGGGCATCGCGGAACAAGATACGAAGCTGTGTGATCGCATGCATCATGGGCAGGCTCACGGGATCGAAGTCATCTCGGGTGTTCTTAGGTCTCATTTCTATAGAGAGAGCCCGTGGCCCGTACTCACAGATGTTGGCCAATGTGGGCAGAGTTGCCCAGCCCAAATTGAAACTCCACCCCTTCTGAGTGGCCCACAAGCGCTCGGGGATGAGCGCCAGATCCTCAGCGACTTGCTCTTGAGACTGTGCCCAGAAGGCGAGCAAGGCTGTCACTTGATCATAGGCGGCAGGCTTCAAGATCTCTGTCCCAGCTAGCCAACCGTGGAGACGCGCATAGAGCTGATCGGAACTGGGTAGCTTTGCCATGACCCCGACAAAGGTCCGCTCATAGGGAGGAGCTGTCTCAAGCCCATGAACCAGAAGAGCGGTTGCTAAAAGTCGCTGGCGCTCTGTGAAGCCACACGGCGACAGCATCGCCCATACATCCCCCCATGCCAGAACACCGGTTCGGACCTGCCGCAATGGATCAAGCGGGAAATTGGCGATGGCGCCTTCAGCCACTCGTAAAACTTCACGGTCATCAATCAGGCCACCCAAGAGCCTTTCCTTACCAAAGCGCAGGATCGCGCCATCAAAGCTTTTAAGCGCTGCTTGGAGCACGCCTGTTGCCATCGGCCCCGAGCCCAGAACCAGAATGTCCGTAGACGGACCAAGCCTGACAAGGTCTGGCATCTTCTGCCAAGGCAAGCCCTTCGCATGGCCCTTGATCGGGATATCCTTACCAAGGGGTTCAATCGGCTAGATAAGGCCCTTGCAGCAGAGCTTGATGGACGGGGTAAGGAATTTGTTGGTGAGGTTGTCGGCTTTGAGAAGCGATCCACTGGAAACACTGTCCTGATCCTTGATACCGGCAACAAGACCAAAACCATGGTCAATACCAAGTCGCCCTTAGCGGATCATCTTCAGAAGGGGTCTTGGGTTCATGTCGATGAGACGGGCCATCTCTCGCGCCTCTCCTATCACCCACTCGAAGATCAGCTTGGGGCAACAGCCTTTACCGCCCTTGATCGGGAGCTGGACCGGATCGGGCGCGGGGAAGAGCGCTTCTTTACCGGCAATGCCCGCATCGATCAGGCCCTCGCCTCACGGGCGCAAGACCATGTCAGGGCAGGGCTTGGGGCTTGTGATCAAGACGGGGTCTTCTCGTTCCATGACGGGGCAAAGGATGCCCTTCAAGCAGCCGAGATTAATGCTTTCAGTGAGGCCTTCGCCGAACAAGGACGTGGCACCCTCACCGCTCCAAGTCACACAGTCTATGACGGCTGGCGGGTTGGCTCGTTTGAAGAACTACACGCTGGCCGCGTCGCACTCCTCGAACGTGCCTCTGGCATGGGCAATCATGTGGTGATGGTCCCAACACCCATCGAGAGCGCGATCAATATCGGCGACAATGTCAGCCTCAGCAGCCTCGGGCGCGGCGGTGCCGTGCAGGTCGTGCAGGACCTCAGCCTTGGGTATGGGTTGGGGCGGTAGGGGGTCTGCTTTGCGCCAGTGGTTGCCATTTGGGGCGGGTTGACCGTTGCTCGAAAGCGGACATTCCCACGCCTCGACGAAGCTTGTATTATGAGAGCAGTACTTATGGGCGGCCAGTCCAGAAATGCTGCTGAAAAAGTATCGCCTTCAGATAGGATCAGTCCTAATCTTAGTGGGGCTACTGATGCTGGCCTTTCTTTCATTTTGCCTTACCAACTACATTTTCCTCCTTTATCTTTCAATGGTCCCGTTCGGAGAACCCTTGGCGATGATCTGTTATTATGGAGTTGTGCCCATAATTCTGGTCGGGCTTTATCTTGTTTTCAGAAAGGCACCATAAGCGCCATGTTTAGGGGGCAGCCTGATCGACCTGCACCCCCATGAGCTGTGGTTCCGATCTTGGCTATTTCTACTTGGACAGCCTTTGCCGAAGGCTCTGCTTAGGCAAAGGCTTTGCTCGAGTTTGGGCGCGCAAGATAGGGCGTCAACAAGCGCGCCTTAGGCGCGTCGGCGGAGCCGATTTCACCTCTTGACTCCCCATCTTGCGCAATAAGAATTGTCGGATGGCTTCAAGGCACGCGGAGCGCATTGCTATAAGCAGTTTAGTTCGCCGACTGGCACTGCCGCTGTCAGGCGTGAGATGGTACCAATTTTCAGGCCACAGGGGCGTGTTGATTTTGAGACTACGTTCGGCGTAGCTGTGGTTACCAGGCCAGACCCGACAATGCCAGGCGGAATCCGTGTATTTACCGCCTTTCCAACAATTCCATTTTCACGGTGAAAGAGCCCATGACAAACCTTACTGTGCCAAATGCTTGGGTCTTCTTTATGCTTGGCTTTATGAACTACATCCCGGCCCATGGAAGTATCGGTGCGGCAATTTGCGCATTTAAGGAGTCACAAACATTAGAGGAAAAGGCTGAAGTAACAGTCTTTTTGAGACTTGCGGCGCAATCAGGCGACGACGCAATTAAAGCTGCATATGCAGAACTTGATCCCATCACTTACCAACATTTGCCGTATCTGGAACCTATAGCAGCAATGCATATTGGATTCTGGGAAGCTTGGCAGAAGTGCCCTTAGCAGACCGGACCTGAGCCCCGATTGGTCCGTCATTTGAAAGGAGAGCCCATCAAGTGGATGCTCTGCCACCTGAAACTTGGACCATTTGGAATTAGAGTTTTTTGCCGTAGTTTTCCTTCGCTCGACGAGGAGGTTTGGCATGAAAGCATCGAAGTTCACGGACGCGTAGACAGCGTTCGTCGTTCCCTCGTAATGAGAGGACGTTCCCTTTTAAATGTTAGCTTACCGGCCGTTCCAGTCCCAAACCCACCAGTCTCTTGTCGGCCAGTTATTGCCAAAATCGGACTGCGTTGGAATGGTCAACATTAGTCGTTTAGGCGCGTTCCTTGGAGCCACTTTGGCTCGCCGCTCGCCGCTCTCAAAAGCTGGCGCAAAACTTGCTCCTTGCTCAGTCCGAACACGGAGATGTCTGATGGGAAGACGGCTCAAGGCAGATGTGGATCAGCGCCAGCTTGGTTTGTTTGGCGAGAGTTTGGCGCTTGGCCAGAAGCCGAAGGTTGAGAAGACATTGCCTACTGGTCCCAGCCAATTCCGAGAGCCTGATGCTTTGCCCAACAATGTACCCTCGCGAGTCAAAGTCGAACCAGTCCCGCGCAAGAGCCTCAGCACTCTTCCGTCCGAAGTCGTGCGACCCGCAGAAGCAGCATTGGTTCTTTCAGTGTCATTGAGCTTGCTGAAGAAGTGGCGAGCCGAAGGTGCTGGGCCTCGCTTTGTTCGGCTTGGTGGACGGGCTATTGGCTATCGCCGGGCTGATTTGTCAGACTGGATTGCCGCCAGGGTCAGTTGATTTTTGCAGTGGCACCGAATTTTCTGCAGCCAATTGGGCTTTTGAGCGCTTATGCCCCACCCAAATTCCCCTATCACGCGCATTGTGGCGATGGGCCATGGCGGGTCATATTTGGCTAAGCTGGTGCGTGCTGGAACCCTTCGAAACAGATCGATCCATCTGTGGATATCAGGTGGATAAGTCCTCGTTTTGGGGCTTCCCGATTTTGGTGAACATGCTGGATTAGTGTGGTTTTTATGAGTTCTCTTGGTCTTGCGAGATCGCAGTTCTGCGATACTTGTCGAGCCTGAGAGAGGATGAAACTCATGAATACCGATACACTTCTAACCGTCGAAGATGCCGCCGCCCATTTGAAGATTTCCAAGCACACGCTAAACCGTTGGCGTGTAACAGGGGAAGGCCCTCCATTTATCAAATACGGCCCCCGGCTTGTCCGTTACCTTGTCACGGCGCTTGATGCTTGGGCGTTGGATCGCTTGTATGCCAACACCAGCCAATATGGGCGGTAATCTCTTGCACTACCGAGCTTCGCTAAGTGCCAGAGGGCTTGGGCGCGTCAAGGTAACCTTCTTGAAGGGGGCTTCGCCCACCTTGACCCGCCCTTCGCGCTCTGGTGCACCATTAGGTGTCGGGACGCGGGGCGCGTCCCGTCATCACTCTTCGACCTTGCCTCTGGCAGGTCGAACACGGGGCTGGTGGCCACAGATTAAGGCAACTATCGACTTTATCGGCAAAATGTGAGATTTGCCGATAATGACTGCTATAGCTACATTTCCGATTGCTCTGCAGACGCTCTACGCAGAGCTGCTAGACCAATTGCGACTGGCAGAAGTCGGCGATCTACCCGCTGGCACAAGTTTTCGAAAACAGACCCTTTCAAATCGTGAATACTGGTACGCACAACCACCTACTACGCCAACGGGGCGACCAAAAGAGATTTATCTAGGGCCAGATAGTCCAAAGCTGGCAGACTTAATCGCCCAAACCAAAGCAGCAGGCGTTGCCCGCAAGGCCAGACGCTCAATTGTTCGTTCTTTGCTTTCGGCTGGCTACTTTGCGCCTGATGCGCTCACAGGCGATTTGGCCGATGCATTGGCAAAAGCTGGACTATTCCGCCTGCGTGGCGTCCTTATCGGCACATCAGCATTTCAAGCCTATGGGCCTTTGTTAGGCGTGCGTTTGCCCGGTTCAGCCGTCAGGACTGCCGATCTAGACCTCGCCCAGGACTATGGTGTGTCCCTGGCATTAGGTGACACCATCGACCCGCTTTTGCTGGAAGCTTTGCAAAGCGTGGATCCAAGTTTCCGTGCCATACCCGACACCTTCAACCCCGCCCTACCGCTTGCTTATGTCAACGCCGACCAATTTCGCGTAGATGTTCTGACAACCAATCGCGGCGCGCCATCTCGGGGTGGGAGTGCTTTGCCCAGCCTCGGGACAGGGGCAGTCGCGTTGCGCTTCTTAGACTTCCTATTACGTGATCCGATCGAGGCAGCGCTGTTGCACCGTTCAGGTGTTTTGGTGTCAGTCCCCAACCCCGCCCGTTATGCAGTCCATAAACTGATAGTCGCAATCGACCGAAAAGGCCCCGGTGCAATTAAAGCTGCAAAGGACATCACCCAAGCAGAGCTTCTAATCCAAGCCCTCACCCAAGCCCGGCGACAACACGAATTGCTTGAGGTGTGGGAGGAAGCTTTGGACAGTGGCGAAGGTTGGAGAACACGCCTACATCAAGGGCACGCACGATTGAACGACCAAGCCCAAGCACTATTGCCAATGTAGCCGGCAAGGCAAGATTTTGTTGCAATTTTGCTTGGCAGGTGATTGCCAGTTCAGACAGGCTCAGATGTTGTTCAACTAGTCCGCAAACTCAAAAGCCAATGGATGGTCTGGCACACCAGTTATCGGCCGGGTTTGGCCGAAAGGAGATGGTCTGCTTTGGAGGGCGAAGGGGCGAAAGCGGACCTTCAGAGGCGGTCCAAAGCGAATTTGTCTGTCGTCAGTGGCATTGGCAAAGGCACCGGGCGCGGTTGTTGCATGGGCCGCTTGACGCTCTCTTTACACTCCCGGTCATAGTGAACGCATCACCTTGGCCCGAACGTTTACACACCAATGGGGCGGCTTGACCGATGCCCTAGGCGGGGGGATGCCCTACAAAAAAACACAGAGCATCCCAAAGCACTCAAGGAACAGGAGCTGGCACTCCTTTTATCTTGCCATCACGTATCGAGGCTTACCATATCCCACGCGTCTTCGCTGAACATCCATTCAAGGGCACGCCTGCGCTCAATAACCACATAGGGCTTCAGATCGGGAGGGAACTGGTCGCCCTTGATCAAGGCTTCGCGGATGATCCAATGAAGGCAATAGGACAAATCGCAGGCCGCAATGATTTGGTCACTAGCGCGCAGTTCCGCTTGGCCCATCGTCCGCGTAACACTCTCCCCCGTTTTCAGGTTTGGAAGAAGGGTCACAAAGCCTGAGTTGCAATCACGCCAAAAGTCGATCTCAGGCACGATATTAACCGCCCATGCTAGCGCCCACATTCCTTCAATTTGGACTTTAAATGCATCGCGGTCGCCCTTTCCATGCTCCAAAAAGCAGCGCTCAGGCTGGGTAAGTTCTTCATCTAATTGCTCTTGATGAAGCCAAGAAATCGCTTTGGTTGAGTCAAGGCCGTACGACGTGGCGGCAACCGCATTGAGGCAAAAAAGTCGATTTAAAATTTCCCTGAATGAACGCAGATTTGCCACGTCGAGGGCCGGAAGGCCGTCGGGAACAAATAGGCCATGCGCAGTTAAAACGCTGCGCGAGCTATCGCGGATATCGTCAATTACCATAGAAGTTTCTGAACCCTCCGATGCCCTCTGGATGCAGCACTGGCAGTAGCCTTGGATAAGTATGCTCCGTCTTGCACAGCAGCTGCGCTAGCCCCCGTGGTCTCTGCAGGATGGTGCCATACAGGATAGCAATGCACTCCGCGCGATAAGGTACATTCCAACAATGGAATGCACCATGGTCAAGCAACCTCATAGATCGTCGATACTGGGCCGTAGTCAAATCACTTGGAACGGTTCAAGGCCGCACTCCGCTTGCCTTGAAGCCGCACGACGATTGTCTCTGCGCAAGATATGACGTCAAGGGGTGCAATCGGCTTCGCCGACGCGCCGCAGGCGCGCCCCTTGACGCCAGATCTTGCGCGCCCAAACTCAACCTAAGCCTTTGCCCAGGCAGAGCCTGCGGCAAAGGCTGTCCCAAGAGAAAAAACCAAAACCAAACCTATCGGGAACGAAAAAGGTGCATGCCTTGCAGAACCCACCCCCAAGCGCGACGCAAAATGGGAAAGCCCAATCGGCTATTTCGCGGCGGATTGGGTGGCCGTCATGGCGGTGCAGACTTTGCGCATGGTCTCGACGCTGTTGGCGTTGAGGGTCCGGCCTTCGATGCCGGAATAAGCGGCGGTGTCTTGGCAGGAATCGGCAAAGCCGTTCCAGCGGGCGGTGAGGTCGGCGCGATAGGCGTCGCAATGGGCGCGCATGGCGCGGTTCCGCAGGGCGACTTTGTCGGCGGCTTCGCCAACCAAAAGGTCGAGGTGAATGCCGTCAAACTTAGCGTCTGCTGCCTGCAAGCAGCTGGTATAAACGGCTTGCCGCTCTGGCGTGATGGCGTGATCGCCCGAGGTCTTTACCCCGGCAACAGCAAATCCTGCTGCCAAAGTAACGGCGACGAGTGCTGTGGCGACGATGACTTGTTTGCGCATTTTCTTCACTCCAAATCAGGGCCCGAGACACCGCCAACGGCATATGTGTCTGTTTGGGACAAGCCTATCTGGAGAAGCGATTCCCGTGCCACGCGAGTCTTTGGGACCTTGCGCGACCGCTGATGGTGTCAGGCTTCGACCCCCCAAATAAGCTAGGGCGCAAGAGAGGGCACGTGTTACAAGAGGCCCACAAATGCCATGCAGAAATCGGTTGCATAGGCGCTAAATTGCTTTCACCTTTCGAAAGGCCACGTCAAAGGCCAGATGGAGAGGATAGCCATGGTTGAGGGTCCAAACCGAAGACAGGCCTTGAGCTGGATGGCTAAAGGCGTTGCCGGTGGATTGGCCGGAACTGGCGCGCTGGCGCTGTCGGCTTGTGGGCCAAAGAAGCCGACTTTGCGCCCCAATCTGATAATTTGGCATGGCTTTCGCGGGGCCGAGAAAGCTTCACTTGAAAAGCTGGCGGCGATTTATTCCAGCCGACTAAAACCCGGCCAACGCCCGGTCCGCGCCGTGGCCATCCCCAGTGATGCGATGGCGGATAAGATTTCAGCCTCGGTTCCACGCGGCAAAGGGCCAGACTTGTTTATCTTTGGCCATGATCGGCTGGGCGGCTGGGCCGAGGTGGGCGATACGATCACACCGCTAGACTTCTTTCTGGATGAGGCAACCAAAGCTGCCTTTCTGCCCAATATGTTTGAGGCGGTGACCTATAAGGATGCGGTCTGGGCCCTGCCCTTCAATTATAAATCTGCTGCTTTGCTCTATAATAAGAAGCTGGTCGCCAAACCGCCTGAGACCATTGAAGAGATGCAGGACTTGGCGATCAAACTTACCGACCAAGCCCGCGGGCGATTTGGTCTTGCCTATGCCTATGACGACTTCTTCTTCCATGCGGCCCTGATGAATGGCTATGGCGGAGGGGTGTTTGATGCCAATGGCACGCTGATGCTGGATGATCCCCGCAATATTGCAGCCTCGGATCTGGTTCAGCATTGGCGGCGCGATTTGGGTATTTTGCCCGATGACCCGACCTCGTCACTCGTCGCTTCGCTATTCAATTCAGGCCGAGCCGCTATGATCTTTAATGGCCCATGGTTTCTGGGCGAAATCGCGCCAGAGATTGAGTATGGCGCAGCCGTTTTGCCAAGGATTACGGCCGCGAATAATCGGCCAATGGCCCCCTATATGGCCGTGGAAGCCATCTTTATGAGTGCGGGCACCCATGACCCAGCCGAAGCTTGGGCGTTTGCAAAATTCCTAACCAGTGTTGAGGCGGCAAAAGTCATGGCCGTTGAAGGCGGGGAATTGCCGACGCTGCGCGCGGTCTATGACGTGCCCGAGGTCGCCCAAAACCCGATTGCGCAGGCCTATAAGGCACAAGCCCTGTCGGCCATCGCCATGCCCAATTTGCCAGAAATGACGATGGTCTGGTCGCCAGCTGACAAGGCGATGAAGCGGGTCACCAAGCTGGAGACGACTTCTGAAGCGGCGTGGCAGGATTGCCAACGTGAAGTGCAAGCCGCCATCCTGGCCCTGCGTGACGGCAAAGCGAGCTGACGGCCCTACTTCTTAAACCCGGCAATGAGATCGACAAGCGGCTGTTGGCTGACTTTGATCGTGCCTGTTGCCGGGCGGTCGAGGTCAAAGATGGTGACGAGCGACAAGGTCAGCAGCAAAAACAACAAGCCATTGCCAATCCGCTGCACCAGACTGGGCATGGCTTGCGAATAGCCCAAAACAAAGGCTGCGATAAATGCATAGCCGACCAGCATCGCCACCACACTGGTGGGCACTTTGGCGAGATTAATGGCTTCGCGCGCGCTTCCCACATCAATCACCTCGTTCACGCTGGCCATGACGGCAGGACCCATTGGGGCAGAGGCGACGCTTTGGGTAGCCGCAATTCCAAGGCCTGCCAGAGCCGCGCGTTGGCGTTCGGATTCTGCGGCCAAGGGTGGCTTGTCATGAAAGGCAGCCTGCCCATAGGCCAATCGGGTTTTGGCATAAGCCTCTAACTGATCGCGCAATTGGCTCTGCATGGGTTCGGCGGCAAAGGCGGTGCGAATATGGGCGGTGCCAATCGCATTGGCTTCTTGCACCACCAAGTCACGACGCGATTCATAGCGGTCCAACGCCATGCCGAAGGTGAACGCAATCAAGAGGCCCAAAAGCGCAAAGACACTAGAGAGCAGATAATCAATGCCATCTGCCGCAGCGTCCGCCCCTGCCCCAGCACGACGGCGTAGAAATTGGCGCAAGGCACGACCCAGAACTTCAAAAACAACCAGACTGACCAGCAAGATCACGCCTAACAGCCACAAAGGCTGATTTGCCACCAAAGAGTCCAGCATGTGTTGTCGTCTCCGCCCCGCGCGCTTTGGCTGCTACCAAGGGGTGAGTATCGGTTATAGTTTAGAATGCGGTCAAGCCATGTTCGGGCGGCAAAGCCCGTGCCGAGACGTGCTGTGAAAACTCTCGCTGCAATGGTTGTCGAATGCCAGTGGTCACTTTAGCGTGATCAGACGGTTGCGCAGATAACCCGTCAAATCTGGGGGAAGAGACATGGACACGCTGCAAGCATCTATGGCGAGCTTGGACTGGATCATTGTCATCGGCTATATGGTGGGCATTATCCTGTTGGGACTGATCGCCTCGCGCGGGCAGACAGATGCCAAGGATTATTTTCTCGCTTCCCGCTCTGCAACCTGGCCAACCATTGGCCTTGCGCTCATTGGCTCTAATATTTCGGCCACCACACTGATCGGTCTGGCCGGGGCGGCCTATACGATTGGCATTTCGGTGTTCAATTACGAGTGGATGGCTACGGTAATTCTGGCCATCTATTGCGTTTTTGTGTTGCCGGCGGTGCTGCGCAGCCAAGTCTATACGATGCCAGAATTTCTAGAACGGCGTTACTCTAGCTCGATCCGGCTCTATTTCTCCGGCCTAACCATCTTTCTCAACATCGTTGTGGATACCGCGGCGACCCTATTTGGTGGCGCCATCCTGTTTAAACTCTTATTCCCCAGTCTCGCCTTGTGGGAGATTGCGGCCATTTTAGCGGTTACGGCAGGGCTTTATACCGCGCTTGGCGGGCTACGCGCCGTGATGGTGACCGAAGTTGTTCAGACGATCCTGCTGCTCGGGGCTTCTGTCTTCATCGCCTATTTTTCCTTTGAGAAAGCAGGCGGCTGGCATGCGGTGATGACCCAAGTGGACCCAGAAAAGCTCAGCCTGATCCGCCCCAATGATGATCAAGGTGTGCCGTGGTTCGGGCTGATAACGGGCGTGCCGCTGTTGGGCTTTTATTTCTGGTGTACCAACCAATTCATGGCCCAGCGGGTGATGAGCGCCAAAACCCTCGACCATGGGCGGTGGGGCAGTTTGTTTGCCGGGGTCTTGAAGCTGCCAATCCTGTTCTTGATGGTTCTACCCGGTACCGCCGCAATCTTGATCTATCCCGACCTGTCCAAGGGCGACATGGTCTATCCAACCCTGATCTTTGATCTCTTGCCGGTTGGGATTGTTGGGATTGTGATTGCGGGCTTTTTAGCGGCGATCATGTCGTCCATTGCCTCGACCTTCAACTCCGCCTCCACCCTTGTGACGATGGATTTTGCCCGCAAGATCGCACCGGATTTAAGCCAAACGGCACTGGTGCGCATTGGACGTATCACGACTTTGGTGTTGATGGTGTTGGCGATTGCTTGGATCCCCGTCATCGAAAAACACGCAGACTCGCTGTGGCAATATATCCAAGCGGTGCTGGCCTATGCTGTGCCCCCCATCGTGGCCTTGTTTGTGTTGGGCCTGTTTTGGAAGCGCGCCAATGCGACCGGGGCCCGCATCGGCCTGACCTTGGGCACGTTGTGCGGCATTTATCTCTTCATCGTGATTGCCCTTCTGGGCACGCTGAAGATGCACTTCTTGATTGCGGCTGTGGTCATCTTTGCAGTCGCCTTGGTCGCAACCGTGTTAGGCTCGCTGCTGGCCCCCGCGCCAGAGCTTGCCCAGATTGAAACCCTGATGTGGCGCAAGGCCGATTATGACGCCGAGACCGAGCATTTGCGCACCCGTCCGCTCTGGCAGAATTACCGCCTGCAAGCTGCCGTCTTGATTGGGATTACCGCCGTCTTGGTCTGGATTTGGCGCTAGTGGATCGTCGGGGCGTCACGGCCGAGGCGACCTTCTAGCACGTCTTCCAAAACCGACCGCAGGCCGCGCCAAGCATCGGCCACCACGGGGGAGCCTTCGCTTTCTAGTTCGTGGATGGTGCGGTCGGCCACGCCCAAGGCCTCTGGTCCATGGGCATCTACAAGCGCCCAAGCAATACGGGTCAGACTATCGACGGGAAGTAGTTCGAGACGCATATGAGACCATCCTGTTCGATGGTCTCATTTCAAGAAGCGTGCCAGCCAAATGCTTGATAAATTCAGCTATTTTGAAGCCAACTTGTCATGTGGCTAGGCAATTCGTGCCGCTTGCGCGGCACGAATGGTCAAACAGAGGGTCTTATAGGGCGCCTTCGGCGGCGCGCTTTTGCAGCATGCGGTCAAACATCGACCACACGCCATCATCGCCATGCCAATCACCCTTAGTCGCGCCTTTGGAATATTCCGTGGCACGGGCTTCAAAGAAGTTTGCATGCTCCACCCCGTTCAACATGGGGCTGAGCCAGGGCAGCGGATGCTCAGTCACGCCATAGACGGTTGGCAGCTCAAGCTGGGTCAAGCGCCAATCGGCGATATAGCGGATGTAGGATTTGATATCTTCGGGCACCATGCCTTGAACGGGGCCCATTTCGAACGCCAGATCGATGAATTTGTCTTCCAGCTTTACCACCGTCTTGCAGCAATCGACGATATCGTCCTTCACCGAAGCAGACAGCTTTCCGGTCTCGCGGGCATAGGTGTGGAACAATTTCACCATGCCTTCGCAATGCAGGCTTTCATCGCGGACCGACCAAGACACGATCTGACCCATGCCCTTCATCTTATTGAAGCGGGGGAAGTTCATCAGCATGGCGAAGGAAGCAAACAGCTGCAGGCCTTCGGTAAAGCCGCCAAACATGGCCAAGGTACGCAGCACGTCTTCTTCGGTATCGACGCCGAAGTCCTGCATATAGGTGTGCTTGTCGCGCATGGCTTCATATTCCATGAAGGCCGAGAATTCTGAATCGGGCATGCCGATGGTTTCAAGCAGCAGCGCATAAGCGGCGATATGCACGGTCTCGATGTTCGAGAAGGCCGACAACATCATCTTCACTTCAGTCGGCTTAAAGACGCGGGCGTAGCGCTCCATATAATTGTCGTTCACCTCGACATCGGACTGGGTGAAGAAGCGGAAAATCTGGGTCAGAAGGTTGCGCTCATTATCGTTCAGACGGGTTGCCCAGTCTTTGCAATCTTCGCCCAGCGGCACTTCTTCTGGCAACCAGTGAACTTGCTGCTGGCGCTTCCAGAATTCATAGGCCCATGGATACCGAAATGGCTTGTAACTATGAGATGGTGTGACCAACCCGACGCCCGTACCATTATCACCAAATGCCATTGATCGCCCCTATATCGTGTGTGTTTCGTGCTGTGCGCCCCTATATATAGATCGGGGCTTGGTTAAGACCAGCTTAACAACATCGCGCGAACACGAAACAATGATTCCCCGTTTCTGGCGACTTGTTCACAGACTTTTCTGCAAAATCACGACATCCAAATAGCGGCCAAACTTATGGCCGACATCGCGCAGCACGCCGACATCGCTAAAGCCCATGGCCCGATGCAGACCAATCGAGGCTAAATTGCCACTATCGCCAATTACCGCCAGCATTTGGGTATAGCCAGACCGGGTGCATTGGGCGATCAATTCGGCCAAAAGCGCGCGACCGACGCCATGGCCGATGGCTTCTGGTGCCAAATAGATGGAATCCTCCACCGTACAATCATAGGCCGGCCGCTCGCGAAATGCCCCGGCATAGGCATAGCCGATGATCGTGCCTGCTTCGCTGCAGGCCACCAGCCAAGGGCTGCCGCGCTTTAAGATTTTGTCCATGCGCGCCTGGATTTCTGCCAAGTCAGGCGGGTCCAGCTCAAAGGTGCCGGTGCCTGTTTTGACATGGTGGGCATAGATTGCTTGAATAGAGGCTGCATCCTCTAACGTGGCAGGTCGAATTGAATAGCGCATCGCAAGAGACTGCCACAAGCAAGACCGAAGGCGCAACCAAGCAGCGGCGCGGCAAAGTCATTTTGATGACCTTGCTTGCGATTTTGGCGTGGATTGTCTTGAATTTAGGCCTCGTCGTGGCTGCTTGGATGCGGTCCTATTATGCACCGATAGAGCCTGTGCCGCGTGCGGCTTCGCTTGATCTGCGCACCGATACATCTGTGCCCGGTCGCGTCATCACCATTATTGCCACCAAGCCCACCCCGTCTAAGGGCGATTTTATCGGCCATTTATGGCTGGAGTGGCCTGAAACGCCGCCTTTGGCAAAGCCCGGCACGCGCGAGGGCGGCTATTATGCACAAGACCAGATCCAAGCGATCAAGGCGATGGCCGCGGCACTGATCCTGCCTTGGGGCGCGGTGACGGGTCAGGACTTTGTGCCGGGCCTGATGAAGGTGGATGATGGCTGGTGGCGGCATTTGCAAGTTCATGTCCGCGTCGATGAAGCCCGCTATCAGGCAGCCCTGGCTGTGGATCGGCGCTGGCGCGCTGAAAACCGCTATCGCCTGCGGCCCAGCCTGATCGGCCCCGACAAAGGCAAGACCTTTGGCTGTCAGGACTATGTGTTTGATGTGGCCGCAGCCCTAGGCCTTGATACCGCCAACCGCAGCTGGACCGAATTCCCAATGGGCTCTTTCTTGCGCTTTGCGCGGATCAATAAGATTGCGATAGGCCCACAAGCAAACGGGCCCGCCCGATAAGGACAGACCCGCTTTTAAGACTCTCAGTGTAAAGCGCTTATTGGCAGGCCAAACACTCATCATAATTGGTGGGCGCGCTGCTTTCCATGTCGACCACGTCTTCGCCCTTATTGGCTGAACCCGCGATTTGGGCGCGCTGGATGGACTTAGAGCGGCAGTAATACAGGCTCTTAATGCCCTTTTCCCAAGCCGACCAATGCAGCATGTGCAGGTCCCACTTATCCACATCGCCTGGAATAAAGACGTTGAGGCTTTGGCCTTGGCAGATATAGGGCGTGCGGTCTGCTGCCAGTTCAATCACCCAGCGCTGGTCCAATTCAAAGGCGGTCTTGTACACCGACTTCTCCAAGTCCGTCAGGCAATCAAGGTGCTGGACCGAACCTTCATTCTCAAGAATCGAGGTCCAAGTCGCATCATTATTGCGGCCCTTGGTCTCCAACAGTTTTTCCAGATACGGGTTCTTCACCGAGAAGGAGCCCGACAAGGTCTTGTGGGTGTAGATATTGGCGGGGATAGGCTCAATGCCCGCACTGGTGCCGCCGCAAATGATCGAGATCGAAGCCGTTGGCGCAATCGCCAGCTTGTGGGTGAAGCGGGCCATCACGCCTTGTTCGGCGGCGTCTGGGCAGGGCCCACGCTCTTGCGCCAATTTGACCGAAGCCGCATCGGCTGCTTGGCGGACTTGTTTGAAGATCCGCATATTCCAGCTTTTTGCCATGGCGCTTTCGAAGGGAACACCTTGGGCTTGCAAGAAGGAGTGCAAGCCCATGATGCCCAAACCGACCGACCGCTCGCGGAAGGCCGAATAGGTTGCGCGCTCCATCTCGTCGGGTGCGCGCTGGATGAAGTCTTCCAACACATTGTCGAGGAAACGGAAGATGTCCTCGATGAAGTTTGGATCGTCCTTCCACTCCATATAGGTTTCCGCATTGAGCGAAGAGAGGCAGCACACGGCCGTGCGGTCTTTGCCCAAATGGTCCTTGCCCGTGTGCAACATGATCTCGCTGCACAGATTGGACTGGCGAACCTTGAAGCCCAACTTGCGCTGGTGCGCTGGCATGGCTTTGTTGACGGTGTCGACAAACAGCAAATAGGGCTCGCCGGTTTGCAGGCGCAGGTCCAAGATTTTCTGCCAGATTTTGCGCGCCTTAACAGTGCGCACCACTTCCTGGGTCTTGGGGCTGATCAGACTGAAATCGCCATCATTGCGCACTGCTTCCATGAAGTCATCGGTGATGTTGATGCCATGGTGCAGGTTCAAGCTCTTGCGGTTGAAGTCACCGGAAGGTTTGCGAATTTCGAGGAATTCTTCGATCTCTGGGTGATGCACATCGAGATAGACGGCAGCCGAGCCGCGGCGCAGCGAGCCTTGAGAGATCGCCAGCGTCAAGGAATCCATCACGCGAATGAAGGGGATGATGCCGCTGGTGTGACCATTGGCCCCGATCTTTTCCCCGATAGAGCGCACGCCACCCCAATAGGTGCCAATGCCACCGCCATTAGAGGCGAGCCAGACGTTTTCGTTCCAGGATTGCACGATGCCATCCAGGCTATCGTCCACCGAATTCAAGAAGCAGGAGATGGGCAGGCCGCGCTCTGCCCCGCCGTTCGACAAGACAGGCGTTGCGGGCATGAACCACAATTTTGAGATATAATCATAGAGGCGCTGGGCGTGGGCAATATCGTCGGCATAAGCGGTGGCGACGCGGGCAAACATGTCCTGATAGCTTTCGCCCTGCAGCAAATAGCGATCTTCCAGCGTGGTTTTGCCGAAATCGGTCAAGAGGGCATCGCGCGACCGATCTACTTTGACGCTTTCAACGATCCGCAGCTGAACGGCCTTAGGCTTACCCCGATGGACGGCACGGCGCGCAAGTGCCGGTGCTGCGCTGGCGACAGCTTCAATGGCATTAGCGGTAGCTGCATCATTCCCGTTCATTCTTCCTGCTCCCAAATCGTTACCGGCCCGTCAGCCGTTCAGAACACCCGATTCCCCAACCTTTGAACAGCCCCTAATGTGGCGGTGCACACAAGTTCGTTCGCGCGACTCACATGTTTGCGCAGATTGAGATGATTCGGCATTCTGCCTAGAATTTGCGCCCGCCCCCAGAGCAAGACACCATATATAGTGGATGTGGCTTGGCAGAACGGTCAATGGGGTTTTTCACGCAAAATGTATTTTTCAGTTAATGACTGATTAACGCGCACAAGCAGCCGCTAGGGATTCTTCATGAAGATGAAGAGAAATCCCGCGATTCTAGTCGCTTTATTGGGGTAATGGTGGGCCCTAGGGCCGGGTCACATTTGGAAAGGCATCCACAATTGGTTGCAGCCACGCATCCAACGTATCCCAGCCTGATTCGTCCGTCATCAAACCAAGGCGGACAATCACCAGATCCTTGGAGGGAATCACCCCGATCCATTGTCCTTGGAAGCCGTGCGCTTCAAACGAATCATAGGGGCCGTTCTTCAGCGTGCCCTGCTTGTTTGGCAGGCTCAGCCACCAATGCGCGCCATAGCTGGTGGCCCCTTCTGCCGTGGTGGGCGTGCGCAGGAAGTCAACATAGCCCTCGGGCAGGATGCGCTTGCCGTCCCAAACCCCGTCGCGCAAATGAAGGAGGCCGAAGCGGGCCCAATCTTGCGCGGTCGCATGCACGAGGGAAGAGGCGTAAAAATTGCCCGCCAAATCAAATTCGGCTGCCACATTATTCATGCCGATGGGGCGGAACAGCCGATCATACATGAAATTGCGATAGCCCTCTGCACCCGTCGGGTCTTTGAGACTGCGGGGCGACACCGCACGGGCGACAGCGGCCGAGATCAAATTGGTGGTGCCAGAAGAATAGCGCCACTTCTCGCCGGGCTTAAACTCCGTCGGACGATCGGCGACATAGGCCACGATGTTTTCCCGCCCCGGGCCAAACAACATCTTGGCGGCATCATTGGAAACAGGGTCTGAATAGCCATCTTCCCGCCAGCGCAGGCCATCACTCATATGCAGCGCCTGACGAATGGTGATGTTGCGGCGAGGGTCGCCATCATCCCACAGCGGGTCGTTCAAGGGCTGGTCCAGTTTCAGCTTGCCATCCAGCATCGCAATACCGACAAGGCTGGAGGTTACGCTTTTGGCCATCGACCACGATATGAGCTTCGATTTCTCGTCAAAGCCGGTTGAATAACGTTCGGCAACGATCCGGCCACCTTGAACGATGATCACGGCGCGGGTCTGCCCCATGGGAGAGCTTGAGTCGTTAAAGGCCTTATCAAACTGGGTCTTGATCACCTGGGCAGCGGCTTCGGGCGCTTCCCCTCGTGGCCAAGTCTCGGTCGGGAAAGGCACACCCTTGGGCTGGGGCGGCAGAGGCACCAATGGGGCCTTGGCATAGGCTGCCATTTGCGCCTTTTGACTGTCTTGCGCGACCACAAATGTACCCACGCCGGTCGCAATTGCTGCGCAAGCAGCAAGGCAAAGCCAGATTGGGCGGGAAAGTGTGGGGAAATTTCTGCTTGGACGCATGGCGCGGCGCATCATTAGCCTCTAGATGAACAGGACAGACCGGATTAGGCTGGTCTCTAACGACTCTCTTTATAAGGTTCTATGGCCAGTGCGCAAACTGCCTTCTTTTTCCACGATCGTTGGCATCGTCCTTGTTGCCATATTCATCATCGTGCTGGCGGTTGGCTACCAAGCGCGCAAATATGGCGAGATTGGTGCAGGCTTTATCGCGCGCCAAATGTGTAGCTGCCTCTACGTGCAAAACAGAGACGAGAAGGCTTGCCGCGCCGAAATCGGGCCTCAGATCGAGGGTGCCCAGATCGTTTATATGGACGAGCGGGTGATCGTGAATTTCTCGGGCCTCAACCAAGCCGAAGCGCGCCTAAAGCCCGGTTATGGCTGTAATGTGCAGACCTTTGTTGGCACCATGCCTGCCCCCGTCTTGAAAGAACCCGTGAACGACTAGGGCACCAGCCCCACGATGATTGAAGGAGCTTAGGATGATCGTAACAACAACTGATTCCGTAGAGGGCCGCAAAGTGACCCATTATCTGGGCGTGGTCGCGGGCGAAGCGGTTATCGGGGCCAATGTTTTCCGCGATCTATTTGCTGGCATTCGCGACGTCATTGGCGGGCGCAGTGGCGCCTATGAAAAAACCCTGCGCGAAGCACGCCAAGTGGCGATTGATGAGCTGATGATCGAAGCCAAAGCCCTTGGCGCAGATGCCGTAATTGGCGTGTCCATCGATTTTGAAGGCGGCGTCCACCAAGGTACGATGATGATGGTGGCCGCCAGCGGCACCGCCGTGCGCCTTGGATAGAAGGCGTGAGTAATCCCCCCTTTTTGGTCGCGATCAGCGGTGGTTCCGGCTCTGGTAAGACGACAACGGCAGCGCAATTGGTGGCCTTATTGCGCCCCTTGACCGCGCGCATTGTCAGCCAGGATGATTATTACAAGGACAGCCGCTCTCTGCCAGGCTTTGACCCGGCGACTTATGACTTTGACACCCCCGAAGCGCGTGACCATGTGCTGCTGGAGCAGCATTTGAAGGCGATCAAAGCAGGCGAAGCTGTCGATGTGCCCATCTATGACTTCACCATTCATGGAAGACGGGAAGCAACCCACCGCCTGCCACCCTGCGATGTGGTGATCTTAGAGGGCACCCACACCCTGTGTGACAGTGCGATCTACAATCTGTGCGACCTCAAAGTATTTGTCGACACACCCTCTGATATTCGATTGCTGCGTCGTCTCTTGCGCGACATTCATGAGCGCGGGCGCACGCCAGAAACCGTGGCGGCCCAATATCTGTCGACTGTCCGGCCCGCCTATGAGCGTTGGACAGGGCCCAGCCGGTTGAATGCAGATTTGATCGTCTCCGGCGGCACAGGCGTGCAGGGCTCACAATCTGAAACCGCCTTTGGGGCAGCGGCGCAAATTGCCGCCGCTATTCGCAAGGCACTCGGCCTACCGCCACTGTGACGGGCAGGTGGCCGCGATAGGGATTGGCTTTACCTGTCGCCAAACTTGGAAATCCTCAAGTCGGGATTCAGGGCGATAATGCTGCGCAATCCAGCGATCCACGACGGGGTCTTCGCGGAGGAAACCCATCCCGTCGGTCTGGATCGGCCTTAGACCTTCAAAGCGCTCACTTTGGGAGATCAAAATGGCGGGGGCAAAGCACTGGATATCTTCCAGATAATCCCGGCGCACGCGAGCCAGTTGATCTTGGGCCGCTTTCGCCACTTTCGGATCTTCTGCCCGAACCATCAGGCCCGGAACCATCCACATGGAATAATGGCGCGAACCAAAGCTGCGCCCTTCCCGAACCAAAACATAGAAGCTGTTTTGGGGGACAGTTGAAAGGATCATGATGCGGTTTGAAGCCGGCTCTGCGTTGATCAGCTGACGCAAATTTTCTGAGACAGGTGTCGCCCCGGTGGTCACAACAACAACCAAGGGGCTGATGACCATCGAAATGAAATAGCCCAACAGCCCAAGCCGGACCAAAAGACTGTCGAGCTTGGGCAAGGGCGCTTCGCGAACACTCCACAGGATCAAGAGGAGGACGCACGTCCCTTTCAAGGCGATGTAATGATAGAAAAAGCCCTTCATCTGGACGACGATGATCAGCAGGAACAACAGGCTCAGGCCAAGAAGGCCCAAAACAATCGGTCGCGTGTCTCTTAACCGAAGTGCCAGAACCAATGGAACCAAGATAAATTGGGCCGGCCCCACAATCATCAGAAGCGCAAACCAAGCTGGCTTTCCCGTCCACGCATTGAAAGCATCATAGGATATGGCCGCCATCGGGGCGATCTGCGTCAAGAAGTCCGGCGCAAGGCGAAGCACAGCCACCGCATAGGCCAGTGCAAACACCGCCAAGGCTAAGGTCTCGGGCCGGAAGGGTCGCCACTTCTTGCCAAGGCGCAGCGCCAGAACCGCTTCCATGACAATCGGAATGAGAACAAAATAGTGCTTGAGGGCAAAGCCATAAGCGCTAAAGCCGGCAATGCCGAGGGCGAGGGGAAGCGAGACGGGAAGCTGCGCGTCGCGGCGCAGCGCAAGTACCAGCCACAAAAGGCTGGCCACTAGGGCCGATTGTTCACGCTGGCCAACATCAGCGACCGCCACCCACACTATTGCGATCAAAAAGCCCAGTATGGCAGGGCCTTGTTCGGCCTTGGAGATTAGCCCATCCACGCCCTTGGCAAACATCCATACGGCAAATACCGCACCAAGATGGGCCAGCGTCATGGCGACGACATGTGTGCCAACCCCAAAAATCTGCCCAAGCCAAACGCTGGGAATGGCCGCCCAAAACCAGAGTGGCGGGTTAAGGTCGATTATATCGCGATAAAGCGTCTTGCCTTGCAGAATCTCGCCCGCAATATGGCTGCGCCACGTAATGTCGGTCGTCGGCTCTAAAAGCAGGCCGATAATCAAACTACTTAGCCAAGCCAAACTCAGGCAAGCGCCCAAGAGTTTGGGCTTGGCGAGGTAATCTGAAAGCTTCTGTCGCGTCATAGGGTTCTCAGATACGCTCAAACGGATCAGGAAAACCCTTGTCTTAGAGGGATCAGTTTAAGATTTCCCTCATCATAATGACTTCACGATAGCTTCCGTCATCTTCTTGGCATCGGCAAACAACATCATAGTGTTGTCGCGGAAGAAGAGTTCATTCTCCACCCCCGCATAGCCAGAACCCATGCCGCGCTTGATGAACAAGACCGTCTTGGCCTTTTCCACGTCCAGGATCGGCATGCCGAAGATGGGGCTTTGCGGATCGGTCTTTGCGGAAGGATTGGTCACGTCATTGGCACCAATGACATAGGCCACATCAGCCTGACCAAATTCTGAGTTGATATCTTCCAACTCAAATACTTCGTCATAGGGCACTTGGGCCTCGGCCAAGAGGACGTTCATATGGCCCGGCATGCGGCCCGCAACGGGGTGGATCGCATATTTGACCTCAACGCCTTCGGCTTTCAGCTTGTCGGCCATTTCTTTCAGCGCATGCTGAGCCTGCGCCACCGCCATGCCATAGCCCGGCACAATGATGACACGCTCTGCATTTTTCATGATGAAGGCCGCGTCATCGGCGCTGCCTTGCTTCACGGGCCGGGTCTCAATCTTGCCACCCGCGACTGCGGCGCCATCGGCAGCACCAAAACCGCCCAAAATGACCGAGATGAAGCTGCGGTTCATGCCCTTACACATGATGTAGGAGAGGATCGCCCCTGACGAACCAACCAAGGCCCCGGTGATGATCAGGGCATTATTCTCAAGCGTGAAGCCCAAGGCTGCTGCCGCCCAACCTGAGTAGGAGTTGAGCATCGAAACAACGACCGGCATGTCGGCCCCACCGATGGGGATGATCAAGGTGACGCCCAATAGGAAGGACAGAGCAACCAGCGCCCAGAAGGCCCAAAGCGCTGCACCATGGCTTGCGATCAAGATGCCAATCAGGGCGATGATCCCGACCAAAATCAAGATGTTCAGCAAATGGCGGGCAGGCAGAATGATGGGCGCGCCACTCATATTGCCATTTAGCTTGGCAAAGGCGATCAGCGAGCCGGTAAAGGTGATTGAGCCAATGGCAATCCCAAGGCCCATTTCGACCAAGGATACGGTCTTGATACCGCCGCCTTCCGCCGCAATGCGAAAGGCTTCGGGGCTATACATAGCCGCACCCGCGATCAGAACAGCGGCCAGACCGACAAGCGAGTGGAAGGCTGCTACCAATTGCGGCATGCTGGTCATGGCGATCTTGCGCGCCAGAACCGCCCCGACGCCACCGCCAACAGCGGTTGCGGCGAGGATGAGGCCAATCGTCGTCACATCCAGTTTGACGGCAAGCAAAGTCGTGACGACCGAAATCGCCATACCGACCATGCCATACATATTGCCTTGGCGGCTTGTCTCTGGGCTCGAAAGCCCTCGCAGGGCTAGAATGAATAGGACCCCGGAGACGAGATAGAGAAGGGCTGCAATGGATGGGGTCATCTTAGTGGCCGCCCTTTCCAGGAGCTGTACGCTCCTTCTTTTTGTACATGGCCAACATGCGTTGGGTCACGAGGAATCCGCCGAAAATATTGACGGCGGCCAAGGCCACAGCAACAGCACCCATGCCACGAGACACCCAGGTCGCGCCATCCGCCCCGCCATCTGGCAGGGTGGCGGCAGCTGCGATCAAGGCACCCACGACAACGACCGAGGAAATCGCGTTGGTCACGGCCATTAAAGGCGTATGCAGGGCGGGAGTCACACTCCACACCACATAATAACCAACAAAAATCGCCAACACGAAAATGGCGAGGCGGAAAACGGTGGGATCAACGGCTTCCATGTTCAATCCTCATGCTGCTGTCAGGGAGGGGTGCACCACCGCGCCATCGCGGGTGAGCAGCATGCCCTGAATGATATCGTCGTCGAAATGGGGGGCGAAGGCTTTGGTTTCTGCGTCTGTCAACAAAGGCAGAAGATTGAGCAAATTCTTCGCATAAAGCGCGCTGGAATCCGCAGCCAAGCGACCGGGCAAATTGGCAAAGCCCGCAATGGTCACGCCATTTTCGGTGATCACCAATTCATCGGCCTTGGACAATGGGCAATTGCCCCCTTGCTCCACCGCCAAATCCACGATCACGCTGCCGGGCTTCATGGCGGCGACCATTTCAGGCGTCACCAAAACAGGGGCGGGGCGGCCGGGGATTAGGGCCGTGGTGATAACCACATCTTGCTTGGCAATATGATCGCCAACAAGGACAGCTTGCTTGGCCTGATATTCCGCACTCATGGGCTTGGCATAGCCAGCGGCGGTCTCGGCGGCTTTAAACTCTTCATCCTCAACCGCGATGAACTTGGCCCCCAGTGACGCAACTTGTTCTTTGGCGGCTGGGCGCACATCGGTTGCCGTGACGATGGCCCCCAAGCGACGCGCGGTTGCAATGGCCTGAAGACCGGCCACGCCTGCCCCCATGACAAAGCATTTGGCGGCGGCAACCGTTCCTGCTGCCGTCATCATCATCGGAAAGCCCCGACCATAGAGCGCCGCACCTTCAATCACGGCGCGATAGCCTGCCAAGTTTGCTTGCGAGGACAAAGCATCCATGGCCTGCGCGCGGGTGATACGCGGGGTGAATTCCATCGACAACGCAACCACGCCAGCCTTGGCAGCCGACTCAATCAGCGCTTTATCGCCATGGGGATTCCAAAAAGCCACAACGCCCGCGCCCTTCGGCACCAGCTTCAGCTCAGCCGCACTGGGGCGACGCACCTTCAACACAAGGTCAGCGCCCTTCAGGGTCGCCTTCGCATCGGCAGCGATTTCAGCGCCAGCTTCGACGAATAGACGGTCTGGCGAAGAGGCCTGATCCCCGGCACCGGTTTCGATCACGATCTGATGGCCCGCTGCGGTAAGTTTCTTGATCGTTTCTGGCGAGGCCGCCACCCGGGTTTCCCCGTCGCGCGTTTCCTTCAATATGGCTATTCGCATGAAGCTTAATCTCCCCTGAGCCCCTGCACGTGCTTTGTTAACACGATGGCTGACCTACCGCGTTGACGCAAGCCTATTCGTCGCACGTGCGTTAAATCAACTGCGCCACTTCAAGCTTTGTGGACGGATAGGGTTAGAAAAGGGCCGCCCCTCAGCCCGACTTTGCGCCCATTCCCGCTTGAGTTTGTTGTACCACTTAGCTTGTACGTCGATGTCGTCAATCCAAAGCATGCCTTTGGTAAATGGCAGGCCTTTATTCTGCAGGTCCACCATGCGGCCATCTTGGTCCAGAAATTCGCGGGCTGCGGGGATTAAAATCGGCTTGATCAGATCGAGCAGTGGGGCCGCCGTCCAATAGCTAATTTGAGTAATCAGCGTCGATTTGCCGTCGATTGGCGTGAGACAGGTCAGCGTAAAGAATTGGCTCTTGTCATTTTCCACCACTTCCCAGCGAAAGCCCGGCACCATGAACACAATCTCGGTCGTCACCCCTTCCCCGAACAAGAGGCGATAGGCCAGAGAGTTTGACGACGGGGCGTGCCGCGCAATGGCCCAGCCATACAGCCGCGGCTCAAATTGCTTTTCCTTGATCTTGAGGCCAACAGACGGCGGCCGCCACCACCATTGATTATGCACAAAGGGCACGTGGGCCGGGTCCATCAGCCCCACCACCGCATTGTCCATATGGGCTTCAAACACCCGACTGACCACGAATTTGGGCTTATCCGCTTTAATCCCGAAATCTGGTGGGGGAAGGTCGGGCGTGCCGTCAAACCGGGGGTCGGACGAGAGATAGATAAAGACGAGGCCATTGCGCTCTGCATGGGGATAGCGCCGGACCTTCACTTTGGACGGGTCATAGGGTTGGCCTTCGACCAAGGACGGCATCAGCTTGCAAACGCCATCGCCGCCAAAGCGCCAACCATGATAGGGGCATTCAATGGTGGCTTGGCCATTGGTCTCAACTTGACGCCCAGCCGACAAGGGCACCGCGCGATGCGGGCAGACGTCGCGGATCGCCAAAACCTCACCCTGTGCGGTTCGGCCCAAAAGCACGGGCTCGCCCACAATCATGCGCCGGAATTGCTTGCCCGCCTTCAGCTCTGCCGACGTCGCGGCAAAATACCAGCAATCTAGCAACAGCCCATCAGAAGTGATGGATTGCGCTGTCGAGAGGGGGGAAACGTCATCAGCCATAGCAAATCCTATAGACTAGTTTTGCCAACACGAAAAATATCATCCCATGCGGAAATCTGGCGCATCCAAATCCTCGGGCAGTGGCGTCTTATCTGTATCCAACCAACAATAAGGATACCAACATGAAAACCCTCCCCCTGATCCTCGCCACCGGCCATTTTTGCTTGAGCCTAGGCCTCGCAAGCCCCGTATTTGCAGCCATTCCGCAGGCGAAAGCCAAACCACAACAGGTCGTCACCCCCCTAAAGCCTGCCCAATTGGCGTGGGCAAAAGACTTAGCTCACCCCGTCAGCCGACATACCTTGTGCCAACCCACGGGCCGCCAAGCCTTTAGTGCCAAGACCTGCTCAATCCTAACCCAGCTGTCGCCGAAACCGACGGCGGAAGGCCAGGCCATCGATATCAAGGCCTTGAAAGCCAATCGTGCGGTTTGGCTGTCCTTGCCCTTAAGCGTACGAGAGCGGCTAGAGACCTATGATCTGGTGGTGATTGCCACCGCCTCGGCCCCCGCCCAAGCCACGCTTGCTCGTTAGTCCTAAAGAATGCAGCTTGGCTGCATCCAAATCCAGCTGCGGCGGCGTCACCTATTTTTGCCGTCGCCGCACATGAGAAAAGGAATAAAAAATGGAAAATGTTGGTGAATTCGTCCCCTTCATGCTCTTCTTCTGCATCACCGTCGGGGTACTCGCGACGCTCTATTGGAACGCCAAAGTCCGCGAAGGCCAGCAAGAAACCCTGCGCCAAGTCATCGCCTCTGGCCAAAAGCTGGATGAGACCACGCTAAAGCTCATGGTGAAGGCCCCCAACTCGCCAGAAATGGACCTTCGCGCTGGCATTATCAGCCTGATGATGGGCTTGGGCTTTTGTGTTGCAGGTGGAATTGTGATGCTAACAGGCAATGACGAAGGCTTCGGCGTGGGCACAATCTTGATCCTGATTGGTGTTGTTTTGGCCTTTACCGGCGCAGGTCAGCTTTTGAGCTGGCGCTTGCGCCGCCCTGCTCCTTCGTCTGAACCGCAATAAGACGAGGGGAAACGCGAACTCGGTCATGACCATGCACACCAGTCAAACGCTTGTCAGCGATATTGATGAAGCCTTGGTCAAGCGCGCCCGCACGGGTTCCTCCAACGCGTTTGACCAGCTGGTGCGCCGTCATCAAGCCGCCGTTCGTGGCTTCCTGTGCCGGATGGTCCAAGAGCCAAGCTTGGCCGACGATCTGGCACAGGAGACTTTTTTGAAAGCTTGGAGAAATCTCTCGCGTTGGCGCGGGGCAGACCAAGCGGGGGGCAGTTTTCGGGGTTGGCTGTTTTCCATCGCCGTCAATGCCGCCCATGACCAACGTCGCAGCCAAGCCCGGTCGCAAAAGCGCGACACCGATTGGCTCGCCGATCAAGACCAAATTGGCACCCAAGAAGCAGGCCTCGCCGCCAAGCTCGACCTCGATAAAGTGCTAGAAGCCCTCTCCCCCGATCAGCGATTGGTGGTTTCCCTCTGCTTCGGGGCTGGCCTGTCCCATGCCGAAGCCGCCCAAGCTTTGTCCATGCCGCTTGGCACCGTCAAAAGCCACGCCCAGCGCGGGCGAGAACGCGCCCTCGAAGTCATGCGGGACTTGCGCCCCGCGGCCCCAACGGCCAAATTCGATCTGTCAGAAAGCCATCAGCCATGAACCAAGACGATCTCGCTCTCAAATCCTTATTCTTGGAAGCCCAGGCTTTTGAAGAAGCTGCCTCTAACGAAGCCTTTGTGGCGGGCGTCATGAAGGAAGTTCAAGCCGATATCGCGCGCAAACAGGTTTGGCGCGACGTGACTGGGATCATGCTCATGGTGATCGTTTTGAGCCTGCTTGCCTATCTGGCCCCCACGGGTCTGCCCATTATCCAATCGGCCGTTCTGGGAAGTGCTGCTGCTTACGGCCTCAGCCAACAGGCCGTCCTATTGACCCTGGTGCTGGGCCTCAGTTTTGGCGGCTGGTGGTTGGCGACGAAAAACTAGATCGCTTCGCCAACCAGATCATAATCACCCGCATCTACCACGCGCGCCCGCACGATATCGCCGGGCTTGGCCTTCTTAAAGCCGTGCAGCTCAATCGCGCCATCCACTTCTGGCGCATCCCAAACCGTACGGCCAATCGGGCCTTCATCATCAACCTCATCAATGATGACATCGACTTCTTTCCCGATCTTGGTGGCCAAACGCTGTTCGGAGACTTCGCGGGCGACTTCCATAAAGCGGTGCCAGCGTTCTTCCTTCACTTCCTCGGGCACTTGGCCTTCAAGGTCGCGCGAGGCGGCATGGACGACATTTTCATATTTGAAACAGCCAACTCGGTCGATTTGGCCTTCGCGCATGAAGTCGAGCAAGAGGCTGAAATCTTCCTCCGTCTCGCCGGGGAAGCCAACGATAAAGGTCGAGCGGATCGCAAGATCAGGGCATTCTGACCGCCATTTGGCAATGCGGGCGGCCTGCTTGTCTTGATTGGCAGGGCGGCGCATCGCCTTCAACACACGCGGGCTTGCGTGCTGAAACGGAATGTCGAGGTAAGGCAGGATTTTGCCCTCTGCCATCAGATGAATGGCTTCATCTACATGGGGGTACGGATAGACATAATGCAGGCGCACCCACGCACCCAAACTGCCTAAGTCCTTGCAGAGATCATAGAATTTCGCGCGATACTCGCGGTCCTTCCAGCTGCTGGTGGCATAGCCAATATCGAGGCCATAGGCGGAGGTATCTTGGCTGATCACCAAGAGTTCTTTCACGCCTGCGCCCACCAATTTCTCAGCCTCTGCCATGACATGGGCGGCGGGGCGCGACACGAGATCACCGCGCAGCTTGGGGATGATGCAGAAGGAACAGCGATTGTTGCAGCCCTCAGAGATTTTCAAATAGGCATAATGGCGCGGCGTCAGCTTAACCCCGCCTTCGGGCACCAGATCCAAGAACGGGTCATGGCTGGGCGGCAGCGCGGTGTGCACCGCCGACATCACGCTCTCATATTGCTGCGGGCCGGTGATCGCCAAAACCTTTGGATGACGCTCGCGGATCACATCCGGCTCTGCCCCCAGACAGCCGGTGACGATGACTTTGCCATTTTCGGCAATCGCCTCGCCAATGGCATCCAAGCTTTCTTCGCGTGCCGAGTCGAGAAAGCCACAGGTATTCACCAACACCAGGTCTGCCCCGCTATAATCGGGGGCAATCTGATAGCCTTCAGCCCGCAAGCGCGTGATAATCCGCTCACTATCCACCAGCGCCTTCGGGCAGCCCAGCGATACAATGCCAACTTTGGGAATGGTTTTTTCAAGTGCGTCTGTCATCGGCTGGCTTTAGCGCGCGAGGCCTTGTGGGGCAAGGCGCGGGGTTCGCCTTGATGACACCAAGGGCGATGTCATCCCGGACGGCGTAGCCGATCCGGGATCTCCTGCCGCAAAGTCCCCTGAGGTCTCCGCTCTCCACTTCGTTCCGGTGGGGATGACATTGTTTTGGGTGGTGGTGTGGGTGTTGCCATCCGGGTCCACCAAACACAAAAATATGTCCGCCGGAACAGTGGTTAACCCTTGCCGAATGCGGCGCTTGCGCGCATGTTTAGCCTTGGGACGGGCAAGTGGAGAGATGAGATGAAAACGCTTGTAACTTTGATTGCCCTTGCTGCGACGGTCGGCCTATCGGCCTGTGCCACAACGACGACGAAGTCAGGACCAACGCCTTATCAGGCCGCAGCAACAGGCAAATTTGGCTTCACGGATCAACGGATTGAAGCCAATCGCTATCGCATTACGTTTGAAGGCAATAGCAAGACGACCCGCCAACGGGTTGAAGATTCGCTCTTGCTACGCGCTGCCGATGTGACCATTGATAACGGCTATGATTGGTTTCAGATTGCCCAACGCGCGACCGATCCCAAGACCTATAGCCGCCCTCAATTGAGGTCGCGATGGGCGTTTGGCGGCGGATTTGGCTATTCTTCCTTCCGGACCTTCCATCCCCGCTATGGCTGGGTCAGCTATTATGATCCCTTCTGGTCTAACGGCTTTTATGATCCGTTCTTCGATCGGTTTGACACCGAAGAGATCACACGGTTTCAAGCCACCGCAGAGATCATCCTTGGCAAGGGTCCAAAACCAACAGACCGCGCCGATGCTTATGATGCGCGGGATGTGAAGACGAATTTGGCCCCACGTATTATCCCGCCCCCGGCCCCGGTGCCAACGGTGGCTCCAGCTCCGGCCGCGCCGTCCCCCGCTTCCACAGCCGCGAAGACCTGATGCGGATCATCCTGTTTCGCGATGCGGTGGAACCAGTCGAACCCTGGCAGCCTGCGCCGGATCGTGTGGTGCAGGCTGGGGCGGCAGGGGGAACGCAGAATTTATATGAAAGCCCTGATGGACGGGTCTTTGCTGGCATTTGGCATGCCACACGTGGCGCGTGGCGGGTTGTCTATGACGAGATGGAATATTGCCACATCACCAAGGGCCGCGCGCGTCTAACATCGTCTGCGGGCGAGGTCATTGAGGTGCAAGCCGGAGATGGCTTTGTCATTCCTAACGGGTTTGAGGGCGTGTGGGACGTGCTGGAAGATATGGAAAAGCACTATGTGATCGTGCTTCCGCCGCAGGTTTAGCGGGGTGTTTGTTTCGACTCGTCTGGACATGGCTTTGGTACGGCCTATGCCTCACCAAAGCCTTCCACGTGTCGTCTATAAATCAGCCTCACTCTGAACCCTAAGGCTTTACGGCCTCCGCATAGAGTTTGGAGACTTGGTTCCAGTTAATCAGGCTCCACCACGCATCGACATAATCGGCGCGCTTGTTTTGGTACTTCAGATAATAGGCGTGTTCCCACACATCATTGCCAAGGATCGGCTTGCCGCGGAAATCGCCAATATCCATCAGAGGATTATCCTGATTGGGGGTAGAGCCGACCGCCAATTTGCCGTCTGGCTTCACGATCAACCAAGCCCAACCAGAGCCAAAACGGCCCATGGATGCCGCGCGGAACTGGGCCTTAAAGGCATCCAGCGAACCAAAGTCGCGGTTGATTGCGGCGGTCAGTTCGGGTGAAGGCGCGCCGCCCGTACCCACAGGGGTCATGATCTTCCAGAAAAAGCTGTGGTTCCAATGCCCGCCAGCATTATTGCGGATGGCGGCTGGCGCGGTAGAGGCCGAGGCCAGCAGTGCTTCTAAGCTTTTGCCTGCATAGGCTGGATTGGCACTGATAGCGGCATTGAGACCCGCGACTTGTGCGCCATGGTGACGCTCAAAATGGAGGCGCATGGTGGCTTCATCAATGATCGGCTCCAGAGCGCCATAAGCATAGGGCAGAGCCACTTGCGTGAAGGCCGGTGCAGCAGGTGTCACAGCTGCGGCAGGGGCTGTTGGTGCTGTCGCGGGGGTAGGGGTTTGGGCCAAGGCGGCAGACGATAGCAGGCTCAAGGCAGAGAGGGTCAGGACGAGGCGCATAAATTCTACTTTCCTAAAGGGATGGTGCGAACATGGTCTGAGGCGGCGGCAGAAACAAGGCGGCTTGTGCTGACAATAATGTCACCCATTCAGCAATCTTGCTTTAAGAGCAGGGCATAAAGAGGGCAGGAAGTATGGAAGAACGCGTGGAAGCCTTAGAAGTTCACGTCATGCATTTGATGCGCACCGTTGAAGAGCTGTCGGACCTATCCCATCAGCAAGCCGATGAGATTAAGCGCCTCAACCGTCGGCTGGAACTCCTGTTAGAGCGGGAGGCGCAGCGCCAGCACGACAGCTCAGAACCGCCACCGCCGGATCAAAAGCCACCGCATTATTGAGGTGAGTTCGCTTTAGGCCCCATGCCAGTGCACAAAGCGGCCATGGGGATCAATATCTGCCAGCACCCGCTTGCGCCCAGACGGCCACTCGATCAGTTCCAGAGTCATGCTGGCACCATCTTGAGCCCGTCCCAAAATCCCACCGGGCTCATACCGTAACCACGCCAGCGGGGCCTCAGGCGTGGCGCGTGCGCCTTCGGTCTCAATGGCCAGCGTGATGGCATCGCGTACGGCTTGCGGCGGATATTGGAAGAAGACGGAATGATAGATGACCGTCAAAGCATCTTTCGCGCGGGCCGCAAGCTTGGCCTTAATCCAGTCACCTGCATCGCCTTTGTCGGGTGTGATGGACTGAGCCGCGGCAATTTCCATCGCCGCATTCAACCGCTCTAACCGCTCGGGCTGGTCAGGCCAGATATAGGCGCGTAAGCGCAAACGGTCTTCTGGCAAAGCCGCGTTCAGGGGGTTTTGGTCGCAGGCCGCGCGGTTGCGGATGGCGGCATGGGCTGGAAAGCGCGGAGCAGGGCCGCTCCACTGGGTTGAGAGTTCGACGCGCGGTCCCGCGATGGGGCTGTCCCACTGCCAGCTGCCAAAATCATAATGAAAGCGGTCCATGCTGAGATTGAGCCCGGCCGATGCCCCAAGCTCCAGCACGTCTATCGGCCCGTCAAAAGCCTCAGCGGCGGCACACAGGCCGGGCCACAGGCCCATAGCGCGGCGCACTTCATTGGTCTGTGGTGGGGACTTTAGAAATTCGCGCACCCACGCCCCTCGCATGCGCAGGCTTTCCACCGCGACCGGCCAAGCTTCCGCCATAGACCAAGGGCGGCCTTGCTGCGGCCAGACTTGCGCCAAACTGCCATCAGGATCGGTCAGGACAAGGGCATGCAGGGCACCTGCCAAGCGCAGCGCCAAAGCATCTTGGATCGGATGGGTTATCCACGCCTGCGTCAAGTCTGCGATGATGCCACCCGCTTCAAAGTCCGCGGCCATGATGTCGCAGAGCTGGGCTGTAAAGGGGGAGTCGAACGCTTTGCACCAAATGGCTTGTTGTCGCAGAGCCTCTGGGATTGTGACATCTACCATCAGATCGCACCACGCGCCTTCAAGGCCGCAATTGCGCTGGCATCAAGGCCTGCCTCTGCCGCCAAGCTTTCCGAATCGGCCCCATAGTCTGGCAAGGTCAAGCGCGCTTCGCCCGGCTCATCACGGAAGCGAATGGGAATGCCCAAATGCTTATGTCCGTCTGCATCGGTCAGCACCATGCCGCGCGAGATTGTATAGGGGTCTTCCATCGCATCCTTTAGGCTGCGCACGGGGGCCCAGCACAGATCGACGTCCTTTAGAAAGTCGCTCCACTCGTCCAAGGTCTTGCTGGCAAAGGTTTCCTCAAAATAGCGCTTGAGCGGGTCTTGGCCGGGGCCGGGCTCAAGCTTGGCATAGTCGAACAGATCAGGCCGGCCCAACGCGTCGAGCAAGTTTTTCGCGAAATGATGCTCGGACCCACCCAAGACCAAGAACTTTCCATCCTTGGTCTCATAAGGCCGATACATGGCCGCGCCACCAAATGGCCGCATCTCCTTTGCTACGGGATGGGCATTATCGGCAAAGACGGGCCCAAGAACATTGGGCGTCCAAGCCAGAAGGGCATCATACATAGAAAGATCGATATAATCGCCCTTGCCCGTTTCTGCGCGGCGATAGAGGGCCATCATGATCGCGGCAAATGCCATCAGGCTCGCGGCCATATCCGCCGCCGGGATAGACGGGCTGGCGGGCTTATTGTCGGTCAGGCCCCGGTTCAGATCAACCAGCCCCGCCATGGCTTCCATGGTGAGATCATGACCGGGTTTGTTCACATATTTGCCGTCTTGGCCAAAGCCCGCGATAGAGCAGTAGACGATGCGCGGATTGATCGCGGCAATCGTGTCATAATCCACGCCAAGCCGCTTCACGACGCCCGGACGGAAAGCTTCAACAATCACATCCGCCTCTGCGGCCAGCTTCAAGAACAGCGCACGCGCCTCAGGATCTTTCAGATTGATCTTCAGGCTGCGCTTGCCCCGCGCGATATTGCGAAACCAGACCGACACGCCGTCTTCGGTCTTATAGCCGATCACGCGGGTCGGTTCGCCCACGCCATTGGCAGGCTCTACCATCACCACATCGGCCCCATGGTCAGCCATCATCATGGTCATATGGGGCCCTGGCAAAAAGGCGGAGAGGTCCAGAACTTTGAGGCCTTGGAGTTTCATCGCTCAATGTTCTCCCATTTTGGGTGCCCGTTTTCCAACGGGCCGCTTGCCATTGACTTTGATCGGGCTGGCCAGCATGCGCAAGCGGCCACCCGGTGCGTCGGGATGGTCGACCGCATCGGTCATGCCAATGGCCTTCACATGGGTGCTGTCGAGGGCTTGGCCGATGTCATAAATGGGCGCGACAGGGACGTGGCCGCCCAAAAGCGCGATCCACGCAGCCGTTGTATCTCTGCCCAGCACGTCATCCAAAACCGCTGTCAAATCCGCCAGATTCTGGCGTCGCGCCGGGATGCTGGCAAAGCGGGGATCGGTAAGCAGGTCTGGGCGGCCGACTTTGGCGCAAAAAATCTCCCAGAATTTGGGGGTCTGGCACATCAGCATCAACCAGCCATCTTGGGTCTTAAAGGCTTGGCTGGGCGCAATGGACGGGTGCGCTCCGCGCGGCAAGCGGCCCACTTCGACGCCCTCATTCAAATACCACGTGGCGGGATAGGAGAGTTGGTGAAGCGCGGTATCAAACAATGCCACATCGATGTCACAGCCTTGACCGGTACGGTGCGCACCCAAAATGCCCGCCAGAAGGCCCACGGCCAATTGGCTTCCAGTGTGAAAATCAATGATCGACAGACCGCACCGAACCGGTGGGCCATCGGGTTCGCCACTCATCGACATTAGGCCCGCTTCGGCCTGCATCAGATAATCATAACCGGGCCAAGATGCCCGCTCATTATCCCGTCCGTAGGCGGAAAGATGTGCGCAGACGATCTTGGGATTGATGGCTTTCAAATCTTCATAGGTGATGGCCATCTTGGCAGGCTGATCGCCACGCAGATTATTGGCCACAGCATCGGCCTCTTTGACCAATGCCTCAAACTGCGCCCGGCCTTCGGCAGTCTTGATCTCGAGCGCGATGGAGGATTTGCCGCGCGAAAAGGTCTGATAGAATTGGCTGTCTTGCTCGCCCAGAAAGTAAGGGCCTGTCGCGCGGCTCACATCGCCGCCCATGCTGGGTGCCTCAATCTTGATGACTTCGGCACCCAGATCCGCCAGCAACATCGTGCCATAGGGGCCTGCGCCATATTGCTCAATCGACAGGATTTTAATGCCCGTTAGGGGAAGGCCAGATGTCTGCATTAGGGCTGAACCGTCTCTTTGAGGAGGTCTGTGCGAAAGCCATTGCGCTCTGCTGCTGCATTCAACGCGGCGCGCTGCTCGGCGGTGATGGTCTTGGTGCGGGCCAATAGCCAGAGGTAAGCGCCATTAGGGCTGCCAACCAAGGCCGTCTGATACTCGGGGTCGAGATAAATCACCCAATAATTGCCTTGCCCCTTTGGCAGGGGAATCGGCGCGAAATTGACCGCCAGCTTCGCATTGTTCGAGCCCGCAATGACCGCGGCCACCCCTTGCGCGCTGCGCGGTTTGCCGTCGCTGGTGCCTGTCGCACAGGTGTTGGTGACGCTGACCCGACCATCGGGGCGCAGGGCATATTCGGCGGTCACGCCCTCGCACTTTTTCTGGAAACTATTAGGGTAGCGGGCAATCTCATACCATTTGCCAGCATAGCGATTAAGATCAACAGCGGCGACCGTGGTGGGGGGTGCGGCATCCTTTGCCCGCCCCATGGTTCCGGCAATGCAGCCCGATAGTGCAACGCAGCCCGCCAGAATGGAGGCCAAAAGTGAAATTCTCATGCTGTTTCCCCTTCCGTGGGTGGAGCAGACTTATGGGCCAGTTTGGCGGCATTGGCTTCCCAATTCTGACCATCAAAGGGCACAATCGAAAGGACAGGCGCTTGACCGGGATCAAAGCAATTAGCGTTGACGCTGACCCCATCGGGGTTAGAGCGCGGGGTATAGAAAGCTTTCACGCCACATCGGGTGCAAAAGGTATGATTGGCGACTCCGGTGTTGAACCGATAAGACGTCAGCTTATCCGCGCCAGCCGTTAGCTCAAAATGCGCCATCGGCACAATCAGATGTACAAAGCCCGTCCGTGTACAGATGGAACAATTGCAGGCTTCGGCTTCAACCGCATCGGAGGTGAACACGCGAAAGCGCACGTCGCCACAATGGCACGAGCCGGTGCGCCAAGTCTTTACCATCCCAACACCTCTAAGTCCGTGATTTCTTCAAAGTCTTGCGGATTGAGCGTCACCAATGTGGCCTGTGCATTTAGGGCTTGGGCAGCAATCATCCGGTCTAGGATTTTGCGACGTGAAAACCCACGTGATCGTAAGATGAGGCCATATTTCTCGGCGTCTTTTTCTTCGAAGGGGAGCACGGGCATGAAGGAAAGGAATACATCAAGTCGCTGTCGCCTAAGTGCTGCGGACGATGGCTCTCGGTGTACGCCACCCTCAAGCTCAACACGCGTGATGACAGAAATCGCAAGCCGCCCGCTTAAACTTTGCAGCTTATCTAGAATGTCCCGACTGCGATCGCGAACTTCAAGGGCAACGCTGGTATCGAGCAGGTAAAGCGGGCTCATAACCCCTCGCGTTCAGGAAAGATATCGGGATCGCGCGCTTCAATGTCGGCGACGTCAGGCAGGTTACGGAGCTCTGCTAGCATTTGTTGGAAACTAATCTTGCCGGACCGCGGGGTTGGTCGCAGGGTAATAACATCCCCTTCGCGTTCCATCTCCAGCTCCGTGCCATCCGGAAAGGCCAGCGCCTTTGGCAAGCGAACCGCTTGGCTATTGCCGCTTTTGAAGGTCTTGGTTCTGTAGGGTGCCATGGTCCTGTCCTCCAATGGTCGTATATACATGTATATACATGATTGCCGGGTTAGGGGCTACGGGTGAGAAATCTTATTAGGATAAGCCGTCAAACATGGCGCTCCCGCTTCAAATACGCGTCTCGGGTTTGGCCCCATTTGTCATTTTGGACTTTGTCATAGGGGGGCGGCAATTGGACCGGCCCTAAATTTCTGGATCCGATTTTCGTCGCGATGGCACAAGAAGCAAGATTTTCAGGACGAATCGTATGGATAATGTGGGGCCATTTCAGGACATCAAAAATCCAGTCACGACACGCGCTTGCGGCCTCGACGGCATAGCCCTGACCTTGGTAACGCGGCGCAATGACCCATCCGAGTTCTCGGTCTGGCCAGCCATAGGGCTTATGAGGTCCAACACGGCCAATGAATGACCCACTTTCCCGCTCAAAAACCCCAAACACGCCATAGCCACGCAGATACCAAGACCCAGCCGCCGCCGCAAACGCACGCCAAGCTTCAGGGCCAGTTACTGGCTTTTCGCCCTCTTCAAGCAAGTCTGGATCGGCCAAAAGGGCGGCCCAAGCCTCAAAATCCGCTTCGGCGGGAGGGCGCAGAATTAGCCGGGCGGTCTCTAGGATCATTGCGGTCCACCCCCCTAAATCGGATTGCGGGCCACCAATTGCTTGGCGATGATGATGCGTTGCATTTCGTTGGTACCTTCGCCTTCAGACATCATGGGTTTGGGACACCTGCCTCACGTTGTAAGCGCTGCAAGGCAATCTTCTCTAAACATAATGAAGTCAGTGACCCAGTCGTCTCCGGCATCAAGGGCCCACCGCTACCAAGGCGCGAAATTGGTGAGAAGCACCCAAGAGGACGGCTAGGATCAATAGACTGAATACGGAGCATAACGGGCTTGCCAATCTCGGAAGGCCGCAAGAGTTCAATTGTCACACCACCGAAGCGTTGGGTAATTGTTTGATCGGTTTCGTTCCATTTGAACGGTAATAAGCCAAATAGCTCCTCATCACCATTTTGGTTCTTGAAACCCCAGTGGAGGCGATAGTCCCACTTTACATATCCACGCTCAACTTTGAACCAAATGGTATCGGGTGTGAACGCCTCGCGACCGATAGGGCGGTATGTGGCCCGATTTTTAGCATCGATATAGATACATAATCCGACGCCCATAGTGCCAAATTGCATTCTTGCCGGCAACCAGGATGTCTGAAATGTGCCTCCACCTTTCGTCGTGCAAACATAATCAAGGGTGCCGCTATTCTTCGAATCGCCAAAACATCGGCGCACGGTCGAGCTGAACCGCGTATCGCAATAAACTGTAGCATTACTTCCGCCACGCACTTTGGCGAGCCTTGTTCCAATCGGCAAAGCTGGGTCAAGAAACTCTGCGCCCTTTGGCGACGTTAACTCGACCCCACCGTCAGGGACGACATTAACTTCAACAATTGGTTGACCTTCGCTTTCATTGGTTGCCGCGGTGCCTTCATTGACCGGCAAAATCCATAACAATGGCAGGACGGGTGACAAATCCCGATCGCTTGGCGCCACAATTCGATCAGAAGCAGCACCGCTTAAAGGCACTAGCGATCCAATCAGCAACAAAGAGTACGCTAAATTCCTCATGACAAGAGCCCTAAGAATTGAGGGTGGCTTCATCCGCATTCGCTCTTTCATTCCACCCCCCTAAATCGGATTGCGGGCCACCAATTGCTTGGCGATGATGATGCGTTGCATTTCGTTGGTGCCTTCGCCGATGCACATCAAAGGCGCGTCGCGATAGAGGCGTTCGATGACATATTCTTTGGAATAGCCATAGCCGCCATGGATGCGCATGGCTTCCAGCGAGACTTCGACAGCGGTTTCCGAGGCGAAGAATTTCGCCATGCCTGCTTCCATGTCGATCCGCTCACCCCGGTCAAAGGCGGCAGCGGCATCCTGGGTCAGAAGTTCGGCGGCGCGTGTCTTGGCGGCCATTTCGCCCAGCTTCAGCTGGATGGCCTGATGCTCACAGATCGGTTTGCCCATGGTCTTGCGCATTTGGGCATATTTGACGCTTTCGGCCAAAGCGCGCTTGGCGATCCCGACCGAGCGGGCTGCGATATTGACGCGACCAATCTCA
>NZ_JADCBK010000038.1 GCF_020253525.1 Aquidulcibacter sp.
GAAACACAAGGTCGCCACTTCAACCCTGCTTAGTCCCGCTTACCAATCCCCAACCGGTGTTGCCGCTGCAGCAACAACGCCCTCTCATTGGAGATGGGGGTAGGATATCTGAGGTTTGGGGAGTGGGGGATAAGTTTTTATCTATGCGCTCCCCTCTCCCACAGGGAGAGGGGAAAGGGGTGAGGGCTTGTGGGGGGCAAAAGCTAATTGTGTTCTGAGGTTTAGAGCTGGCCATCATCGTTTCATTTTTGTGAGCGCAAGCCCTCACCCCCGACCCCTCTCCCAGCGGGAGAGGGGAGTTCCATCTAGACCCATTTTGGTGGAAACCTTGTTTCACCAAAATGGATCATGAAGCATGGCCGCGACATCCGGGTCGTCAAGTGCGCAGCTTCGCTGCGTCGCAAGCGATCCGTTTTCGAAGAAAACGGACACTTGACTACTCAGAGGTCGCAGAAACAATTTCGGTAGCGATTGGGTGACCAGAATGGGCACCAAAGCGCTTCCAGACAAAAAGAAATCCCAAAACCGTCATCCCCGCCGAAGCGCTGGGATCTTGTGGCACTTTGCGGCACAAGATCCCAGCTCGACGTTGCCGTCCAAGATGACAGCGTTCAGGCCTGAGGCCCCGCTACTTCCCGGCCGTGGCCGCCTCAACCGCGATGAGATTATCGTCGCTATTGCGGTCGATCCGTTTCACATAAGGGTCGATGCCGATAAAGCTGGGCTCAGAGGTCGCGGGCAAAGTGAAGACCACTTGTTGGCGGCCGCTGCGGATCGGGCGGCGTTCAAAGGCCAAGACATTGGCTTTGGTAAAGGCCTTATCTTCCGGCTTTAGGTTAAAGAGGCCTATTTCCCAAGCTTCAGACATGGGGGCCTCGGTCTCTTTGCCCTCGCCATCGGCATAGAGCTTTTTGGCCTCTATTGTTGCCGTCACCTGCCACCGTCCATCGGGGAGTAGGACCTTTGTCGCACTGGATACTTTGGCATCATAAAGCGTGATCTTTTCGAACAAATCGGTGATCAGCTGTTGTTTAACCGGGTCTGGCCCCACCTCTTCGCGCAGGAATGCGATGAATTGGGCGCTGGTCGGATAGGGCGCGGGCTTAAAGGCGAATTGGGCGATCATCTTGCGGATGGCGGCATTGACCGGAGCCTCGCCCACCTCATTGCGCAAGAAATACATCACCAAGGCCCCTTTATTATAATGGATATAACCTTGGTTCTCGACCCGATTGAGCGGCAATTCTTCGACCACTTCGCTGCCGCGGGCACCCAAATAGGAATCAAGTTCGTTCTTCAGGAATTGGCGGACATGTTCGGGACCCAACATGTCTTCCATCACCAATAGCGCGCCATATTGCGAGAAGCTCTCTGACAACATGGTCGAGCCTTGCTTGTCGCCGCCAACAAATTGGTGGGCAAACCATTGGTGCGCGATTTCATGCGCCGTCACAAAGGTGACGAGGTCGATTTTCTTAGGATCGCGATTGGCCTGCAGCCAGCCGATGTCCTCGCTGAAGGGCACCGTATTGGCAAAGGATTGGGCAAAGGTTTCATAGGCCGGAAATTCCAAGATGCGGAATTGACGGAATTGATAGGGCGAGAAACGCTCTGAGAAGAGAACGAGCGAGCGATGGGCCGCTTTCTCCATTCGGTCCAAATTCGCGGTATGTTTCGGGTGATGATAGAGCTCGACCGAGACAGGCTTGCCCGCCACTAAGACTTGCGACCGCTTCACGCCATAGCGCGCCGATTGGATCGAGAAGAAGTGATGAATGGGTGCCTCGGTCACAAAGCGACGGGTGATCCTTCCATCCTTCTTGGTCTCTGAAACCTGATAGCCCGGCGCGATGGGGATTTGATCATCGTCTGTGCTGACGGTGATATCGGCATTCACCCAATGGCTATCGGGCCGCAAATAATGATGCGCGTCGCCCTTGGGGTCTTCAAGCTTATACGGGCGGCGGTCAGGATCGAGGCCGTATTTTCGCCGCTTAGACCGATCGGTCAACCAATTGCCGCGCGAGACGCCCAAAATGGGCGTTAGCTCGAAATTATTGAGAAAAGTACCATTGGCGATCAGGCGGCTTTGACCTCTGTTATTGGTAAAGCCCTTGCGGCCATAGACGGTTTCAAAGGTCACCACACGCTTTTCGCCCGGTGCCATCGGCGTCTCAAATCGATAGAGGGTGGTGCCATAGTCTGGCCACGCCTTTTCAACCACGACGCCGGGGATTGTTAGGCTTGCCCGCTCCACCGTCGACTTTTCAGGTAGGACGGCGATCATGCGGGTCAGCGGGGCACCGGTTTGGTTTTCGATGACATAGCTGCCGGTGACATCGGCTTGGCGATCCTTTGGGCGCAGATTGACGGTGAGCTTTACGTCCGTAATCTTTGGGTCTGGCATCTCTTCATATTGGGCGAGCGCCTTTTCCGCATTAGCGAGGCTTTCTTCGCCAGCGACGCTGGATTGATAGATGTTGAGCACATTGGTGTTGTAGAAAATCCAGCCGCCCAGACCTGCGAAGGCTGCAATAGCCGAGGCAAGCACCAAGCCGGTCGCGCCCATCATGCGGCGGGGGAAACGGCGGATACGTGGCATCAGACGGGTTTCTGCGCCGCGTCGCCAGAGGCCATAGGCCAAGACCACCAAGACCACGCAGAAGGCACCCCAATAGAGGTCGAACCAGGTTTTGCCGATCCAGAAGTGTGCCATGCCGTTAAAGGCACTCAAAGGCGTGCCGGGGCTGCTGCCGAAATTATAGAGATTGTGCTGGAAGCCCATGCTGGCCAAGGTGATGGAGGCCACAAGATAGACAACCAGACACCCCCAGCCGACATATTTATTTGGTGAAAGGGCTTGGAAGAAGACAGCGAGAATGGCGAGTTGCAATGCGGAAATCGTGCCGGGCACAATCCACCACAAGAGATAGCCCATGGGCTCAAGGCCTGCATAACCTTTGAACAGCTGAACACCCATCCCCGCAAGCATGCCGACAATATTGGTCGCCAAAAGGACCAAGAAAATCGCCAAGACTTTTGGGAGCACAAAGGCCCAATCGCTGACCGGCGTGGAATCGACAATCTCTGCCATGCGCCGCTCGCGGTCACGCCACACCAGATCGCCCGCGTAAAAGCCTGCGATAATGATGGGGATGATCGAGAAGGAGCTTTGGAGAGCGACGACCATCAACCGTGTGACAGGCTCAATCGCGGTTCCGCGCACTTCATCCGCAAAGAGAAGCGCGCCCATGGCGTTAAAGAGGCCCAAAGCCAAGAGCACAAAAAAGGCTGGGCTGAAGAGGACAGCCCTCACATCAAATAGGGTGCGCGCCCAAAGTTGCGCGGTGCGGACTTGACCTGTCAGGACAGGGGCGATGACCGGGGCTGTGGCCACAATTGGCGCAGCAACCGCTTTACCTGCTTTGGCGGCTTTATCCGCTTTTGCGCCTTTGCCGCCCGGGCGATAGAGGAGGAAAGCCAAGCCCAAAAAGGCCAAGGCGACCGAAAGCCAGATCGCGCGATTCTGCAGGAAGGTGCCGACCAATTCTGGCAATCGCGTGTTGCGGTCGGCCGCGGTCCAATATTCGGTTTGCCGGAACAAGGCGCGGACACCTGTTGGGTCCGCCAGGCCCGCAACATCCTTCAACTCAGGCTTGTCGAACAAGACACCCGTGGTGACCCAGGCAATCAAGATACCGATAAGCGCCAGATAGGCCCCCATCATCGACCGTGTCGCGGTCGCAAAGGCAAACAACATGGCGCCAAACACAAACAGCATCGGCAAAGCGATGATGAAATAGGCAAAGGCATAATGGCTGAGGACCAAGGGGCCGACCTTTTCCTGATCCAGCCACGGCATGAAAGAGCCGATCAGGATTGCTAAAGGTACCGACAAATAGCCCACAGCCGCCGCCATCCAAGACCCGGCAAAGCGGCCGTACAGATAGGCCCCCTTGCCCAAGCGCGTCGCGCGCAGGATCGGGCCATAGCCGGTCTCATCATCGCGGGTGACGGCGTTGGCCACAAAGGCTGTAACGGCAAACAAGGCGAAAATGCCCATCACCATGACGGTTTGGTTGATGGCAAATGGCGAATTAATATTGGTATTGCCCGTGCCACCAATCTGGATTTCATCCACGGTGACAGCCCCGAAAGTCAGCAAGAAAAAGAGCGTAAAGCTGACCCAAAGGACCGGGTTACGGAGTTGATAGCCGAACTCAAAGCCGGCCACGGACAGGAATTGGCGCAAGGATTTCATGATGAAGGTCCCGATCTCAAGCGGCAGCGCGCATGGCAGCTAGGGTTGAGAAATAGACATCTTCCAATCCGCCTTCGACCGAGACAAAGCCAGCCTCGGGTTCTTGATCGGCCAAGACGTGAATGACGGTTTGCCCCCCAAAGAGGCGCGAGGAAATCACGTGCATCCGCGCTTGATAATCGGCTAAGGCCGCCCGCGCGATGGTCTTGCGCCAGACCCTGCCCGACAGGGCCTGGGTTAAGTCCTTTGGCGCCCCCTCAGCCACAATCCGACCCCCAGCCAAAATGGCCATAGCCGGACAAAGGTCGGCGACATCTTCCACAATGTGCGTGGACAGGATCACCACCACTTCATCGCCGATTGCGGCGAGCAGGTTCAAGAAGCGATTGCGCTCCTCTGGGTCGAGGCCCGCGGTCGGCTCATCCACGATGATGAGTTTTGGAGCCCCAATCAGGGCCTGAGCGATGCCAAAACGTTGACGCATCCCACCCGAAAACCCTGCGATGGCCTTGTTGCGAACCTGCCAGAGATTGACCTGATTTAAGAGCCCTTCAACGACTTCCTTGCGCTCCTTCGCGCCAGCAAAGCCCTTTAGAATGGCCATATGGTTCAGCATGTCCTTGGCGGTCACGCGCGGATAGACGCCAAAATCTTGCGGCAAATAGCCCAAAGTCTCGCGCAAAAGTTCTGGCTGCTGCAGCACGTCAATCTTGCCAAACTCAATCGCGCCCGATGTGGGGGTCTGCAAGGTCGCAATGGTGCGCATCAAGGTGGATTTGCCCGCACCATTAGGCCCCAAAAGGCCGTACATGCCCGGAGAAATGGTCAAATTGACATCATCAAGCGCTTTCACGCCATTGCTATACACATGCGTCAGGCCGGAAATCTTAAGCATAATAGTCCCCCGTTTTAACGAAGGGTAACGCGCCTATTTTCGGGCGGCAATGGCCCCAAACCATTAAATTATCGTCACAAACTTTTCGGAAGAAACCGAACTTTAGACAACGCCTCGTGAAGCGGCAGTCTCACCAAAGCCCTAAGCGGGCATCAAAAAGGGCCCAAGCCTTCCAGCTTGAGCCCAGTTTGAAGGAGATGTGTGTTATTGTTCGTTTAGCGGAACAGCGACAGGGCCGCCTGCGACGAGCTATTGGCAATCGACAGCGCCTGAATGCCCAGCTGAGACTTGGTTTGCAGAGCCTGCAGCTTGGCGCTTTCCTTGGCGAGGTCAGCGTCAGCAATCGCGCCAATCCCGTTGTTCAAAGCATCTTGCAGTTTGCCGATGAAGGTGCGGTGCACTTCCAAACGCTTTGCACCAGCACCCCAGGTTGCCAATTGGGTACCCAAGTTGGTGATCGAGGCGTTGACCAAGCCCAAAGCGGTGGCCGAGGTTGTGTTGTCCGTCAGAACGCTACCGGCTGCAACCGTCACGACCGTGCCGCCCAAAGCCAAGCTGGCGCCGTTGACGGTGATGGTGTTACCACCTGCGGCGTCACCCAAGGCGACGGCGTTGTTCGGGGTACCTGCAATCATGTTCGCCCCATCGAAGACGGCGTTTGCAATGACGCTGGTGATTTGGTCACGAAGCTGAGCAAAGTCTGCGGCCAACGCGGCTTGAGCCGAGGCCGAGTTACCGGCTTGGGTGCCGGCCAAAGCCTTGCCCTTCATCTCGTTGAGAAGTTCCATGATGCTCTCACCAGCAGCAATGCCGGTGTCGAGGATGGAGGCTGCACGGTCAGTCGATTCACGGACGCGGTCATAGGCACCAACGTCAGAGCGCATCTTGTTGGCAATCGCCCAGATTGCACCATTATCTTTTGCGGAAGCGACCTTCAAACCCGTCGAAATTGCGTTTTGGGTTCTGTCGAGGTCTGAATTGGTCTTATTCAAAGTTTGAAGCGCGACCATAGCGCCTTGATTCGTGTTTACGCTGAGCATTTCTAGCCCCTCATCCATACTGGTTTTCCCCCGCTACGAGCGAGGTGTATTCGTTTTGAATACCTGACCAGCCTAAGATCGAGTTCTGAATCCGACGTTGAGAAACGTGGTAAACAAAATGCTACCAATAGAGAAAATACCGTATTGTTAAGTAATGAACATGGTTGAGAAGTTGCTTGCTCCTTTGATTTAGCAGCATAGCAATGAGGATAATCCCATGACTCTCTTTGAGTATTTATAGTTTATTTGACTGCCCTCGAGGCTGGGCCAAGCCAAAAATAGGGCTTTGAAAAAAGACACGAAAAAAATTTCAGGTGCGGCTGCGATTTTGGCAGGTGACCCTGCATTTTCTTTCCTGCGGCGGCAAATCGGCTCTAAACGCCCGCTTGAAACGCGCCTGCGCCTTAACCTGTCAGATGGTTTGGCGAAAGGCTTTGGGATTGCCTTTAATGTTTGCGGACGAATTCTGCCCGCAGGACCAGACCGCGAATACCGTCGTGCTTGCAGTCAATCTCCTGCGCATCGCCCGTTAACCGAATGGAGCGGATGATCGTGCCGCGACGCAAGGTTTGGCCCGCGCCCTTTACGTCCAGATCCTTGACCAAAACCACGGCGTCGCCATCCTGCAGCACATTGCCAACCGCATCGCGCACCACCACAGCGCTTTCAGCTTGCGTGCGTGCCGCCAGTTCCGATGCCGGCATCCATTCGCCGCTGGCTTCATCATAAACATAGTCATCGTCGCTGGCGCTCATGGTGGGGTTCCTAGCTTATCGTCAGGGCCTGATTGACATAGTGCCATTCAGAAGACAAGCTTGAGCAGTAGGAACTGATGTTTCAAACATCAAAAAGGGAATACTATGCTGACTTCTGCCCAACTGAAAGCGGCCCGTGCCCTTTTAGGCCTCGACCAAGCGGATCTGGCACTCGCAGCTGGGGTATCCTTGCCCACCATCCAGCGGATGGAGGCCAGTGACGGCATTGTGCGGGCACAAGTCGATAGCTTGATGAAAGTATTAGACGCACTCGATCGTTTGGGGGTTGAGGTCATAGGTCCGGGGCAGGCAAGCAGCGCGGGTGGCCGGGGGGTGCGGCTGAAAGATGCCTGAGACCGCGCCAGACCCCGCCCGCAGCTTTAAGCCAAAGCTGATCAGTGTCCTGAAGGAAGGCTATGGCTTGCGGGCTTTCGGCAAGGATGCATTGGCGGGGGCAACTGTGGCGGTGGTTGCTTTACCCCTATCCATGGCGATTGCCATTGCGTGCGGCTTGCCGCCGGAGAAGGGGTTGATTACGGCCATTGTGGGCGGCCTGATTGTATCGGCAACTGGCGGCAGCCGCTATCAAATCGGTGGACCAGCGGGGGCCTTTATTGTGCCCGTGGCTGGAACCTTCCTGGCGTATGGAATTGCGGGCATGATCACAGCGACGTTTCTGGCGGGCATTTTCTTGATCCTTGCTGGCGTGCTCCGCTTGGGCCGATTTGTTCGCCTGATACCGAAATCAGTTGTGTTGGGCTTTTCCGCCGGGATCGCCATCATCATCGCCGCAAGCCAGTTACATGATTTCCTGGGGCTCACGATTGTCCATGAGCCGGCAGACCTCACCGGAAAAATCGGCACACTTTATGCTGCCCGGGGCAGTTTCAACCCAGCCGCCTGCGCGCTTGCGCTCCTAACCATGGCGATCATTTTATGGGCACGCCGCTGGCAACCCGCCTTCCCCGGCATGTTACTGGCCATTGTCCTTACAAGTTTTATGACCGCGCAGTTTCCCATACCGGTTGAGACCTTAGGCGATCGATTTGGGGCTTTGGCAGGCATTTGGCCGCCCCCCAGCCTGCCCCAGCTTGATCCCGCTTTCATCCTTAAACTCTTGCCTTCGGCGGCATCCTTTGCCTTGTTAGGGGCTATTGAATCGCTGCTTTCTGCCACGGTGGCCGATTCCATGGGCGGGCGGCAACATCGACCAGACGCCGAACTAATTGCCCAAGGCTTGGCCAATATGGGGGCCGCCCTATTTGGCGGCTTCTGCGTCACAGGCACCATCGCCCGCACGGCGACCAACATCCGCGCCGGGGCCCATGGCCCGATTGCAGGCATACTTCATGCTGGCTTTGTGCTGATTGCCTTCTTAGCCCTGATGCCGCTGGCAGCCCATATTCCCTTCGCCACCTTAGCCGGGGTCCTTATGGTGGTAGCTTGGGGGATGATTGAACGCCATGAGATTGCAAACGTCGCCAGATCCTCCTTCCACCATGCCGCAGCCATGCTTATCACTTTGCTTGTGGTCGCTTGGTTTGATTTAACCGCCGGCATTGCCGCGGGCTGCGCCCTGATCGCGGTTGGCACGTGGGTGAAACTAAGGGTCATCAAGACAGACCCAGATAGACGGCATCCACCTTCGTGACGGGGCGTAAGCCCAGCCCCAGACTTTGCGCCGGAAAGCGCGCTCTCCGCTTTGCTTTGGCGGGGATGGCTCTGTTTTGGATTTTTCTGGAAGCGGTTTGGTGCCCATTCTGGTCACCCAACCGCTTGTTCAATTGTTTCTGCGACCTCTGGGTAGTCAAGTGTCCGTTTTCTTCGAAAACGGCTCGCTTGCGACGCAGCAAAGCTGCGCACTTGACGGCCCAGATGTCGCGGCCATGCTTCATGATCCATTTTGGTGAAACAAGGTTTCCACCAAAATGGGTCCAGATGGAGAAATCTTAAAGCGTTGTCATCCCGGACGGCGCAGCCGATCCGGGACCTCCTAACGCAAACTCGCGGAGGTCCCCGCTCTCCACTTCGTTCCGGCGAGGATAGGAGCGGCGTAAACCAATCTCTTGGGCTTGGCGCTCAAGCGCTCACACGATTTGAAAATCGACCTGCTCGGCTGGAACCGCCTGACCATCGGGGGTCACCAAGGCAATTTGAAGTGTCTGGCCAGTCCGGCGATCGGTGAGTCGGACTGGGGACGGACCGGTTTGCAGGTGACGCTCGCCCCATTGCATCAGAGCGATCAGGGTTAAGGCGAGATCCTGGCCCATCGGGCTTAATTGATATGCATAGCGAACCCGGTCGCGCCCCTGTCGATAAGGCGCTTTCACCAGAAGGCCCGCACCGACTAGGGCCTTCAAGCGGGTACTTAAGATGCCACGCGGAATGGTGAGATCCGCGCGTAAATCATCAAAGCGCGACACCCCGTAAAAGGCCTCACGCAGGATCAAAAGGGTCCAGCGATCTCCCAAAAGCTCGGTCGCCAAAGCCATGCCACAGGCATCGCGCGCCACCGGAGCAGATCGGATCGGAGTTTCAGAGGGGTAAGTTTCCGGCGTTGACATCAGCGACTGAGTAGGACATTTTGATCTAAGTTCAAAATAAAGACTCAGTAGCCTTGAACGTGCGTGACCTTCCCTCGCTTCCCGATCCACATCGATTTGGCGGTCCTGGATGGCTAGAACGCTCAGGCGGGGTCATGAATTTGCCCGAATGCGCGCGCGGCCTTGCCATTGCCAGCCAGCAGCAGGTGGCCAACATTTGGCAACGCCTAACTCCCCGCTTGGCACGGGTGGGAGATGTGAGTGACTTGCCTCCCGTGCCTGATAGCCGACTGGTGCGACTGGCCGAGGAAGCCGCCCTCTCCCAGAGCCCAGAACTCTTGCACCATGGCTATCGCTCTGCCCTTTTCGGGCGCGCATTAGCCCATATCGACAAGGTGAAGGTTGATCCAGAATTGCTGCATCTGTGCGGGATATTGCACGATGTTGGGCTGATGGAGGACGTCGCGGGCGAGGATTTTACGCTGCGCAGCGCCCAAACGGCCCGCGCCTGTGCGCATGAGGCTGGCGAACCAGCAGCCACGGGCGACCATCTCCACGATGCGCTGATTGTCCATACCAGCGTCGGCATCAAGCCAGATCGCGATGGTGCTTTGGGGCGTTACACCCAATATGGCGCGATGGTTGACTTAACCGGATTGCGTTTGGCCCATTTGCCGCGCCCCTTCGTCAATGAGGTGCTGGCGCGGCATCCGCGCGGTGCGTTTAAGCGGGAAATCTTGCGACGTCTCGAACTGGAAGCGAAAGCTGTGAAGGGTGGCCGCTTTGATTTTGCGATCCAAGTTGGCTTCCCTTTGGCCGTCAGGGCCGCCCCTTTTTCCGGCTAAATGCAACACTATCGGCGCCGCGCGCTTTGCACGCCCCCATGAGGTTATCTTGCCGGACGGCGTCAGCCAATCGGGGACCTTGCGCCGTAAAGTCCCACAAGGTCCGCGCTCTCCGCTTTGCTTTGGCGGGGTTACATCGTGGGGGTGTGGGGTGCGCACCGACGGCTGTGAAGGCAACCGCACACCTAAATCAACAGGCCATCCATCCATCGACTTCTTAAGCACTTGGCGGCCACCAAAAATGCCAACACAAACGCCCACTCGTTGTCGTGGTATAGAGCACGAAGTCCCCTTCTCCACGTGCAAGTCTTTCAAGACAGGCAATCAAATCTGCACAGCTTGTTGCCCCAATCGTCAGTTGCAGATGATTGCCCTGCGCAACCAATTCAAGACCGGATACGTCAGGTGAATAGGCCACGCGAAGCTTATCAAACTGCTGATCACAGGCTTGATTGTATCCAACCCCATAAAGGAGAGGCTCTGAAACCACTTCCAGGGGCAAAGTACGGTAAGCGGCATCATCGCTGCGCAAGAAGTTGATCCATGTGATAAAGGCTTCAGCGCCGGCTCGATCAGCCGAGACATGCCAGCCCCGCCAGCCTTCCTTCGGCTGGCGATATTGCCAAATCCACAGCTTTCCCAAAAATGGCGGGGGCGATTTCCAAGTCTGCACTCAAACCTCCTATGTCTTTGGATGCCGTGGCAGCGTGCTTACCCTTTCCTGAACGCGGGCTACGGCTAGGTAAGGACATTTCTTTCCCGGTCAAGCATGGGGAAGCCCAGTCCCAGACCTTGTGCCGTAAAGCCCCACCTCTTTCCCAAAAAGTATATCCTTCATGTGGAAATCGGTTGCATAAATCTGTGTTCGCTTTCAAATCTGATTTCAGAAAGCGGTGACAAGCTGCGTAAGCCTTGCACACGCAAAAGGAGATGATTTGTGGCAGAAGATGGCCCCTTGAAGATGGCCGATGTGGCCCGCTTGGCAAAGGTGTCTATGTCGACGGTGTCGCGGGCGCTGGCAGATAATCCCTTGATCCCAGAAGACCGGCGGCGGGAAATTCAGCGTATCGCCGCCGAGGCTGGCTATGTCATCAATCAATCGGCTCGTTCGCTGCGGATGCGGAAAACCCAGACCATTGGCGTTGTTTTCCCCTTGGGCCATGACGTGGGGCAATTAATCTCTGACCCCTTCTTCATTGAGATGTTTGGCCGCTTGGCCGATGAAATCACGACCCGCGGCTATCAAGTCTTGCTATGCCGGGTGACCGATACGTCAGACGGGTGGCTCAACCGGATCATCCAATCGCATCGCCAAGATGGTTTGGTGATTGTCGGCCAATCGGACCAACATGAGGCCCTCAATCATGCAGCAGAATCCTATCACCCGCTGGTGGTATGGGGCGGGCATTTGAGTGGGCAAGTCTATTGTTCGGTGGGGACCGACAATATTGGCGGGGCGCGCCGGGCCGTGGATCATTTGTTGGGGCTGGGCCGCAAACGCATCGCCTTTTTGGGCATGTTGGAACTGCCCGAAATTAGTTTGCGCTATGAAGGCTATGTGCGGGCCTTGCGCGCGGCGGGGATTGAGCACGACCCTGCCCTGGTGATCCCCGCCCATTTCTCGTTTGAGACCGCCTATGAAGCGGCCCGCGAATTGATTGAAAGCGGCACGCCCTTTGACGCGATTTTCGCCACGTCTGACATTATCGCGCTGGCCGCCATCCAAGCCCTTGCCGCAGCGGGGATTGATGTGCCGGGGCAAGTCAGTGTCGTGGGCTTTGACGATATCGCCATCGCGGCCCAATCAACCCCACCCTTAACCAGTGTGCAACAAGACCTCGCCAAAGGGGCTAGAACCATCGTCGACCTCTTGTTTAAGCGCATGGCCGGCGAAGACGCACCATCGGCAACCCTTCTACCCAAACTGGTCGTGCGCAAGTCCTGCGGCGGCTAGAAAGACTGGGCTTTACGGCCGCCGATTTGCCGCTAACGCCTCGGTCTACAAATTGGGCTCGCTTTTCCACTTGCTTTTGCAATCGATTGCGTTAGCGTAAATCCCAGAGGACAGAGCGCATAAGCGCCGGTGCACTTTTGGGAGGAAGAACATGACTCAACCGGCGTTGAAGCCGCATTTGCCCTTGTGGCGCATTGCGGAAATGAATCTGGGCTTTCTCGGCTTGCAGTTCAGCTTTGGTCTGCAACAGGGCAATATGGGCCCGATTTATAGCTATTTGGGTGCTGATGAGGCCTCGCTCCCCCTGTTGCAACTAGCAGGGCCGCTGACTGGTCTATTGGTGCAACCCATCATTGGCGCGATGAGTGACCGGACGGCCAGCAAATGGGGCCGTCGTACCCCCTATTTTATCGTCGGGGCCATTATGTGTTCGCTTGGGCTGTTCTTCATGCCCTTAAGCTCGTCCATTCTGATGGCGGTCTCGCTTCTGTGGATTTTGGACGCGGGCAATAACATCACGATGGAACCCTACCGCGCCTATGTCAGCGACCGGCTGAACCCGAACCAACGTCAATTCGGCTTCCTATCGCAGAGCGCTTTTACGGGCCTTGCCCAGATGTTGGCCTTCCTGTCGCCTTCCATCATGATCAATCTTTTGGGCTTTGATGTGAATGCGGTTGATGCCCACAATATTCCCGAAACCACCAAAGTTGCCTTTACCATTGGCGCAGTCCTGTCGATCAGTACGATCCTGTGGTCGGTTTTCCGCGTACGCGAATTGCCACTGACTGAGGCCGAAATCGCCTATATCAAAAGCAAGCCTTTGACGGTGAAAGGCACGCTGCTTGAGATTTGGGACGCTATCCTCACCATGCCAAAGGCCATGCGCAAATTGGCACTCATGAGCTTGTTTCAATGGTATGGCATGGCCGCTTATTGGGGCTATATCATCTATTCCATCAGCCGGTCGGTTTATGGCACGTCGGAGGCGGTCTCTGAAGGCTTCCGAATGGCCGTGGTTACCAATGGCGAGATTGGTGGCTTTTATAATGGGATTGCCTTTATCGCCGCGTTCGCGATGGTGCCCTTTACGCGGCGCTTTGGGCCGGAAGTTGTTCATGCCTGCTGTCTGACTTTGGGCGGGATCGGCATGTTGTTTATGCCCCATATTGGCGAGAAGGCCCTCTTGTTCATCCCCGCCATCGGCATAGGCTTGGCGTGGGCCAGTATCATGGGCAATCCCTTTGTGATCCTGTCAGGGGCTGTGCCGCCAGAGCGGACCGGGGTCTATATGGGGATTTTCAACATGATGATCGTCATCCCGATGTTGTTGATCGCCGCAACTTTGCCCTTCTATTACGAGCCTTTGATGGGGGGTGATGCGCGCCATGTGATTACGATGGCTGGCATCATGTTGATGATTGCGGCAGTCTGCGTTCTGTGGGTGCGGGAGAAGCGCCCCGCTTAGGCAGGATTATGGCAGTCAATTGGCTTCAAACTGGCCTCGCCAAGCGCGACCTTCAGGATATGGAGGGCGCGCTTGACGCATTAGAGCGCGCGGTCGCTTTAAGCCCTACGAACCCGACCGCCGCTTTCGCCTATGCGCAGGTGCGGTTTGAAACCGGGCGCGATGCGGTTACAGCCTTTGAACGCGCCCTCGCGCTTGATCCCGCTAATCCGCATGTGATCCGCACCTATGCAGCGGCCTATGCCGCCGAAGGTGATGCGGCGCGCGCCCAAACCATCCTGCTCGATACCTTAACCCAACATCCCCAATGGCTCGACGGACATAAGAGCCTTGCGACCCTGCGGGTGGCCATTGGCCAGCGGCAAAGCTTTGACGAAAGCTATCGCCGCGCGATAGCCGCTTTGCCCGGTAGCCTCAGCCTGCGGCTGGCCCATCTACATTTGCTGCAAACCGCACAGGCATGGGAGGAAGCCCGCACCCATCTTGCCCAAGCCCACCAAGCTTTGGGCCCCAGTCGCGGGCTAGAAGTTGCCCGTGTCTCGATTGAGAGTGAAAGCGGCGGACCTTTAAGCCGCGATCCCCATTTGTTTGATGCCTTGAAAGATTGGGCCGATCCCGGCCTTGATCTGTGCCGGGTGCGCCATGCTTTGCGCCTTGGCCAGCCAGAAGCCGCCCTTGCCCGCGCGAAACCCTATGTGTCGACACCCCATGCCCGCTTGTTCTGGCCCTATGTGTCCTTATGCTGGCGGCTTCTGGGCGACCCAGCGGCTGATTGGCTGGACGGGGTAGCGTCAGAACATGTCCGTGCGATTGATCTTGGCCTAAATGGGGTTGAGCTGAGCGCGCTGGCAGATGACTTGCGTGCCTTACACACCGCCCAAGCCCCCTATCTGGAACAATCGGTGAAGGGTGGGACACAAACCGACCGGCAACTTTTCTTCCGCCCGATCCCAAGCATCCAACATGTCCGCGCCAAAATCCAAAGCGCGGTTGCCAATTATCTGGCAGGCCTTCCGCCTCCACGTGAGGGTCATCCCTTACTGGGCCCGCCAAGGGACAAGCCAATCCTGTTTGAGGGCAGCTGGTCAGTCCTGTTACAGGCGGGCGGCTTTCATCGCGTCCATACCCATCCGATGGGCTGGATCAGCTCAGCCTTACACATAGAGCTGCCGGATACGGCAGCGGCAGGGCCAGCGCCCGCCGGCTTCCTTAGTTTTGGGGAAGGCCCGCCCGAGCTGGAGCTTGGGCTTGGCCCGACCCATCACATTGCCCCTAAAGCTGGAACGCTCGTTCTCTTCCCATCCACCCATTGGCACCGGACCGTGCCGATTGCGGCAGGTGAACGCTTAAGCCTCGCCTTTGATATTCGCCAGCCGATCTAGCCGATGATCGTGCTGGTCTTCCCGTCCAGTTTCAAATAGCTCGACGGTGCGATAGAGCCTGCAAATTGGGCTTGCTTAAGCGCTGAATCTTTTAGGATATCCCCGCCCTTTAGCCCCCAGAAATCGACAAAGCTGACCACTTCGAGCGAGGGTAGGACCTGCCAGGCATAGGCTTGGCGTGGCTCTTCCGGCGGATTGGCGAGCACGAGGCCCGAGCCGTTCAAGGGCTCAAACGGTCCAAACAAAGAGGGGCCGACCATGCCATAAAGCCCGGTCGGGCCTTGGGCAAAACGGGTGTCGAAGATATGCGCTTGGGTCGACCAGAATAGATAATAAAGGCCATCGCGCACAAACATGTGCGGTCGTTCCATCTCACTGGCGAGGCCAAAGGCATCCAGAATGGGTGGCAAAAGCTCAAAGGCCTCTTGGCCGTCTGGGTCGTTCGCCTTGGCAAGGCCAATCACCCCGTCATAGGGACTGGCCGGCAAATGCGAGGCGCGCGAAGCGGTAAACAAGATATAGCCCACGCCATCAGCAGGGTCGCGGAACCAGTAAGGGTCGCGGAAGCCCTTGATTTGACCAGGCACGCCTTGGGTCATGGACAGGTCGGCATAAAGCTCACCGGTATTGACCACTGTTTGGGTGAGGCCACGCCAACTTGTCACGCGGGGCAATGTGCCCGTTAGGTCCAAAGTGCCGACCGCATGGAACAAACGTTGCTCAAAGTCTGGCTTGGCTTCGCCGCGGCGACCGGCAGCGGTAAACCATAAGGTGACTTCGCCAGTTTCAGGGTTCAGGCGGGTAGAACCCGACCACTCACGGCTGCCCGGCGAAAAGCCATCGGGCAGAAGATTGCCGCAATCGCGCCAACCCGCTTCAGACTTCAAGAGCAAGCGCATCCGCGCCATGTTGTGGCGTACATCTGGGTCTGGCAGGCGCGGCGCAGACAACATCACCCATAAGCTGCCCGCCTCAAGCGTAACCAGATCGCCATTGTCCAATTGAACGGGCCAAATGTCCCACAGGGTTAAAGTTGGATCGAGATGTTGAACATCGGCTGCGCCAAAGAGGCGTGGGCTCGGCAGGCGAGCGGCATCAAGCTGGGCCAAATGCGACGCACGCCAGAAATTGGGTCGCCACTGCGGGCTGACATCAGGAACAAGTTTTGGAGACGGGGTTAGAGGCACGCTGAATTTGTCCTGATTGGTCATCACACAGGTGATGGTAAATGGCGGCAGAGAAAGGTCACTTAAGCAACCGCCCCTTCTGCCGCGCAATGTTGATTGACGAAGGCTTGGTGGGTCGGCACGTTTTCAGCACTTGCCACCATGGCGGCCTTGAGCTTGCCCAAATAATCGCGGCCATCTGTCCCCCGGAAGTCAAACAAGGGGTCGACGTCTTGGGGGATATTGCCTTGACCAATATGGACCGCAAGCCAGCTTGGCTGACCAAACAAATCCATATCGCGGGCAATATGGCGCCCATAGCGCCGGAAGTGTTCAATTTTCAGCTTCAACGTGTCGGGGATGTCCATGCTGGCGCAATAGCGCCAAAGCGGGCTGTCATCCCGGGTCGTGAGCTTATAGTGCAGGACCAAGAAGTCGCGGATACGCTCAAACTCGGTAGCTGCAATATGGTTATATTCGTCCACGATGAGCGGATCAAAGTCGCGCTGCGGGAAGAGGGCAAGCAGCTTTGAAATGCCGGCTTGGATCAAATGGATCGAGGTGGATTCAAGGGGTTCCAAAAAGCCGCTGGACAGGCCAATGGCCACCACATTCTTTTCCCAAAACTTGTCACGCCGCCCGGTGGTAAAGCGCAACTTATTAGGCCCAGCCAAAGCTTCGCCGTCGAGATTGGCGCGCAGCGAGGCTTCGGCATCTTCGTCGGAGATAAATTTGCTACAATAGACATAGCCATTGCCCGTCCGGTGCTGCAGCGGAATGCGCCATTGCCAACCTGCTTCGCAGGCGGTGGAGCGTGTATAGGGCAGCATGTCGCCGACCTTGGCGCACGGCATGGCCACGGCGCGATCACACGGCAGCCAATGGGTCCAATCTTGATAGCCCACTTTGAGGGCCTCGCCGATCAAGAGGCCACGAAAGCCAGAGCAATCGATGAAGAGATCGCCTGTTAGTTCCAGTCCGCTCTCTAGCGTCACGCCTTCAACAAAGCCGGTCTCGCTATGTTGGCGAACGCTGACAACTTTGCCCTCATGACGGGTGACGCCCCGGGTCTCGGCATAATTGCGCAGCAAGCGCGCATATAGGCCTGCATCAAAATGATAGGCATAGTCAAAGGTCGACATGACTTGTCGGGGGTCGGGGCTTGGGCGGGTAAAGCGACCACGTTGGGCCAAGGCCCACGCCATGGAGAAGTCGTCAAACGAGGTTGTGTCCCCCGCTTCGCGGGCCTTCAGCCAGAAATGGTGCAGACCGACAATGTCAAAGGCCCTGCCATGTGGTCCAAAGGGGTGGAAATAGCGATTGCCCTGACTGCCCCAATTCACAAACTCAATGCCGAGCTTGAAAGAGCCCTTGGTCTTGGCAACAAATTCGCGCTCATCAATCCCCAACATGTCATTGAAGGTACGGATCGGTGGAATGGTGGCCTCGCCCACACCGACTGTCCCGATCAGTTCGGATTCAACAAGCTTGATGTCGCAATCCTGTTTCAGCGTATTGGCCAAAGCTGCGGCGGTCATCCAGCCAGCAGACCCACCGCCAACAATGACGATGGAGCGGATGCGTCGATCAGATGATGGGGTCATAACGCCTCCTTGATCCAGCGTTTCAGCTTAGTCGAACAAATGGGGCTGAAAGCAATTGCGTCCAGCCCCATCTATCAAACTCCCTGCCCTGAAGGGAGCCTCATCTTGTTCTTAGCATTGGCTTGAAACCAAGTCTGGTTTCAAGCCTCTGCCTCGGCAGCTTTCACCTTGAGAGCCAGGCTCTAGAAGGTGTAGCGGATCGCTGCCGTCAGGGTACGACCCAAAGCTGGGTTGCCACTGATGACGACGGGGTTCACAGCGGCGTTTGCCACGCCACCATTGCCGCGCAAGTCAAACTTGTCGAACAAATTGTAAGCCGAGAGGCTGAGTTCGATGTTTTCCTTGATGGCATATTTCGCCGTTGCGTTCACGATTGCACCACCTGGATATTCACGGCCAGCATCGTCGATCGACGAGGTTTGGCCCGTGGTGCTGACACCCAAGGTGACTTTGTCGCTGAAGTCATAATTGGCCGCGACCGTGAAGCTCAAATCAGGAATGCCAGGCGCGCGGGTAAATGGTCCCGAGACACCGCTGCTATTGGGACGCGAGATTTTCGCGTTCGAATAGGTGGCATTGCCGATCACCGAGAATGGGCCATTGCGATAGGTGGCATAGGCTTCAGCACCGCTCGACTCATATTTGGCGTCGATCACGCAGCCGCCCGAACCGCCGGGGCAACGGGTTGCCGACAATTCAAACGTGCTCTGCTTGAAATCGCCTTGCAGCAAGGTGAATTCCAGCGTGTAGCGGCCGCCAGCCAATTCGCCACGGTTCTTCACGCCCAATTCGTCTTGATTGACGAAGTCAACCGAAGCGGTACGCCCAGCTTGGGTGAGCGAACCATCGGCATTGATCTTGCCACTGACGGTTTGGCGGTCACCATTGAAGCGGCCACCCTTCGAGCGACGAACAAAGACGCTGGTGTCTTCATTGACTTTGTAGAGGGCACCAACCGACCAAGAGGTATAGTCGCGGGTATAGTTCAGCCGCTCACGTGCGCCATTGGCACGAATGGTGGTGATTTGAACGCCGCCAGAATTGACGAGGAATTCAGGACCGCCAGCAACCGTGGTGCCGCGTGCTTCAACCGATTCAAAGCGGACCGAGCCATCGAGTGCGAACTTATCTGCATCCAATTCCAACGCGATATAGGGCGCGGTGTTGGTGTAAGACAGGTCGTAATCGCGGGCGCAGCAATCGCCCCAATTGTTGTTATAGCCCGAAATACCTTCTTGGGTCAGTTTGTTGCCAGCCGCATCAAAGAGATCCAATTGCGAAGGATTATTGCCGCTCAACTCACGAAGCGATTTGTTGACATGCCAGTCCATGGCGATGTCTTGCTTCATGTAGAAATAGCCAACCCGTGCCGTAACCGCCCCAAAGCCGGTGTCATATTTGCCGGTCAGTTTGAAATCGTTAGCGGTGCTGCCAATGTCGCGAATATTGGTGCGGACATTCACGTTATTGTCGACATAGGTGTCGGTGAATACCTGACCGGCGCGGGGACCCGCGGCGTAACGGATGCTAGCAACCGTTGCATTTGGCAGACCTGGGCGGCTGATGACCGAACCAATGACGCTGGCGCGGGTGGCGACGTTCAAGAAGGGCGAGGCAAACCCACCGCTCATATCGGTCCAACGGAAGTTGTTATCAACGCTCCAATTGTCATTCACATTGTAGCGCAACTGACCGCCCAAGGAGGTCGCCTTGGTGGTGATCCCGTCCATTTTGACGCGCTCGAGCACGCCATCGCGGTTAAAGATCAAAAAGTCTTTGTTATAGACCGAATAGTTGGAGTCCTTGCGGCCATCAAAGCCGGGGAATGGCTTGATGTTGGAAACTTCCAAACCATTGATCGTGGCCAGAGCTGGCGAGCCGGTATAGTTTGGCTCTTGCGTATCGGCGATCTTCACCAAAACCCGCACAAAGCCTTTGTCGTCGGCAAAATCGTGGGTCAGATTGGCCTTGATTTGGTAGGAATTGCTGACGTCATAGCCAGCGTCCAAGGGGCCGCTGCCCTTTTTGTAGAAGCCACCAACATGGAAGCGGGTCGAGTCATTAATCGGGCCGCCATAGCGGAAGTCCAACTTGTTCTCATCAAAGCCGAGGCCGGTGTTCCACTGCACATAGCCGCCCTTTTGCAGACCCGTGTTGGAGATGTAGTTGATGACCGCACCGGGAGCTTGCGAGGCATAGGTGGAAGCCGAACCGCCGCGAACACCTTCGACATTGGCGACGGTGGCGTCAAAGCGGGTCCAGTAATCGTTGTTACCAAACTGGATGTCGCCGAACAGAACGGTTGGCAGGCCATCTTCTTGGATCTGCACGAAGGGCGAACCCCCGGTGGCAACAGGAAGACCGCGGACGGCGATGTTGGAGTTACCGCCTGGGCCAGCGGTACCCGCGACCTGAATACCTGGGATCATCCGAAGCAATTCGGATTCAGAACTTGGCTTGAAGTCTGCAATGACTTGCGCATTGACCGTGGTCACCGAGACCGAGCTGTTGATTTGGGTGCGATTACCGCCCGAAGCGGTCACGATAACGACTTCCAAGCCTTCAGGCTCTGCAGGCGCTGCTGCGGCCTGTTGGGCCATGGCAGGCGCACCGGCTGCGAGCGCGGTAACCAGCGCAATCGCCGAAACGCAATTAGAGAATTGGGCAACCTTCATGTCTTAACTCCCAGTGTCTGTTTATAGCTAAGGCTCTGATGGCCTGCCTGACCTTTTTGATACCACCTATGCAATGGATTGCAAGAACGATAATGCAATCCATTGCATAAAAAGCGTCACAAACTTTCTTAGTCTCTGACAGTGTTAGGTTTTTTGTATAGCTACCGGGCCAGTTTCGCCGAGTAAGGCCGCAAAAAGGGCGATTCTTGGACTAGGATTGTGCCTGTTCGGCCAACCAAAGAGCGCCCAGAAGACCTGAGTCTAGCCCCAATCCGGCACCCACAACATCAAAACCGCCTTCGCCGGGAGCAGCCGTCCCATAGGGGCCGATGAGGGCTTTTGCCTTGGTGGCGACCCGCTCTACCAGCCCGCCACGGGCCATCACGCCACCCCCAAAAATGACGCGCTTGACCGCGGTGGTCAGGACCAGATTGGCTGCCAAATGCGCCAAATAATGGGCTTCAATATCCCAAGCAGGATGATCATCTGGCAATTCAGACGCATCCATCCCCCAGCGCGCCAGCAAGGCCGGGGCAGAAGCTAGGCCTTCAATACAATCGCCATGGAAGGGGCAAACGCCCTTAAACTGCAGGTCGTCGGGATGTCGCGGGGCGCGCATATGCCCAGCCTCAGGGTGCATCGTGCCCCAGACCGCTTTGCCGCCCAAAATGATGCCCGCGCCAATGCCTGTGCCGACCGTGACATAGGCAAGATCATCAAGACCCTGACCCGCACCCCATGCCCGTTCGGCAAAGGCCGCTGCCGTCACATCGGTCTCCAAGGCGATCTGACACCCCGTCCCGGCTGCCATATGTCCTGCAACATCCGCACCCGACCAATGCGGCTTGGTGGTAGCTAAAATATGGCCCCAACGTGGGCTGGCAGGATTGACGGCCAAGGGGCCAAAGCAGGCCATGCCAATATGGCTGACGGCCAAGCCCTGGTCCTTATGGCCGTTAAAAAAGGCTATTGCGCGCGCCAACGTCTCGTCTGGCGTTGTGGTTGGAAAGGCCGTCCGCGACAGGATTTTGTCCTTGCCGTCGAAAATGGCACAGCGCCATGAGGTCCCTCCCGCATCAATACCGCCGAACTTGCTCACGAATCTGCCTTTCTTGGGATGGGGCGCTTGCGGCTTCCCCCTCTAGCGGGAAATGAGCCGCTGACAAGGGTCGCCTGCGAAACCGATTGCAGGGACTTATGCATGGACCGACCCATTGGCTTGCGCTGCAACCGCTTGCCGCAGCAGAGGACGGGCAAAGATGAGCGCAACAACGGCGATCGCATAAAGACCTGCCATCATCGCAAAGCCCGCGGCAAGGCCGGTATAGACCGCCATGGCCGGCAAAGCGAAACTGGTGATCCCTGCCCCAATAAAGCCCAGCATGGTCATCAGGCCAGCTGCCGTCGCACGGGCTTCCGGTGGCATCACATCATGCATGGCCGCATAGATACAGCCGTCAAACAGGCCCTTGCCAAAGCTGGTTGCGAACAACAAAAGCCCCACCGCCGTCGCGTTTGAAACCCAAGGGAATGGCACGAGAAAGAGGGCTGCAAATACCAACCCAATCGCCAAAACGGTGAAGCGGCCAATGGGGCTGCGCGCCGCAAATTTATCGGCCATAAAGCCACCAACCAGAACCGAGAAGAAGCCAGCTGTTGTAATCATCACTGGGCCTACCAAGGCACTATCGGCTAAGTTCAGGCCCAATTCGTCGTGCGCATAGGTGTTACACCAGTTCAAAACGCCCGATGAAGCCGAGGTGGCCAGAAAGAAGACAAAGCATAGTAAGAGAGCGGCAGGATTTTTAAAGATGATCCCAATCGGCTCTGCCTTCTTCTCGTCCTTAACGACGGGCTCGCCGGGTGCATCATCGCGCAAATATTTGAACAAAATCGCCATGACGACAAAGCCAAGCGCGGCAAATACGATGAAGGGTGCGGGCCAGCCGTGGTGGTCGGCAAGCTTACCAGCCACCCAACCCCCAATGCCACCACCAGCGAAAACGGCGGTTTGATGGATCGACAGCGCGCGGCTGCGCACACTGGGCTTATGCCACGAGCTGATGAGTGCGGTCGCGGTTGGATAATAGGTCGACTCCCCAATTGCGACCAAAGTCCGCATGCCGAGCAACATGGCAAAGCCCGTTGCCAATGGCATGATCCCGGTTGCCATGCTCCAGAAGACGAGGCCGAAAATAATCATATGGCGACGTCGGACGCTGTCGCCCATCCGGCCAAACACAAAGGCACAGACGGCATAGGTCCAGAAAAAGGTCGTATCGATAATTCCCAATTGCACATCTGTCAGGCCGAATGCGTCGCGCAATAAGGGTTTGACGGAATTGAGGATGGAGCGGTCGGCCGCATTGAGGAAGGACACCATCCAGAGGAGGGCGATCAGGATCCACGGATAATTGTCGGGCGCTGGCTTGAGTTGCTTTTCGGTCATTTTCTGCCTCACTTTCCACACCAAGCCAGCCACATGGCTGCTGTCCAAGAAAAGTCTGGTCCACCAGACCCCGCACCCGTCTCTGGGCTGAAGCTTTCATAAAAGCCTGAGAGCTCGATCAGCTTACGAGAATCGGTGCGAATGCGTTCGGCCCAATCGTCATGGCCTGCTTCGGCAAGACCTTGGGCGACCATATAGCTAACCACCAGCCAGATCGGCCCACGCCAATAACGCTTGTGATCATAGGCGCGGCTTCCAGCTTCCAAGCTGGGTACCAGATAGGTCGCGCTTTTGGTCATGCGCTCTAACGCGGCGATCAGGCGTTGCCTTTGTGCCTGCGTTCCCACCCCGGCATAAAAGGCGAGGAAACTGGCATTGGTCACAAGGCCAGAACTTTCACCCGTGACCACATCGCGCGAGCAATAGGCCCCAACGCCCTCATACCAAAGCCAGTCCATTCCCGCTTCTGATAGAGCGATACGGGCCTCCAGCTCTGCCACCACTTCGGTATCGTGTAGTGCGCGCGCCAAGACCAAAAGGTCGCGATTGGCGCGCAATAATTCCATCGACATACCCACATCCAGCATGCGGAAGGGGCCATGGTCGGCGATTTCGCGGTGGTTCCAGCCAGACGTGCGGCCAAACTGCAGGATGGCGACATAGCGGTCATACTCCACAGCGGTAGGCCGCATAGCCGCATCCACATGGCCCGTATCGCGGCGCTGATAGGTGCCGACGCCGGACGTATCGACACGTGCGAGCGCGTCATCCCATTCACTGCTATTGTCTCTGCCCGTCTCCCAATTATGGGTCACCATCACAAGGCCATTGCCCAAAGGATCGCGATAGGTGTGGAACCAGCGATGGCTTTTGACGCAGGCCTGATAGAGCGCGATCATGCGCGGATTGGTGGGGTCTGCGCCCTCATCTTCCCAGAGTTTGCGCACGATGGTCGCCAAAACAGGGGGTTGGGTAATGCCCGAGGTGGGCGGGGTTTTCCCGGTCGCCCACACAGAAGGCCCTGGAAAATAGCCCGGATCATCCTTGTGAAAGATGATATGGGGGATCATGCCATCTTCCCATTGGCCCGAGACCAAAGTCTCAATTTCTTGCCACGCGCGATCGCGATCAAACTCAGCAAAGCCTAAAGCCACGAATGCCGAGTCCCAATTCCATTGATAGGGATAAAGCCCATGGGTTGGCACGGTATAGCCGCCGCGATCATTGCGGCGCAGAATCTCTTGGGCGGTTTGAGACAGGTCTTGCGTCACGTGGAAGCTCCTTCAATGGCAATCAGGCGAATATCATTCACATTGGTTCGGGTCGGCCCAGTCATAATCAGCCCACCAAATCGCTCGACGAGGGGGTAGGTCCGGTTTGAGTCTAGGGCGTGGAGGGCTTCATCTTGGGGCACCCAAGAGGCGTGCAAATAGCCCCCGGCATTATCCTGCGTCCCATCAATGCCATCGGTGTCGCCAGCCAAAGCTTCAATCTTGGCCGTGCGCGGCAAGGCCGACATGAGGCCCACTAAATATTCAAGATTTGGCCCACCCTGCCCATCCTTGCGGGCTTTGGTGACCGTCAATTCCCCGCCTGAAATCATCAGGTGCCGACCGGGCGAGCGGGCAACTAATTGGGCGCGCAACGCATGGGCTTTGCCACAGCTTGCGGCATCACCCGTCAAGGCTTTGCCCGCGTCAATAATGTTCCAGCCATCGGCTCTGGCGCGGGCCTCAACGGCGGCCAAGGCGTCGCCATTGGTGGCGATGACTTTGACGGGATGGGTGGGAACTGGGCTCGGCTCATTGGCGAGGATGGCTGCACGAACAGCCTCTGGAACATCGACACTGGCTGCTCGCAAAACCGACAAAGCGCCGTCAGGATAAAACGTTGAGGCGATGCTGGGGCCAGATGCAACCAAGGCAGGATCATCGCCCGCCACATCGGAAATCACATAGGTGTAAAGCTCTGCCCCGCGGGCACCGGCAAGTGCGGCCAGGCGCCCACCCTTAACCCGGGACAAGTGACGGCGCACCAGATTAATGTCCTGAATGGGTGCACCCGAGCGCACCAAGGCATCGGTCATGGCCTGCTTTTCTGCCAAACTAATGCCGTCAGCGGGCGCACATAAAAGCGCCGAACCACCGCCCGAGGCCAGAAAGATCACGCGGTCATCAGGGCCAGCGGTCGCAGCCAAGTCCAGCATCTTGGTGCCAGCTTGCAGGCTGTAATCATCGGGAACAGGATGGCGGGCCTCGATCAGCTCAATGCCCGTCTGGCTGAGATCCACACCATGGCCATGCCGCGTGACAGCAAGCCCCGTGATCGGCCCGTCTAGGGTTTCGGCCGCAACCAAAGCCATCTCAGCGGCAGCTTTTCCATAGGCCAAAACATAGGTTTTGCCCTTGACCAACCCCTTAGGCAGGGCCGGCGGCAAGGCAAGACGAGGACTTGCGGCAGCAATCGCGGCAGCAAAATAGTCGGTCAGGACGGTGCGATAGGTCATGATGCGTGCTCCTCCCCAGCCAAAAGCCATAAGGCTTCCATCAAGGAAGCGGTTGGAAGGAAAACGTGCAAGGCCTGACTTGCGCCCTGCCCTGCACGTCTTGGATTGGCAGCTTTAGAAGCTGTAGGTTACGCGTGCCATGATGCGGCGCGGCAGAACCGGACGGCCGACGAAGAAAGCACCATTCGCCGCTTGGTTATTGTCCTGCCGGGGCGAGCCTTCAGTCACAGCATCCTCATCCAAGAGGTTATAGACATTGAGGCTGAAGCGCGCGCTTTGGTTGCCGATTGGCAGGGTATAGCCCATATCCAAATTCACGATGTTCCACTCATCCAACAAAATTGTGTTGCTGGAGGCGGTATAGTTGGACCCGGTGAAATTGGTGAAGAGTGAGGCGTCCCACTTGCCGTCATCATAATAGAGGCCAGCATTATACAAGAAGCCTGGCTGACGCTCGACATCCTTGCCAATCAGAGCCGTATTGGAATCAAACGCGCTATATTGGTTCGATTGCAAAGTCATGTTGCCGCTGAAGCGCAAGTTCGAGGTGATCTTGTAATCAATCGTGCCTTCGACAGCATAGGATTCAGTCCCGACCAGATTGACCCGCTCGATGAAACCACCCGCACCATCATTGACGAACAAGACTTGGCGGCGATTGTCCAAGCTGGTCGCAAGACCTGCGAGTGTCAAAGACACGCGCTTCATATTCATCTTCAGACCGATTTCGCCCTGATTGATGATTTCGGCTTTGAAAGACGAAGGCTGGAACAGAGAGTTGAACGACACCGAACGCAATTCTGGGAAGAAATAGCCGCGCGAGAAGTTCGCATAGAGGCTGACCCGGTCGGTTGCCTTATAGAGACCGCCAATAGCCCCTGCCCACTCGGTGGTGGAGACTTTGCCCTTGGTGAACGCACCATTGCCCCAGATGACATCGCGCAAAGCGGTCGACAAATTGGCTGTGGTGGAATCGGTCACTACGACAGAGGTCCGTTCGCGGCTGATATTGCCGGTAAGCTTCTCAACCCGGAAACCAATATCGAGGTTGAATTTCTCGCCAATCTTAATCTGGTCTGCAAAATAGCCGGCATAGCGCTCGGCTTCATGGCGGTTGTTCACATAACCAGCACCGGCGTTCAAAAGACCATTGCGCGATACGATGGTTTGGGTCGCGCCATTGGTAACGACCAAATTCACCAAGCGAGGGCGGTTGTTCAGCTCGGCCAGATACGTGGTGGTGACGTTATAATCATCCGCACTCGCATTGCCGTAGAACGCACCCAGCGTAATGCTGTGATCCAAAGCCCCAGTCACAAACCCTTTGGTCAGATTGATCTCAGCGGTGAAGTCTTCTGCTGGACGCACGCGATCGGTGAAGCGGTTGGCGAACAAAAGCGCGTTGGCCGCAACTGTTCCCCCACCAACATAGGTGAAGTTCGCATTGGCGGTGCTACCAAGGCCACGATTGGTCAAGAAGCTTTGCAGGGTTTCGGGCACGTTGATTACGCCGTCACCGTCAGAGAACAGACCGAATTTATGCTTGTAGTCGCTGTATTTAACTTTGCCATTGGCCGCCCAGCCAGAATCGCCAAAGCTTTTGTCAAAGGACAGAGCGATCAGGCCACCGGTGGTTGCCACACCATCGTTAATCTCAGAGACGAAATTCCCGGTCGGGGTCCTGAAACCGAGGCTAGGCCCGAAATCATTCTGAACCGAATTCACGATCTGACCGTCATTGCCAACCAAGCGCTCACGCGTGGCACCATTCAGAGGAATGGGCAGATAGAATTGCGCTTGATCGTCGATATATTGACCCGACAAGGTGACCGAACCGCTGCCATCGCCAAAGCGATAGTCGAGATTGCCACGAATCTGGCCACCGACCGTGTCCAAATTGGTGTCCAATGGCCCCTTATCGCTGCGATAGAAGCCAGAGACGGAATAGAACAGGTTCTCGCTGATTGGGCCGCTGACAGCAAAATCGCCCCGGACCCGGCCTTCTTCGGCCACTTCGACTTGGGCAACGCCCTGATAGGTGTCGCCACCCTTCTTGCTGATATAGTTGATCAGACCCGCAACCGAGCCTGGGCCAAACAGGTTGGACACACCACCGCGCACAAATTCCAGGCGCTGAACGCCCAAATCGTTGCGGTAATAGACGTCATAGGCAGACGAGTTCAGGCCAAAGCTCGAAAGGACGGTGATGCCGTCATACATGAGGGGCGTGAATTGGTATTGGCCGCCCGATGGCAGACCTTTGACGAAAATATTGGCCGCAACTTCACCACCGCCACCATCAGCTTTGATGGTTGGGACAGAGTTCAAGATATCGGCTTGGCCGCCCGAGGACAGACGCGACAGGCTTTGTGCGTTCAATTGGGTTACGGCCAAGGGCGTGTCTAAAGCCACACGGCTGCGGCTGGTACCCGTCACGATCACGACGTCAACTTCCTTCTCCGGCTCGGAGGCAGTCGACTGAGTCTGGGTTTGGTTTTGGGCCCAAGCCATCGGTGCAAAGGCGAAAAGCGACACGCTGCCCAAAGCGATCGCCAGTTTTGACGTTGATTTCATAGTTTCTCTCCCCGTCGTTGGGTTTCCGCAAAGACCCCAACTGTTCATGAATGTTTTAAGACTAGCAGGAATATAACTTATGACAAGTATTATTCAGCGGTTGGTGAGTTGCACTCCGAGAAACTTCGGGCCAAACTGTCGGGCATGATCTCAAAGTTCCTGCCTCGCGACCAATTTGAGCTGCCTTCGGACAGCGAAATGGCGATTTTGAGCCATATTTTGCGCAACAAGGGTGCGGCGCAGCCCGACATCGTGTCGGCAACGGATTTGTCACAGCAGACTGTTTCGCGCCTGGTCAATGGTCTGTTGGCGCGGGGTGCGGTTCAATTGGGCGGGCGCATCCCCAATGGCAAGCGCGGTCAGCCACGGCTAAAACTCGAGATCGCCCCAAGCTATGCCTATTCGCTGGGTGTCGCGCTGATGACCGATGCTATGTCCGTTCTATTGATGGATTTTGCCGGACAAGTCGTCGACTATCATTATGTCGAAATGCCCAAAATGAGCCGCAGCGCCGTGTTTGCTCAATTGGACGAAACCGTAAGCGGATTTTTGGACCGCCACCCCCGCGCGAAGGACCGCTTGTTTGGGGTGGGGATTGGGATATCGGGCTATAGTTTGGATGGACGGGCCCGCTACAACCCGCCAACCGCGCTCGACGATTGGGCGATGGTGGATATTGATCGGCTGTTTACTGAAGCCTTGGGTCTACCTGCTTGGGTGGAGAATGATGGCAATGCAGCAGCCATCGGGGAAAGCCTATTGGGCGTCGGTCGGCGCTATGCCAATTTCGTCTATGTGTTCATCGCCGCCGGTATCGGTGGCGGCGTGATCTCCAACCATCAGCTTTTGCGCGGCATGCATGGCAATGGGGGCGAGATCGGCTTGATCCTTCCGCGCAATATGTTTGAGCTGCCCACGCTCGAGACCCTTCTGGCGTCGATCCGCGACAAGGGGATCGACGTCTCCAGCATTTCAGAAATGCTGGCGCGCTTTGATGCAAGTTGGCCGGGCGTGGACGAGTGGATCGAGCGGTCACGCGACCCCTTATCCTTGATCGCCTCCTCAATTGCTGCCCTTTTGGACCCCGAGGCAATCGTCCTTGGGGGACGGCTTCCAGCTGAGCTTTCAGAAAAGATCATTCCGATGATCGAACTTTATGATGATGCGCGGCGGGAGGAGCCTCGGCCATTGCCCAAGCTCCTCCTGTCTGAAACCCAAGTCGATGCCTGCGCGATTGGCGCGGCGATGTTGCCGCTTGAGAAGCAATTCTTCGCCAGCATGGTGTGAGCGCGTTCTGGCTATTTTGGGCACGCGCCTAACCGTTTGCCACTCACTTTAGTCTCGATGATGCGCCGCAAGAATTGAGCGCGCCCAACAACCATAAAGTCCTCATCGGCAAAATTGCCCTGCCAGCTTGTCACCATCGTGCCAAAGGGCATGGCACAGCGGGTTTCAAAGCGGATCCAATCGCCTTCAATTACGACATTTTGGGTCTGGCATTTTACCGCCTCCCGCCCTGGCGGCGGCTCAGGCTTAAACGGGGCCATAGCGTCGGTCTGGAGGTTGGCGTCCGAATAGCAGGCGGTACGGGTTTGGATCTGATCGGCATCGGGGCCCATATTCATACTTTGGCTCACCTGCCATTGGCCTGCCATGAGATGCGGGACCATCTGGGTTGTTGGCGGGGGCGTCACAGGTGCAGCTGCCATTAGGAACAGGAGCGTTGGAATGGCCAAGCTCGCTTGAAGGCGCGGCTTGGAAAAAGAGAAAGCAAACATGGTTCAGGCCTTTCCTATAAAGACCTTCAAAGCTTAGCGCAGAGCCCAAAGCCTTGGGTGACAAGCTCTGGCGTCTGGGCCCAAGATTGTGACAATCTGTGACAAGGCAATTGAATCTGGGGGCAATCTGGGGTGAAGGGGGGAATATGACGTCACGACTTGGAACCCGCTGCCATGATCACCCCTGAGACCCCCCACATTTTGATTGTGGATGATCATCGCGAAATTCGAGACAGCCTCGGCGCCTTTTTGCGTCGCCATGGTCGGCGGGTTACCACCGCGGAGTCTGTCGCGGCTGCGCGCGAAGCCATGAAGGTCAATCGGTTTGATCTGATCGTACTCGACATCATGATGCCGGGCGAAGATGGCCTGTCCTTTTGTAAATCCCTCATTCCCAGCCAGTCGCCACCGGTCATTTTGATCTCGGCGCGCGGCGAAGATGTGGACCGCATTGTCGGGCTGGAAATTGGGGCCGATGACTATTTGCCCAAACCCTTTAACCCACGTGAGCTTCTGGCGCGGATTGATGCGGTTATCCGACGCGCCGTTCAGCCGCCGCGGGGCAGCGTCACGGGCAGTATGAAAAAGGCGCAGTTTGGCGATTGGTCTTTCAGTCCGACCCAATTTCGCCTGCAGCGTGAGGGAGAAGCCCATCTCCTTCTGTCTTCGACCGAGGCGCGCTTGTTGCAAGTCCTCGTGCAACGACCCGGCATTGCCTTCTCACGCGACCAATTGCTGGACCTCTCCAGCGTGCACGGGCTTGATATCAGCGAGCGGGCGATCGACACCCAAATCTCGCGCCTTCGAAAGAAGCTCGGCGACGATCCAAAAAACCCGCGCTTCATCCAAACCATCTGGGGCGGCGGTTATGTCTTCGCGGAGGCCGTAACATGGTCGGACGAAAACTAGTTGGCTCCACGCTGGCGATGCAGGTCGGGGGGCTCGCCATTCTGGCGGTCATCCTCTCCAATATTCTCACGGTGGTCTTCTTCTTTGGTGACCGCAATGAAATCATCCGCACCATCGTCGATGTTGAAACCACGGCCCGCTTAACCCCCATTGTTGCTGCTTTAGAGCGGGGTGAAGCCCTGCGCTTGGACGAAACCTTTAGCGTTCGCCCCGCAGATGGATGGCAAGCCAAGCCCGAGGTTTGGCAAGAAGCGCCTATGCTGGCCGATCAGATCAAGGCCTCGGCGGGGGCAAAAGATTTGCGTGTCTTTATTCCCCGGATTTCAACCTTCACATTCAGCGACTTGTTTCAGCAAGTGCAGCGTGGTGGGCCGGAAGTCGCCGCTATTGTCCGGCCGCAAGACCAAGCGCCGCTCCTCATCCTGGTTCGTATTCAACCGGATTTGCCGCCCCCCTTGGCGGCCCTGATTGCGACCCTCATCTCTGGCATATTGATCACCTTTGGGACCAGCTTTCTGATCGGGCGGATGACCCAGCCCTTAACAAAGCTTGCGGCAGCATCCGAACGTATCGGCCAGAGCGCGCAGATTGAGACGGTGCCGGTGCGCGGACCTTTAGAATTGCGTATTGCGGCAGGGGCCTTCAACCGTATGGCGCAGCGGATCGGCCAATTGCTGGACCGCCAACGAGCCACGCTCTGGGCCTTGGGTCATGATTTGCGCACGCCTGTGACTGCCATGCGCATCCGGCTGGAACTGGTCGAAGATGAGGAGTCGCGCAACCGCTTGCGGGAATCGGTGCGGGAGATTGAGCGCGTTGTCGAAGACGCGCTGTTTCTAGCGCGCAGTGAGTTGGCCGCCCCACCCACTCAGCTTGCAAGCCTTGATGAGCTTGTTGAAAAGGCGGTCGCAGGACTCAAGGAGGCTGATCCCAGCGCCGCAAGCCGGCTGACCGTGGTCGGGGATGGGCAGGCCAAAATCCTTGCAAGGCCAAATGATGTGGTGCGCGCAATCCGCAATCTGGTCCATAATGCCTTGCGCCATACCTCTGGCCCTGTCCACGTCAAAGTTTCGGCAGACCCGCGACCTGTCGTTGAGATTGGAGATTGGGGGCGAGGCCTCCCGCCAGAAGTCTTGCAATCCCCCGGCGAGCCTTTTGTGCGCGGAGACCAAGCGCGCAGCGCCGATGGCAGTACTGGCCTTGGCCTTGCCATCGTCCGCTCGATTGCCGAAGGCCACAAAGCCCAGTTCGTCGCGGAGAACCGCATGGGCGAAAGCGGCACCATCATGCGCCTCCTATTTGATCCGCGCTGAGGCCCAAAACAGCGGTGACACAGTTTGTCACACTTAAACAAAGCCTTGACGCACATCGCCCAAGGGCTTGATTTAAAGACAAGACCATTCCTCCCCCTAAGAAAAAAGAGATGGTCTGATGAAACTTGCAACCTCCCTCGCCTCAACGGCACTTTGCGTGTCGTTAGGCCTCCCAAACTTAAGCGCGGCACAATCAACGCCCGCGGTCCCACAGGCAGACCCTGCGATGGAAGTCGTGGTTGTGCGCGGATCGCGCCTGCCCGAAAGCGTGCCGGGCGATGTTAAGCCAGAGCTGGTGGTGGGCACATTTGAAATACGCACCACGGGTGCCACCACACTCCCCGAACTTTTGGTAACCCTCCTCCCCCAAACCCAAAGCGGCGTCCGCAGGGGCGATAACAAGCCGATCCTGTTGGTGAACGGCCGACGGGTAGCAGACTTTAGTGAAATCCGCGCCATCCCTGTCCGTGCGATCCGTCGGGTCGAAGTTTATCCTGAAGACGTCGCGCTGCGCTACGGCTTCCCGGCAGATCAGAAGGTCGTCAATCTGATCCTGTTCGGCAAGTTCTCAATTACCGGCATTACGGGAGGCATCGGCCAATCTGCAGACGCAGAACGCGAGACTTATGATGTGGTGCTCGACAGCACCAAGATCGATACAAATGGCCGGTCGGTCTATAGCTTTGATGCGCAAAAGGCCTCTGGCGTCAGCGAGGAGGATTTAGGGCTGTCCTTATCCCCCGGCGGAATACCCAGTATACGGAGTATCCTGCCTGAGACGGAGACCTATCGCTTTTCCGGTGCCATTGGTCGCACAGTTGGGCGTTTAGGCGAGCAAGGCTATGCGACCTTGGGCGTCGACGCTCAATCTGAAACAAGCCAATCCATCCTGTCGCGGGCGTCAACCGGTGCCCAATTGGCGCGCGATTACGAGGCGACCAAGGCAAAAGCTTCCGTAACCCTTGAAGGGATCGTCAAGGATCGCCGCTGGAATACGATTGTTTCGGCTTATTCGGAAGATGAAGCCACACGCACAGACCGGGCGGACGGCCGCGCGCGCGACCGCACAAATCAACAACTCAAAGGCGCGTCATTCGACGGCACCTTGGCAGGGCCCGTGCCCGGTCTACCGGCTGGAACCGGTGCCTTTAATGTGCGAACTCAGGCCTCCACCGAAAAGCTTGAGTCGGATTATCAACGCGGCTTGCAGGCTGGAGCTGAAGACATCGACCGCACGAAACTGGAGTTAAGTGGCAGTTTCACCATTCCCCTCGCCAGTCGCAAAACAGCTGGAAACCCGTTAGGAGATGTCTCCCTCACCCTCAATGGGGCACTTGCCAGCAGCAGCGACTTTGGGGGCTCGGGCGGATGGGGTACTGGTCTCAACTGGTCGCCTAATACGGAACTTCAGATCACCACACGCTATAGCACCAGCGAAAAGCTTCCCACGCTGGAGCAATTGGGCGGACCCCAAACCAACATTCCTTCTGCCTCGGTATATGATGCCCGAACGGGCCAGAGCGTGCGGCTGGACGAGACGCGCGGCGGCAATGGCACCCTTCTGCCAGAGCAGCAACGGGACTTTATCTTGGGCGCGACCTTCGCACCGCTTCAGATTGAAGGCCTCAACCTGTCTTTGACCTATGCGCGCAACAAGACCGAGGATTATATCGGCAGTATCGGGGTGAATACGCGCGCTGCGGAGACGGCCTTCTCCAGCCGCTATCAGCGCACTAGTGCCGGAACCTTAATTGGGCAGGACACACGCGCCCTCAATCTCGGGGACCGTGAGACCGAGACCCTCAGCTTTGGCCTGTCTTACAGCCGCAACTTTGGCCAAGCCCCGCAGTTCTTGCGGGACATTGTCGCGAAAGTTCAAAAAGCACAGGAGGAAAACCCAGACGCCACCACTTTGCCCGGCGGCCTGCCACCTGGCATTACGCCCCCGCCCGGGTTCAAACCACCGCCCGGGGGCACACCACCTGATTTCAACCAACTCATGCAGGCAGCCAAAATTCCCGGTGGGCGTTGGAATATCGGTCTCAACTATGCCTATACGCTCGATGACACCCTCATTTTAAAGAATAGTGGCGTGAAGCTTGATTTGCTGGAGGGCGACGCACTCGACACCGAGATGGGGCACAGGCATCAACTGACGCTCGATGGCGGGCTCAATTATCGTGGGATTGGTGGACGTCTCGCAGCCGTCTGGAAGGGCGAAAGCGAAATCGCAACCGGGTATGGTGCAGAACGTCTCTTTGTCGAGGATCAGGCGACCTTAGACCTCTCACTATTCGCCTCAACTGATCTGATGCCACAGCTCAATATGGCTGTCCCCTTCTTGAACGGGGCGCAAGTGCGGTTCGAAATCAACAATCTAACCGATAGTGCGCGGAAGGTCACCAATTCGGCAGGCCTCGTGCCAACGGCCTACCAAAGCGCACTCCTTGAACCAGAAGGCCGCAGCTTTAAGCTCAGCTTGAAGAAGCAGTTTTAGTCGGCGACCCGTGCCTCAGTGCCCGAACAGGGCACTGAGGTTGGCTGATCGACAAGCCAATTGACGCCATGGGAATATTATGGCACGATGCATGTCAATAATAATCCAGGTATCATTTGGAGAGTGGGCTTGAAGGTTTTACGCACGCCGGAAGCGGCATTTGAGGCCGTGAAGGATTTTGACTTCCAGCCCCGCTATGTGACCATCAAGGATCCAGAAACCCAAACACCGCTGCGCGTGCACTATGTCGATGAAGGCCCGCGTGAAGCCCCAATTGTGCTGATGATGCATGGCGAGCCGACTTGGAGCTATTTGTACCGCCATATGATTGGACCGGTTACGGCTCAAGGCTTGCGGGCAATCGCCCCGGACCTCATCGGCTTTGGCCGCTCGGATAAGCCGGTGTCCAAAAAAGACTATAGTTATGCCCGCCATGTCGCATGGATGCGCCTGTGGCTCGAGGCCCTCGACTTGAAGAATATCTACTTGGTTTGCCAAGATTGGGGATCGCTGATCGGCCTGCGCCTATTGGCTGAAATGCCAGAGCGCTTTGCTGGTGTCGTTCTGTCCAATGGCGGGCTTCCCGCTGGGCAAAATGGGCCGGCCGCCTTCAAGATCTGGCGGGCCTTCTCTCAATTCAGCCCCATCTTCCCGATTGGCAAGATTGTCCAAGCGGGGACAAAACGAACCTTATCGCCCGATGAGATCGCCGCCTATGACGCGCCCTTCCCAAACGCGCGTTACAAGGCAGGGGCGCGCATTTTCCCGTCCTTCGTGCCCATTGGCGACAATGTGGCCGTGCCCGACCAAGTGAAGGCTTGGAAGGTGCTTGAGACTTGGGAAAAGCCGTTCTTGTGCTGCTTCAGTGATGGCGATCCTGTCACACGGGGCGGACAGCGCCTGTTCATCGGCCGGGTCCCAGGCACGGCCAATCAACCCCACACCACCTTGCGCGGGGGTCACTTCATTCAGGAAGATGACCCACAAGGTTTTGTCGTCTCCATCCTGAAAGTGGTTTCCCCATGAATGTGATCCATGAAGTCTTCCCAAGTCCAGAGCGTGCTGCCGAGTTTTTTGGAGGCGTGGAGGATGGCCCCTTCTGCATGGTCAATTTGCTGAAGTTCAAAGACAAAGCGACTTATCCTGATGGCGCAGAGCCCGATCTTACGGGCCGGGAAGCCTATCTGCGCTATGGCATGGCGGTGGTGGCCTGTGTGGAAGCCGTCGGCGGCAAGACCCGCTTTTCCGGCATGGTCACCGATCTGATGCTCGGCCAAGTTGAAGAGCTTTGGGATATGGTCGCGATTGCCGAATATCCCTCGCGCGCGGCGATGTTGGCGATGGTGCAATCACCAGAGTATCAAGCCATCGAAGTGCACCGCATGGCAGGACTTGCCGGTCAGTTGAACATACGTACCAAGCCCATGGGCGGCTGAGATAGGTCTACCCATCCGCCAAAGCTGACCCGCCCTAAGCCAAACGCAAAGAGCGGGTCGTGTGCCCTAGTATTTGAAGCGAACGCCCAGCATATAGCGCGGCCCAAAGGTCTCATACTCAATCGGATAGAGTTCGCTATCTGCAAAGCGGCGGCCTGGGCTATCGGCCAGATTGATGCCATCAAAGGTCAATTCGAGATGGTCGTTCAGCTGATAGCGGGCCGAGACCGACAGGCTTTCAGAATCGTTCCAATAAATGTCACCATTGCCATCTGGCACGAGGACCCCATTGACGGTGGCATAGCCACCCACCGATTGCAGCCATTTGGTGCGGTATTGATAGGCGATGCGGGCAGAAATGCCATATTTCTCATAGGTCAGACCGACATTGGTAACGAGATCTGAGGCACCTGGAAGATCAACAACCCGCAAAGGTGCGGTTCCAACGGCGGGAACATTGATCTCGCTATCATTGAAATTGGCTGACAAGCGAATACCAAAGCCTTCGAGCCAATCAGGCCCGTTCATCGACCCAACCCATTCCTCAATCGTGTGATTGAAGGCGACTTCAACGCCCATGAGCTTGCCATCGCCGCCATTACGCACCGTCGTGAAATTATAGCCAGAACGGTCGCGGTCCGGTGTGTTGAGGATTGTGCTGCCAAATGTGCCGCTTTGCGTAAACAACGCGTCCTTGATGTCCTTGTAATAGAAGCCGATTTGGAAATAGCCCTGAGACTTCATGTACCATTCAAAATAGGCATCAAAGCCGATGGACTTTTCAGGCTTAGCATCTGGATTGCCGCCAGTGATGGTGCCTGGGGCATCATCGATCGAGAAGTTGGCCGCCAAATCATCAAAATCGGGACGTGCAGCCCCGCTATTGAGGCTGAGGCGGACCTTCATTTCCTCATTCAGATCATAATTCACATGGACGCTGGGATAAAAAAGCGTGTCGTCGCTTTTGAGCTGTGTCAGGACGCGCCGACCGCCAATGAGGGGGAGCGCCTTTGACGTATTCTCCGTGCGCTCTAGTCGGCCACCAAAAACAACACTGCCCCAATCCTGCTTCACTGTCGCCATCGCATAGGCTGCGGCAATATCCTCGGTCACTTCGAAATATTCACCAGACCCGTCTTGGTAAGAGCCGATGCGGCGATCCTTCAAGCTTTGGATGAGATCGCCAACCTTATCGCCAGAATAATAGCGGAATGTATAGCCAAGGGCATATTTGCCCTTAAAGGGCGTATCGATGGCAATGTCGTTATAGGTGGGCAAAGCAAGACCGGCGGCGGTAAAGTCGGCAGCCCGGGCGCGATATTGGGTTAGTCGCCGCTTCTTGTCGCGCGTGGTATAGAGGCCACCGACCTTGAGAACCGCTTCGGCACCAAACAAAGTGATATCGCGGCTGGCGTCAAATTTGCCCGTCCAAGCCGCCGTCAGGTCGCCGCCCTCTGCATCAATAATGTCCGTGAACAGCATGGGGAATGCTTCAACACTGCTGACGGCACTGCCCTTAGAGCGTGTCGTGCCGGTCAAGACTGTATTGAACAGACGGACCGTGTTGTTCCGCACATCGGTGAAATCATAGTCAACCGTAGGCCGCGAGGTGACGGTGGTAGGGCTTTGGAAGGAAGGCGTTCCGGTCAAATCCTGACCGTCTTCTGTCTCTGTAAAGTTCAAACGCCAGTCCAGATTCCAGCCAAAGCGGTCGTGCTTGCCGCCGATCGTATTGGTGAAGATATATTCCTTGATATCGCCCGTCCGGAAGTTCCAGTTCATCTGGACGCCATAGACGGTGCCTTTATTTGGCAGATTGCCGGTGCAGATATCATTGGCTGCACTGGTGGTGATGGGTGCCGCCACCGTTGGACAGGCGGTTGTTGGGGTGTTGGTTGCGCCATTGTCGAGGCGGAAGATGTAATTATTCCGCAGCTCAATATCGGTGAATTGGCTGTATACGGATTGTGCGAAGAAGCTGTCTTGTTCGTTGGGACGGAAGTCGGCGCGAATAGAGCCAGAGATATTGCCGCGGGTCAAACGATAGGGCTTATTCTCATGCTCGCGAGCCCAACGGCGGGTCTCTGAGCCCGGACGGCGGTCGATTCCAGAGGTGGCACTGCCAGGACGCAGATAAGGGTCGGTTTCCCAATTGTCGGTCACCATCTCGCGCTCATAGAAGGAAACTTGCCCCAACAGGCCAAGCTTGCCATCAAAGAAGCGGTCTGCAACCACAAGCGACGCATCAATCTCGCGCCCGCCACCCAATTCGACTTGGCCGAGCGACAAACCGCCGGTGATCCGGCGCCCACGATAATCAAAAGCCGAACGCGTGCGGATATTGATATTGCCGGCAACTGTGTCGCCAGACATGTCCGGCGTAATGGCTTTATTGACCGAGACTTGGCTCGCAATCGCGGTTGGAATATTGTCAAAACGGGTGTCGCGCCCCTCTGGGGAGACTACGCTCATGCCGTCGATTGAATAAGTGACCCAACGACGGGGTTGACCGCGCAGGTTCACATAGCGGCTCTGCCCCTGATCCTTCTCGACTGCGACCCCTGGCAATCGGCTAACGGCATCGGCAATGTTCTGGTCTGCCAGTCGGCCCGCTTCGTCGGCAGACAAGACGCTCACAAGAGCTGGGGCATTGCGCTGAACTTGCAGGGCAGCTCGGTCAGACTCAAAGATCGGGCGGCTGCCGCGAACCACAATTGTCTCCGCTGCTTGTGGTGCGGCCTCATTATTTGCCGCCACGGACTGCGCCGACGCGCCACCAGCGGTCAACAAAGCAATAGAACCAACAGCGCCCATCAAGGCGGCACGCGTCACATAAACTGTCATCGGAATCCCCTCCGCAGGCGCACAGCACCTGTTTCCGGGGCGGCGAATAAAGCTGGGGCGTGACAAGCTGACGTCGTTCCAGCGTCAGTTTTGTGAAAAGCTTATCACAGAAACGTGATCCTTATCATGGATCGCCCAAAGGGTGTGACCTTAAAGCGTGCGTGTGGCCTGCGTTTAGGCTAAAGCCCTCCCCCCTTTTGATCGCGCCTTTGAAAGCCAGCCAATCATGCCCGCACCCACATCAACCCGTACAGGCCCACGCGTTCTTGTGATCGGAACAAGTGGTTCCGGCAAATCGACATTTGCCGAAAGACTGGCCAAGGCGGCCGGCATTGCGCATCTGGAGCTGGACCAGATGAATTGGCGGCCTGGCTGGTATGATCGTTCGAATGAAGAGCCCGAGGCATTTTTGGCTGATGTACGGGCTGCGACCTCGCAAGATGCCTGGGTTCTCGCGGGCAATTATGCCATTACCCGCCCTATCGTGCTGCCGCGGATCACGCATGTGGTTTGGCTGGATCTGCCTTTATGGCTTGTGATGGCCCAAGTGATACGCCGGTCTGTGCAGCGCGCCAGTTCCCATGCGGATGTCTTTCCCGGCTGCCGCGAGGATTGGCCGCGCCTTTTGGAAGCCGAACATCCCATTCGTTGGGCATGGGCAACCCACCAAGCGCGCCGCCCGCGCTATGTGGAGATTGGCCGACAAATCCGAGCCCAAGGCGGGGAAGTCCTGCGCTGCACGACCCGCTATGAGATTGATCAAGCCCATCAGTCTTTGGTGGCTTTGGCTACTTCGCGTTCTGCTGCTTGAGCGGCTAGGATCAAAGTCGATAGTGGGCTTACGCCGTCGCCCGAACTGGGGAATGCGTTGGTCTGGCCGGTTGAACGAGCCACCGTGACATCGAGTCTCGGACAGTGAAAGGCCGATGTGCCCCAAAATCCTCCATGACCCCAACATGTTTCGCCATGCAGCATCACGGGCTGTAGACCATGGGCATAGCCACCCGCCGATCCATCTGGACCCGGTATGTGCATGAGGCTGCGGGTTGCGACTGGATTGGCAAAAACGTCACCACGCACGACTGCCCGGGTCGCACGGCCGAGATCATCCATACTCATCACCAAACCGCCGCCGCCATATTGGTCAAAGGAGACATCAAGGTCTGAATCTTTGATTGCCCCACGATATTGCACGATACGGCGAGTCCCTGCTGGTTCTGGCTCCATTGCTTCCCAATAGGTCTCGTCAGCCCCCAATTTCTTCCAATTCAACATTTTCCGCGCCGCAGCCCCAATTGTAGGGGCACCGGTAGCCTGCTTTATCATATCAGCCACAATCAGATAATTTGTATCAGAATATCGAAAAGACTCCCCGACTTGGCCCTTCTGGCCAAAAGTAAGCGCGAACCAGATTTCAGTCTCCGCTGTCCAATGTGGCGACAGCCCATAGGCAGTGGGCCCCAACGCCAGAGCTCGGAAAACCGGAACCGACATATAGTCAGGCACACCGGATGTGTGGTTCAGAAGTTGGCTTAAAGTAAGGGTATCGGTCTGATAGCCATTCTGCAGCATCATGGATTTGACCTTTGGCGAGAGACCAAGGTCAATAGGTCCGTACAACTCGAGCTTGCCAGCCTCAACCAATTGCAACGCCATGGCCGCCACAAACGGCTTCGTATTGGAGGCCACGCGCACATCATCATCGGTACGCAGATCAGGGCCTGACGCGAAAGTTCGATCTAAACCGAGACTGGGGACATGGACATACAGCAATTGGCCGGGAATATTTGGATTGGCCTTAGTTTCGCGATCAAGGTCTGCCTGTAAGACGCGGGCAGCTTGTGCAGGTGACCCTAAACTTTGCCATCTGATTTCCTTCCAACCGGCGCGCAAACTGCCCAGCCAGAATGACACCATGATGGCCACACCCAGACCAAGGGCCATGGCCAAAGCCCCAACAAAAACGGGTCGCGCTTTGCTCGTCAAATCATCCCCCTCATGGTGCGCTCGAAGCCAGACTGCACCTTGTCAACTTGGTCAGGCTCTACCCGTATAGCATAACGGCCCGCCACATGGGCGGGCCGCTTTCCTGTGCATCGGTAAGTACCGATTACATTTTCCAGACCAAATTGATCGCATAGCGGCGACCAATGATGTCATACTGGTTTGGAAGCGTGTTCGCGTCTTGTTGAGCCGAGCCCAAGATCGGGGGCTCTTTGTCAAACACATTGCTGATCGTACCGCCAATGCGCAAATTGTCATTGATGCGATACGAGAAGCCCAAGTCGAAATAGTCCCAAGCGTCAATATGTTGAACATTATTGAGGTTTGGAGCCACGTTGCGCCACTGGGGTTCAGGAACCCGCTTGATCAGCGCATCGACTTCGCCTTGGTAGCGCCACGCACCACGGATGGTCAGCGGGCCATCAATCCATGCCACCGCGAGGTTAGAGCGGAAAGCTGGGATTGCGCGGATACCGGTACCTGCATCCGAACAGGCGCCACCGCCAAAGTCACCGGCGCAATCAAACAGATTGTCAGCTGGGAACAGCAGGCGGACGAAGCTGTCCACCGTACCGCCTTGGAAGCTGATATTGATCCGGTCGCCCGGCAATGCTTCTGGCAGTTTCGCATTATAATAGATGGAGAAGTCGATCCCCGAGGTCTTGAGCAAGGTCAAGTTGGTATCGCGTTGGTCGAACCGGATAACCCGACCATTGGCATCGCGGGTGATCTTCTTACACAGCGCGCTATTGGGGTCTTGCAGCACCAAATAGCAGCTATCCATCAATTGGATTGGCGTGATCGAGCCGATCGCGTCATCAATCTGGATATTGTAATAATCGACTACAACCGAGAGGCCCGGGACGAATTGTGGGGTAAAGACGAAGCCATAGGTATAGGTCTCACCCGACTCTGGCTTGATTGCTTCACCACCGCCTTGGACAGCCACCGCATTGTCGATCAAGGGCAGGCCCGTACCGACTACAGGGATATAGCCTGGTGTGGATGGTGCCCCAAGCGCCGTACACAGAGCAGTTGGCACATTGAAGCGCGCTGGGTCTGAGCAATAATCGGTTGGGCGACCTGTGCCGGTGATTGGGGCTTCCACGGCGGCACCGAAGAATTCACCAATGTTCGGACCACGTACGACCGTTTGCTTAGAACCACGCAAACGGAAGGTGTCGTTCACCGCCCAGTTCACGCCAAGCTTCCAGGTGTCATAATCGCCGGAACGAGAATGGTCGCTCCACCGACCTGCAGCTTCCACGTCGAATTGCTTGAAATAGGGCTTGTCGGCCAGGACAGGCAGACGCAATTCGCCGTAATATTCAGTCAATTCAAAGTCTGCCACCAGATTGGCGCGTGCGCCTTGGGTGTGCAAGGTGTCGCGGGTGAAGGCGCGTGGCCCGAAGACGGAGTTACCAAATTCTTCGCGACGCTCGGCCCCCACGGCCCAGCCGACAGGACCGCCGGGCAAGGAGAAGAAGCCGGTGGTGTCACCGGAAATGTTCAAGGACAAAATGTCCTGATGGCGGTTGCGCTTGTTGAACAATTCGCTGGTATCGCCATTGATCCAAGCCACAGCCGCCGCGCTGGCAGCCGATGGTCCGAACAGATTGAAGGGCACGCAGCCATTGGCTGGGTTGACGCAAGCTGCTTGGCCACCAACGCTCGTGACATTGGTTGCTTGCTGGAAACGGCTCCACGAGCCCCAGCCAATACGCTGAACTTCTTCAATGCTTTTGCCTGTCACATAGGACAGGTCGTACTTGATGTTGTCGGTCAATTCACCGCGCACACCCACCACGACTTGATGGCTGGTCCGCTCCGTCTCGTCGATGATCGGGCCCAATTCAAGCAAGGTCTTGGAGACGCGGAAGCGGGCAGCGTCCGTGCCTGGGCCGGTGCCATCTGCGTTCAGATTGAACAGTGACGTGCCGCCAACTGGGTTCAAAATTGCGAGGATTTGCGGGGTCAGGAACGGATTGGTGCGCTGGATCAACACATCGCCTTGGGTGACGATGTTGGCACCGCCGGCAACCGCCGGGGCAATAGCAGCTGTGTTGCCGTTGGAGCGAACGGGAACCTGTTGGCTAGTGTTATTGATCAGCGAATAGGTGCCGCGACCATAGAATTCAGCCCATTTGGCCAGCTTGAACGTACCAAAAATGGCGGCATTGGTGCGGTCATTCGGGTTTTGGAAGGCTTCAAACTGCGAGAAGGCTTGCGTGCCTGCCGTGGTGCCCAAGGTGCCGTCTGGACCATAGGCAAAGGTCGGGGCAGCCGTACCTGCAGGTGGGGTGGTGGCATTGGTCCAACGGGTGAACGCGCCGCCTGCTGTTGGGAAGGTCTGGATGAACTGGCCAGCGTCATTGACTTCTGGCAGTGCCCACGAACGGTCCTCGCGTTTCAGGTCGCCACGATCGGCATAGCTGGCGTGCAGGACGATATTGGCGCGATCTTCAAAGAAGTTCATGCCGCCAGTGATGCCAATGCTATAGCTTTCGGCGTCGCCCTGCTCAGAAATGCCGCCATTCACGGCAACTTCAAGGCCTTCATAATTGTCGCGCAGGATATAATTGGTCACGCCCGCAACGGCGTCTGCACCATAAACGGCCGCAGCACCACCGGTTAGGGTTTCAATGCGCGAGATCAACGCCGAAGGAATTGAGTTCACGTCTGCCGAGTTGCGGAAGCCGTTTGGCGTCACGCGCTGGCCATTGACCAAGACCAAGGTACGGTTCTGGCCCAAGCCACGCATGTCGAGCGTCGAAGCACCGTGGGATTCCAACAAAGTTGGGTTGGTGGTCGCGCCGTTGGATGGCAGGAATTGGTTCTGCTGCTTCAGCACTTCGTCAATATCGATCAAACCAGTTGCACGGATCGCTTCTGAATCAATGACGCGAACGGGCGAAATGGCGCGATTGGTCGCGGTTTGAATGCGCGAGCCTGTCACGATAATGGTTTCAACCTGGGGGGTTTCCGCCGCTGCTGGGGCCGTTTGGGCCAAGGCCAGGGTGGGAGCGCCCATTACCAACGCGATGGTGCTTGCCGTTACGGCAAGAGCCAATTTGTGATTATTTTTTAGCATTTACTCAAAATTCCCCCGTTTCTCACGAAAAAAGCCCCAAGGGGGGGCCGTGCAAAGACGCCCAATGCAGGGCATGCTACCGCTGAGCAGCCCCTGACGCCGTTAGGTTGCTTTTGACAGAAATCCCGTGGGTTTCAAATTAAAATGGTATATCTTGCTGAAGGTTTTGATCACAAATACGTTAGAGCCATACAGTGGTCAGCGATGGATTTCACCTAAAGGATAATGCCACCGGTTTCCTTAGTTGGATGGCGTGCGTGGCTCCCGCCACATTTTTTGCAGAAGCGGTGCCGTCTGTCCGTCGCGATCCTTGCCACAGGGAAAATATCCTTGCGACTCAAATCCATGAGATCGATAAAAGCCCTCATTGGCCGGATTTGAATTTTCGAGATAGACCGGTGTCCCGGTGCGATCGCAAGCGGCCAAAACGGGCGCAAACAAAGCTTTGCCAAGGCCTTTGCCCCGATTAGCCAGCCGTGTACCCAAGGTGAACAGATAAAGATGCGGCTCATGGGGGTGGTTGGCCTGCATACGGGCACCCGCATCCATCGCGCGCGAAATGGCATCAGCCGATCCAGTCGACACCAATGCCCAAGCGATCTGAACCGTCGCCGACAGCGACACCTCGCTTGGTGCCCCCCACGGCAACCACATGGCAGCGCCGCCATCTCCGATCATATGGCAAAAGCCATGCTTGAGATAATGCGTCCGGGCCAAGAGAGGGAAAACGGCATCTAAAGTCTTGGGTTTGCCAAATATCCAGCGATTGACCGGATCCTCATAAAAGGCCTCTGCGGTGATCGAGCCTAATTGCCGCCAATCTTCAGCAACGGCTTTCTTTATCCCCTCCGGCAATTGGATATCCATGGTGCTTTCCTAACATTACCTTTTCTGCGCGCTGGCTTGGGCCAAAGCTTGCATCAACATTCCACCACATTCACGGCCAAGCCACCTAGGCTGGTTTCTTTATATTTAGATGACATATCAAGCCCTGTTTGCCGCATGGTTTCAATTACTTGGTCTAATGTCACGCGCGCAGGCTGCTCGGTTTGCAGGGCAAGGCGGGCCGCATTGGCCGCCTTTACAGCCGCCAAGGCATTGCGCTCAATACAGGGGATCTGCACCAACCCGCCTACCGGATCACAGGTCAGGCCCAGATTATGCTCCATCCCGATTTCTGCCGCATTGGCCACTTGCGTTGGACTACCACCCCAAACAGCGGCCAGACCACCGGCCGCCATGGAGCACGCAACCCCTACCTCTCCCTGACAGCCCATCTCTGCCCCCGAAATGGAAGCCCGTTGCTTATAGAGAATGCCGATGGCCGCAGCGGTCAGCAGGTAGGTATGAACGGCCGAAGGCGGCACTTTCGCGTCCAACAAGTAAAAGCGCAAAATGGCCGGGATAATCCCGGCTGCACCATTGGTCGGGGCCGTCACGACGCGGCCGCCCGCAGCATTTTCCTCGTTCACCGCCATGGCATAGACATTGAGCCAGTCGAATAAGGCCTCCCGCTCATTAGATTGGGGAGAGCTCATCAGCTTCTCATAAAGATCAGGTGCCCGGCGGCGCACTTGCAGCCCACCGGGCAAAATGCCCTTTTGAACTAGCCCACGCGCGATACAGGCCGCCATAGCTTGGGCAATCGTATCCAGGGCGGCCAACGTCTCGCCACGGTCGCGCTTGCGATCTTCACAAGCCAGAAGAACGTCTGCGATGGTTAGGCCGTGATCTTGGCATAGGGCCAATAAGTCTGCGGCTGAGGTGAAGGCAAAGGGGCCTTCTGGACCACCACCCACCAGATCATTGGCCAAGGGCGTTTCCAATTGTCGTTGGCTGGCGATAAAGCCCCCGCCCGTCGAATAAAAAGTCTGATCGGCAAGCACGTCACCCGCAGCATCGAAAGCACGCAAGGCCATGCCATTGGGATGGAGTTTGGGTGGGGTCTCAAAATCAAAGATCAAATCCGCCTTTGGATCAAACTTGATGGTTTGCCCGGAAGCGAGGCGTAAGTGCTTCGTCTCAAAAAGCGCCTGAAGGGCGCGTTCGGCCTCTTCGGGGTCTGTTGTCTCGGGCTTAAAACCAAGAAGACCCAAATAGACCGCTTCTGGGGTACGGTGACCTGCGCCTGTATAGGCGAGCGAGCCTTGTAGAGATACAGATAGACGCGCCACCGAACTCAAAAGACCAAGCCGCTCCAAATCGGCCAGGAACCGCACCGCGATCCGCATGGGTCCCACCGTATGGGAACTTGATGGGCCAATGCCGATACGAAAAATGTCCAGCGCAGAAATCATCCCTTGGCCCCTTTGTCACAACCTCGTCTGCCGCCTCGACTTATGGACCGAACCGCACGCCTGTGCCAAGCAGGCTGGCCCCTGCAACGCGCCTGCCGCTGCCCCTTGCAGCGCCGCCACCCGTCCGCTATGAACCCGCCTTCCTGACGGACCGCTGCACACAGCAGTCTGAACGCCGTAACGGCGGGCGCGTAGCTCAGCGGGAGAGCACTACGTTGACATCGTAGGGGTCACAGGTTCAATCCCTGTCGCGCCCACCATTAAATCAAAGACTTAGATGATCGAAATGGCGGGGACTAAAGTTTGGTCCCCATATGGTCCCCAGTTGGCTTAGTTTGGGTTCTCAATTAAAATCCATAAAGTCCCAGCCCCAGACCTGACAAAAGGGTCATAAGTGGCGACGCTTGCCCATCCATTCTCACGCGCGCATATTTCGCAGGAACTAAGGTAAGGCCGAATATGGCAACAAATGGCAACAGCTACCGGCCCATGAGTGCCCGCAGGCGCGCGTATTGCTTACGAAATAGCTAACACCCCAAGCGGATTGGCAGGCGTTACCCTACCATGTATCGCGCGCGCGAACTGATCTGAAACCCGTTAGTGGATTGGTGGAATTGGCAAACCTAGCCACGCCATACGTCACGCGCGCACTTGACCTCATTTTCACCGCCGCTAGCTAGTCCCGCTATAGCCCCATCCTAGTCTGATGTGTGGGGTGAATAGATTGACATTTGTTGACATCCATAAGCGCCCAAAAGCGAAGTAGATGCAGGCCCTAGAGGTTAGGAATTGGTAGCATTTGGCAGCGCCATAAAGCGATTTGGTTTCATGTCCCGAATGCTTGCAAATGTTTGCAATTGGGAGAACTGCAAGCCACGCTGGGAAGGCGGAATATGCGGTCATTTGTTGCTAGTAGCAGTCCTCCGAAACCTCTGTAGTTTCCTCGTGACATACAATGCTATCTTTTGGGCCGTCGCCGCCATTCCCAAGGCAACATAAATGAGCCTGCCCACATCCCTAAACTTCGGCCCTTGGCGATCTCCTCCGCCTGAACATAATCTCGGGAGTATCGGACAAAGGCGACCGCTAGGCCATTGGATACCATCCATTCTTGAAGGTCTGTGTCGGAGACCTTGCAAATCGCTATTATGCGTCTCCACCGATCAAGTCCGGTTGGCTGGCAAGTTACCGTCCGTGACCCAATCCTGTCCGACAACGCAATGGCCGATTTCTGGCCGCATCTGTAGTCGTCCCCTTTAGCATCTTGGCACAATTGGGAAGTTTCTGGGGCGTCAATTCCAAACAGTCGAATTCGTTCACCGCGAATTTCTATTGTGTCACCGTCGATTACCGATGCCCGCCCTACAATGGTCGACAGCGGAGCTTTTGCTGTTGCGTTCAAAGGCGGGAAGCTCAGAACTCCCAACAAGAATAGCATTTTGACAAAGTTCTGCTTTAGTGATGACATTGAGACCTCGGGATTTTAGAGCCTTGCAATCGTTCAATTGAAATAGGATGGCTCCACTCTTTGAAACTGAAATTTTGGGAGGGTAATTTGATAAACAAAAGAACACTGGTGCTGGGAGCCCTCGTTGCGTTCATAACCGTGCCAGCCATAGCGCAGGAAAGCAAATCAACAGTCGAGAAGAAGGCTAAGAAAAAGAAAAGGACCGCCAAAAAATCTCAGACTGGAGCTGGTTCAGAACGGAAGTTTCGAAGCTGCAAACAGGCTAAGGCGGCTGGAGCCGCGCCACTTCGAAGAGGGCAGCCCGGATATTCGAAGTCGCTTGACCGAGACGGCGATGGGATAGCTTGTGAGAACTAACCAACGCAGCTGACCATTCAGATTATCTACTATTCAAGCAATTCCCGAGGACCTACCACCGCACACCCAGCCCACGCCGCACGACATGAGGCGCATAGGAAATAATCGCAAGATAGGCGCGTGTGGCCCTGCTGGGGACGGTCCCGCGCTCCCATGATCTAACGCTGTCAACAGAGAGGCCATAGATTGACGCGAAGTCCTCACGCGACAGGCCTTCACGCTCCCGAAGCGCCTTGACGTCGATCACATCGGGGACTTGTGCCGATCCTAGAGCCTCGAGAATTGGCGTGCGGTTTTCAGCCTTCCAAGGCAGGCGACGCAACAGGCGGTGGTCATTTATCCGGTAAAGCCGCCGCCCGTGGGCATGGCCGTTACGGACAGGTGAAACGTGACCGGATTGGACTTGGTTTTGCGACATCATAAGGCCCCATGAATTAGGTCAACTTCTAGACCCATTTCGGGCAAGTGTCACCTATTCATAGAAGCGCAGGGTTGCGCGCGATGGCCGAAATTTGGGCAGACATTGCCAGCCGATAGAGGCGCACGCACGTCGCGCGATGGCTTGCAAAACTAGCTTCGCAACTAACCGATAGAGGACAAGTGCAACGTTGAATTGGTTGGTTTACAAGCCTCAGGATTGTTCATTCAGTTCAAGCAATTTCTTGTAGCTGTATCCTTTGGGTGCCAACGCAATCATTTTAACATCCAAGAATTTTTCATCCGACAGATAAATCCGATACAGTTCAGCCGCAATCTTCTGGCCATGTGCGAGCACATGAGCGCAAAGCAGCTCTGCTTCTTCAGCGGGAACATAACCAATGTGCCTACGAGTCGTTTTTTGTCCAAACAGCGAAGGCACGCGCGCAACACCAATAACCTTGATTGCATTGGAATCATGAGGATTAGAAGCCTCTCGCTCGACTTCAAGGCCATAGTGGAGTTTTGCAGCCTCCGACTTCTTGACGTCATTTGCGAAAGCTAATGCATCAGCCTTTCGAAAGCTGATGCCCGCAACCGAAACCGCAGCACTAGCTTGAACCCAAACACCGTCAGGCCTGTGACGATCTTTTCCAAATTGAGCCATCAATTATAAACCTCAGAATTCTAATCGTCCCTCGTTTCCTTGCACAAATCGAGATCATCAGCACCATCATATGGCTTACACTTGTAGCCACACTCATAACTCGCTGCCGATTGGTTAGTTTTGAGCGAAGCAATCACTTCTTTGGCGGCGTCGCGGCAAGCAGCATGGGAAACAAAGCCTCGCAGGATAACCGCCCTTTGAGTAATGCCATTTGGATAAACGTATGCATTCCAGTTATTTGGCCGAGTATCGCAACTGGCCAAATTGAAAGCCAAGAATAAAACTATTATCCGATCCACCTTTTCGCTCCAATTAGTCGTGGGGCGACCTTACGGTGACGCCACGAATTGGCAAGATAGATTTGGCTTAGAGCGCCACTCCATACCCACACGCCCCCGAGAAAACTGTGTTAGCGATTGTGTTGTATGAACCCACCGCTCTTGGGATCAAAGCCCGCTAAGATTGGCATGCCCCCTCCCTGTTCACACCCACTCCGCAAGGCCCGCTTGCGCGAGGCGCGCATTCAATCGCCCAGCATAGACCTCGAACACTTGCTGCCACCGCCACTCAGCCGCCCATAATTCGCGCCTGACGCGGTCCCTAGTCGATTGACGGGCATATTTGCTTAAACGCTTTTGTTTGGCCTCAGCGCGGTCTATCGCCGAGCGGCAACGGCCTAGATAATCTTCACACTCTGAATAATAGCGGAAGCCACTGGCGGGAACAGAAACCCAGCCGCCATGACGACCGCTCAGGACCAACTTGAGACAACGCCGCCCAGTCACCGGGCAAACCGCAAACCACCTCTTGCCACCTTTTGTGCCGGGAATGGAAACCAGTCTAATAGTTTGAGAAAATGGCTTGTCGCGATAGGTGCCATACAACTCAATCCTGTCTGGTTCGTCATCCCGGTCGCACCAAGACCGAAAGCCAATTGAGCCCGTTTGCGATTGGTCGCGCGAACTTGTCCAAATCAAGGACGTTTGCCAGCCTTGGCCCTGCCGAATATGCCCATCGCGAAATAGCTTCGCCACATTGAGTGGCGACGCCTGCTCGACCTTTGGCTTGCCCGACCATGGCCGCCCCGAACCAAAACCGCCCATGCTGTTTTCCCTCTGTTAGCAGTGCGCGAGCGCGTGGATATTTCCCAAATCTATTGGCTAAAACCTGAAGTGTCTGCATACTGGCCAATGAAGTTTTGCCGATAGGATGCATCCATTGAAACACGCCCTTAGACTTCTCTTATCATTTTTCGCTCTGATTTGTTTGGCGAATTGCTCTGAAAATGAAATCCGCACACCAAGGGAGATTCCGAAGGGAACTGTCATCGAGGGATATGTTTACAATGGCGGAGCGGTTTCAAACTTAAAGAGCTGGGAGGGAACCGAAGAACTTTGGGCAGAACTCAAAAAGGATGGAAACAAGGTTGGCGTTACTTGGGTCAGCCCAATAACTGGAGAAAAATCTGTATCGGTTGGCAGCGGTTGGCGGCGTCTAGAAAATGAAGGTTCTTTAGCGTCCGCATCACAACGGGGGAGCATTTTATTGGTCCTCGACTCAACCGTTAAAGCTGCTCGCGACATGGCAGAGCTAGAAGTGATTGAAGGAAACCCTCTGACACGAAATGCATTTGCAGACCGGGCCAAGTATGTGGAACTCATTCAAGACTATCAGTCTGGGATTAGTGCAATTCACGCTAGTGGAAACGTCAATCAAAAGGCTTCCAACTCTATCATTGAGTCCACCATTCCCAGCTTTCTGGATTCGTCAGCGAAAATTCAGAAGAAAGCGGATAAGCGACATAGGCTTTTGAATGCTGCTGCTGTCGCCGTGGGGAGGCAACCGCCATTTGTAAGGCCGAGCTTCATAGAAAAAATCGAAGAGGAAGCGAAGTCGCAAAGCAGGAAGTCACTCTAGCTTGCCTAATGATTCCAAATAGTCCGCGAGGCACCGCGCATGGTCTGATATCGGATCGACCTTGAACCCACATCTGCAACCAAACCGCCCTCCGCTAAAGCCTCAGCAACAAACCAGCCGACGCCGCGCTCATCTAGCCTTTGCCAATGTTCCCCCACCGCAAATAGCTTTTCAGCATCCCAGCCAAGGCGCTCTAGGTCACAAGCGTGTTTGTCCGCAAATATCAGGATTGCGTCTAGACGCTCTCGCCATCGCTCCCGCGTTAGGCCTTCCGGTGGGCGGTCTGGGTGAAGTCGTGAAAACACCCTTGCCCATGATGCAGGCAAGCCCCCACCGAAGCGCATAGTCCCTTCGCGTTCTGGGTCCGGGATAGCGACAGGCTCAAGAGGTTTCACTGTTTCAGGCATTGTTTCAGGCGTTGAAACAACCGGAACAGGGATGGCTCCTATCTGTTTCACTGTTTCACCCTCTAGGGGCTGAAACAATGAAACAGGAATTGGCCTGCCCGCTAAAAGGGCTCTTGCGCGTTCAAGGCTTGAGACCATAGCCCGGACCCTCCTCAGCTTTCTTGATAATCCGATTGACCTTGGAGAGCGAAAGCCCAACCTCTTGAGCAATCTCACGCTGTTTCAAGCCCTCGGCTTTCAGCTTTAGAACTTGGATTTCCTTTTCATCACTTAGGCTTTTGACGATCCAAACACCTTCAACCAAAGCGGCCTCAAAGGACTCTGCGCTGTCGCCAGAAAAGCCTCGCGACTTTTCAAAGTGGACCTCGAACCGCGCACCTTCTGTCGCTTCATAGTCTGAAGGCCGCTTCAAGTTTACGACTGTATCTAAGACGTCCTCTCGCTTGGAAGTGCCACGCTGTTGCCCGCCTTTCCCAGCGTGATGGATCATTAGGATTGCCCGTCCTTGGCGACGCTTGGCCAATAGCCAGCCTTGAAACACGCCCCAGCTCTCAGACTCGTTCTCACGCCCAGAACGCAGCAGAGTGGACAGGTTGTCGAGGATAATCACATCGGCGTCGCCTAAGGCTTTATCGAGAGCCGCTTGGCCGTCCGGTGTCGCTAAGTCCGGTATGCCGAACTCCTCCAAATCGTTCGCGATTATTTTAACCGCGTCTTGGCTTGGCGGTATCCTGCCATGTGCCTCTATCACGCCAGCCAGTCGCTGCTGAAGGACGTTAGCAGGCATTTCCCCGTCAACGATTAAGACCTTGCGCGGTTTGGTTGCCTGCCATTTCAAGAACGATCCACCTGTGGCGATTGCCCAAGCGATGTTAAGCCCCACCCAGGTTTTGCCTACACCCCGATTAGCGTAGAGCATCGCCAGCCCCTTTTCAGGAAGCCATGGGCTAAGAATTAGCTCGCGAGGGGGAAATTCCGTCGCCATGAAATCCTGAAGTGAGACTGGCTTTAGATCAGGAATTGAAGGTTGCTCCTTTGTTGTTTGCCGTCCTTTGGCGGTGGTTGTCTTTGGAGGTGGCTTCACCTCCTCCACAAACCCGAATCCATCTTCATCCATGATCATAATGCGGCCCTCCTCTCATTCAGGACAGGCGGAAAAAATCTCTCCTTTTGCGCGCCTTCCACCGGGGAAAATTGAGCGCAGAAGTCAGTTTCGAGCGTGACAGCAAAGCCAGACCCCAGCGCGTTGTTGATGTTTATTGGCGCAAGTCGGTGGCATTCCCCAATCTCTACGCCGTCCACGTTTGCCCGCGTGCGCCACCATCGGCACCAAAGGCATGAGGATTCGATTTGAGGCATCATCATAGCCGCGCCTCCGGTCCCAGATGGACTTGAGCCCAAATCAGCGCGACTAGGTCTGCAAACTCAGGACGGATTAAACCCGCTTGCAAAGCGGCTTTTGCTTGAGTGAGGCTTGGATTTTTGGTAGAAAGTAGAGCCGCATCAATAATTGGCACATCTCTCTCAACCCGGTGAGCGCCTGCCAGCGCCGCCGGGTTAACTATGCGGCCCATTGTTATGCCGCCACGGTCTGGGAAGTGTTAGCCCGGCGAACTAGCCAGCTTTCAATGTCCGCCCGATTGTAGAGGACCTTTGCGCCTGCCTTGGTAAAGACTGGCCCACCGCCCCGACAGCGCCACGTTGCCAAAGTTGCAACTGGGATATGGAATTCTTGAAAGACCCCTTCAGGCGTTAGATATTTGCGATAGTCGGAAATCTTACCCGACATCGGCTCAACTTGGTTGCTTTGCATGACTTAAAAGCCTCGCAGCCCGCCTCAGCACAATGCTTCAGCCCGGCGCAACCCTCCTAATAAACACACAAATTCGATCTTAAATTGGGTCCGCTAGCAGAACCTAACCATATCTACATTGGTGATTTCCGAACGTCGCTTTTTGGGAGGCGATTGCCTTTTATCAATTCGCGAATGTCGTTTCGAATTGTATTTTCGCTAACATTTGCATCAAGCCGACTATGAATTTTAGCCGCAAGACTTTCATCAGACATCCTTGGATTACTTCCTCTGAAACTTACGGCCAACGACAGGACCTTATCCCGCCTTCCGTTTATGGCCCGTTGGTCGCTCTTTTGCTTTTCGCGATTTCCCTTCTTTGTGCGAAGTCCGCTGTTAATGCCCGAAGTAGCCCTTTGATTTTTGGTCTTTCCGTCCCCTGCTAGTGGCACTGTGTCAGCCTCTAACCTTGAAAACGAATAGCCCAAGTTCCACCAAGCGGCGGCTAAAAGGCCTTCATCGCCCGTATGCATAAATGTTTCGACTTGCCGGGCGACCTCCAAAACCTTGCAAGCCGCTGAGAGATCGAGTTCGGGTGCCACATATTTCCACAGGTCTTCCGCGAAAATCCTAAGCTCAAACGGTCCTTCAGACAGATTTTCGTCAACCCAAGCGTCGCCCAACTTTCCCAAACTAACAGCCGCATAAGGAAAGCCGTAATCGGCGATTCGCTGGTAAGCAGCAGCCTTCATTCTTATCAAAATTTCTTCTTGAATATTGTCCGGCTTTCGCACCCTTGAAGTGAAGTGTGCCAGTTTCAATTCGCACGTTTTTGGCCCACTCGGCACCAAATTCATGTTTCCACCTGCCACGCCCCCCTGTAACATGCGCCAAGCACGGACCACTCGAATGAGCTCGCCCTGAAAAACAAAAGTCGCTGTGTGCTCTACATAATTGCGCGGTTGGCCAGTCCTTGCAGAAATAGCATCCGCCTCCATCAGCGCCTCCGCCTCAGAGTCAAGCAAGTCTAAATCCCTAGAGAAGTGGATAAGCTGCTCGATTGCCGTATGAATGTCGTCAGATAGATGTTTTGGGCTTTCATCGGGCTGGCTTGGTTGTCGTGACGAAATCCTGTTCGCCCTCCTGCCCTCGCTAGGTTTTCGTTTACGCAGCATCTTCGCTCACTTCTTTAGCCTGCCGCGTTGCGTGAGAGAGATACCGCCCTGCAACCGCTTCTAGCGCCTCCACACCAGCACTAGCCGCAAAGTGGGCATAGCGTGCCGTTGTTTGTGGCCGTGAGTGGCCAAGGACCTTGCCGACTACCGCAAGGCTTTGCCCATCAGCTACCGCCCAACTTGCGACTGTATGGCGGAACGTATGAGGCGACACACCGCTAACCCCAGCCGCTTTAACTACCTTTGCCCAAGCCCGCTTTGGAGGCTCCATTGGTCCATCAAGGCGAGAATTGGGAAACACCCAATCAGAACGCCGGGGGATTCCCGCAAGGATCGAAACCGCAGGCGTAGGCATGGGGATGGCTTTTGGTCTGGCCTGCCCGCCTGTCTTGTGACGCAATGGCGGAAGCAACAGCAGCCCGCGCTTCAAATCGACTTCAGGCCACCGCAGGCCAACAATCTCCCCACGCCTTGCGCCTGTCAGCGCCAAGAGCCTGAAGCAATCCGCCGCCGCCTTTGATATAGCGCCCTCACCTTGTAGCGCCTCGATTGCTTCCCAGATCGCCGCGCCCTCGTCTTCAGACAGGTAACGCTCTTTTCCGTTGGACTGATACCGCTTCACGCGCTTGCATGGATTGGCCTCAACTAGACCCCGAGCGACTGCCCACTCCATCATAGCGCTCATGCATTGCATCGCCCTAGAGGCCGCGCCACGCCCGCCTGTGACCTTGGCAACGCCACGCGCCTTTGTCTTTTCAGTTAAGGCTGTCTTTCCATCCGCAACCGCCGCCTGCCAATTGGCCAAGACTTGAGGCGTCAACTCAGAGAGGAACTTCTTTCCTAGAACTGGCAAAGCATGGCGCTGGAGGTTTATCCGATCCACATCCCAGCTAGAGGCCCGCTTGTCTGGCTTGTCCGTGGGACCTTCGCGCAAATATTCAGCGATAATCTCTTTGACGGTCCGAGCCGCGTTGACGGTCTCACGCTCACCCAGTTTTTCGCCCTGAGGATCACCGCCGCTCGCGACTTGCCCGGCTAACCTTGTAGCCTCCTTCAAGGCCTCATCCGCCGTTTTCTCGCCAAGGTCGCCTATGACATAAAGGCGCTGACGACCGGGAACCCTATAGCGGAATTCAAAGGTCTTACGGCCCGAAGGCCTAATACGAACCCGAAAGCCTTTAACTTCGGTATCCATGACGATGATATCTTTGTCAGCGTCCGGCTGGATGGCGTCCACCGTTCTCTTATTCAGTCTTGCCCTTCGGCTTGGTTCACGCTTCGCCATTTCCGGCCTCAAAAAAGCTGGTCCCCATATGGTCCCCAGTGGTTCTCAATCCCCTACAATATCTCGCAAAGCGTTGCAAGGATGGTTCTCAAGCTTGTATATTGAATTTAATAATTTTATCAAATGTCCTCAACGTGTCACAAAGCGTCCCAATGTCACGTCACCGCCGTTGACATCGTAGGGGTCACAGGTTCAATCCCTGTCGCGCCCACCATTAAATCAAAGACTTAAATCAGGTGAACTGGGCTGAACCAAAATCGGGTTGGCCCCGATGCGGGCAGCATTTCAGCCCTGTTGTTTCTGCTGTGGACGGGGTGGCCACACCAAGCGGCTTTTGTTTCGTGTGCCAAGGCACCCCATAAACAAAAAAGCGGGAAAGCCAGAGGCTTCCCCGCTCTTGATGCAAAAATCGTGGACTGAAGTTAGAAGTTGGCCTTCAAGCTGATATAGCCAAAGCCGCCATTCATCCCAAATGGACCACCGCTGCGTGGGTAGACCTGACCATCGGCCAGACCGCCACTGATCGGGAACACATTGATGGTGGAGGATTGGGCAATCCGGTCTGGGTATTCGCTGAGCAGGTTCTGTGCACCGATCGTGACCGTATACTTCTCAGCAAATGTATAGCTGACATCGAGGTCGATGGTGGTTTTGGCACCAAAGACTTGGCCTGGATAGTCTTGCTCATTGCGCCACTTACCGAAGTAATTGGCCCGAGCATTGACGGACCATTCGCCCCACGACCAGTTGCTGGAAAGGTTCAGACGATCCTTTGGCGCAACATTTTCGATCGTGATGATCTGAGCCGTGCTGATGACGGTAGACTTCGACTTCGTCACTTTGTTTTCATTGCGGTTATACGCCAAAGTGAAGTTCACACGCGCACCAAAAAGCTGGGTTGCGTGCGTGCCCACGATGTCGATACCTTTGGTCGAGGTATCGAGGCCATTGGTGAAGTAGCGGATGTTCGCCCCAGCACCAACCAGCGAAAGGCTGGGTTGAACCAGCAGATCCGCCGCTGTCACAAGGAATGGCCGGGTAATGAAAATCCGGTTCTCCACGTCGATTTGATAGGCGTCAACCGTCAAAGAGGTGCCCGCCATTGGCCGCAGAATAAAGCCGACGCCATAATTGGTCGCATCTGCAGGCTTCAGAGGAACCGCGCCATAATAACGCGCGACACCGCTGGCGACTGGGAAAATCCCCTCTTGCACTTGGTTGCCGGCCACGAAGTTGGTGGTGACGTTTTGCAAGTTAGACTGGCCAGGCGATGGGGCTTGGAAGCCCGTACCCACAGAGCCACGCAGCGACAAAATATCGGTCGCTTTGTACAGGGCGCTGATCTTGCCGACCGTTGCCGTGCCAAATGTATCATAGTCTTCGAAGCGGGCTGCGATACCGCCGCTCAAGCGGTCGGTCAGATCGGCTTCAAGGTCGATATAGATGGCATAATTGCTCTGATCCCAAGTTCCAGCGCTCGATGGCGGTGCACCAGCATAGCCGCTCGAAGCGGGCGGCACGGCGATATTGGTTACGCCAGCTGGCAAAGTCGTCACAGGTGCGAAGACGCCTGGAGCCGTTTGGGTGAACAAGCGCTGGACCGTTGCATAGGGACCAGCGGCATAGGATTGAAGCTCGCCAGTGGGAACGGTGTAGGATTCTTTGCGCCACTCAAAACCACCTGCCAAGGTCAGAGGGCCAGCAAGGCCAACATCCATTGGGTAGGTCAGGTCGACGTTAAAGTTTTCCAGCTTCTGCTTGAAGGCCCCGTACTCAAAGCTGGTCTTCGACAAGGGGCCGAAAGATGCGTTCAACGAGTCATACATCGACAAGTCGAGCGAATTTTCCGAAATCGTGGCCGACACATCATAAGTCAGGCCAGAAGTGGCCTCGCCTTTGACGCCTGCAACGGCGGTCAGCGACTCGGTCAAGCCCACAAAGCGAGGCGTGAAGCCTGCTGGATAGATGGAGCGGAAATCAAACCGGTTATTGTCCAAAATAAAGCCACCGGCTGGGCAGGTCGCATTATTGGCTGGACAGGGCGTGGTGAAGAAGGTGTTGCGGAACGCTGCGTTTGCCGCTGGCAGGTTTACCGTCACGCCATTGGCATTCACGGCTGTGCCGGTGATGGTTTGGCGGAAGTTAAAGCTTTGATCGCCTTCGCTGCTCGACGCATTCAAGAAGGCGTAAAGCTCCGTTTTGTCGGACAAATCATAGCCAGCATTGATTACAGCTTTCCAGCCGAAGGTGGGCGAGGAACCCCAGATCTGATCTGGACCTGGAAAGTTCGGCAGACGGTTTGCGAGGCTTGGGTTCTGCTGTTCAAACAAGATAGCGGCAGGACGGCGTGCACCACGGCTGGTGCCTTGGTCGTCAAAATATTCTGCGCTGATGTTGACGAAACCGCTCTCACCAAGGCCAAGACCCCAGTTGACCGCCAATTGCGCACTTTCACCGTCATCGGCATCCAAGCTTTTGCCATAGCGGGCGACGATCTCCAGACCATCCGCATTGTCGCGAAGCCCAAAGTTCATAACCCCGGCAATGGCATCGGAGCCATATTGCGAGGTTGCGCCATCGCGCAGGATTTGCAAGTTCTTAATCGCGATCGATGGAATGGACGAAATATCTGGGCCATGCGAACCAAAGGACAATGCCGTATCGCCACCGACGAAGGTTTGCACCAAGGCCGAGCGGTTAAAGCGCTTGCCATTCATCATCACCAAGACCTGATCGCCGGGCAGACCGCGCAAGTTTGGTGAGCGCACGAAGGTACCGGCGTCTGCAATGGTGTTTTGGCTGGCGAAGAAGGACGGCACGACGTTCTTGACCGCATCAATCACGTTGGCCGTGGATTGGCTGGTGATTTCCGATGCCGTGATCACGTCGACTGGCGAGGCCGATGTCGCAACGGACCGATCGGTCCGGCGGGTCCCCAAGACCACCACGGTCTCGACTTCCTTTGCAGGTGCCTCTGTAGCGGCAGCAGATGTACCCTGCGCAAGGGCAGGACTTGAATAAAGGGCAAGAGCCGACACGAGTCCGGTCGTCATTGCCAGGTGCTTATGAAACCAATTCTTTCGCATGTTCATGATGCTTCAGCCTCCGGGAAGAGAATACTATTGGGGCTGCAACGGTTGATTGACGGGGCCCCCTCCGTGCCAACTAGGTGTTGCGCCCGCCCCCCTTGGCATAGCGACTGCAACTTCGAAACCAACCATTCGTCACAGAATTGCCACGATTTGGTCACATTCGCGTGAGGATCCGCGAAAAATGCGCGAACTTCTGCCCTGACCCAGAAGTTACAGGCAAAGCAAGACCGCTTCTTGGCGACACCGCTGTGGCGAAATGACTAAAAATTAGGCAGGTGAGCTGGCGTCAAAAGGCGGCCATGCACGCGAAACGAGTCAACCAATGACTTGATAGCGGCCGGACTCTACCGACACGAGGGGCGGCGAACCTTTCTGGTCAAAAGCATCCTGCACGTCCAAGAGATCCGACCAGAAGGAAAAATGCTCGCTCTGTCTATGAGACCCCAGCGCGGTTGCACTCAAAACAAATGGGAAGATGTGGACATCCACTTTAGCTTGACCAGCATCATGCGCGGCGGCCACCAATGTCCAAATCTCTTCGATCACCGGGTCCGTCATCGCCAGACACCCAATACTTTCGCACCGCCCGTGGATCATGATGAAGCTACCCGTACGACCTAGGGCTCGGTCAAAGGCGTTTGGATATCCGACATTCATCGACAGATGGTAGGCGGAGGCAGGATTCATCGCCTCAGGCGTCACACCATAGACCCCCTCTGGCACTTGTTTGTCGCCCTCGGCCTTTTTGGGGCCCAAGCCGCCGGAGGCGGCACAGATCGGCCAAGTGGCAAATTCAACAAATCTGCCCCTCCCCGCCGGTTGGATGAAAAGTTGCAATCGCTTTTCTTGTTTAAAGGCTCGGATGAATATCGGGTCGCCTAATGCAGCCCCAAGCGCGCGCAGCCGGGGCATAAGCTTTGGGGTCGCCCGCTTAATGGCAGTCTCAGCGCGCAGTGGCCCGGGCATTTCCAACTTCTGTTCGCTGCACGCAGCGTTAAGGACTGGCAGCAGGACCGCGGAAGTCAAAATCGTGGCGCGCCGGGTAATCATCGCTCCAATTTAGCCCAGTCACATCTGACAGAATAGATGCAGGCAATAAAAGAAGGGCCCAAGCATCTCTGCTTGGGCCTAGGTAGTACGCACGTCTTTCTTGGGGTATTCTAGCGGAAGAGAGACAAGGCCGATTGGGATGCGGTGTTAGCAATCGACAAGGCCTGAACACCCAATTGTTGCTTGGTTTGCAAGGCTTGCAGCTTTGCGCTTTCTTTCGACAAGTCGGCGTCCGCAATCGCGCCGATCCCATTATTTAAGGCATCTTGCAGCTTGCCGATAAAGGTGCGGTGCACTTCAAGACGCTTTGCCCCGGCACCCCATGTCGCCAATTGGGTACCCAAATTGGTGATGGAGGCATTGACCAGACCTAATGCCGTTGCGGCATTACCTGCAGTGTCCAAGGCAGAAGTGGCCGTCACAGTTACTGTAGCCCCGCCCAATGCTAAGCTAGCCCCGGCGACAGTGATGGTGTTGCCACCGGCAGAATCACCCAAGGCAACCGCATTATTCGGCGTACCCGCAATCATGTTTGCGCCATCAAACACCGCATTTGCACCAATGCTGGTGATTTGATCGCGTAATTGCGCAAAGTCTGCTGCCAATGCGGCTTGGGCCGACGCCGAAAGGCCTGCCTGTGACGCCGCAAGCGCCTTGCCCTTCATTTCGTTGAGCAGCTCCATAATGCTCTCACCAGCGGCGATGCCGGTATCAAGAATGGAAGCGGCTCGGTCGGTAGATTCACGCACGCGGTCGTAGGCGCCTACGTCGGAGGTCATTTTGTTGGCAATCGCCCAAATGGCCCCGTTATCCTTGGCTGACGCAACCTTTAAGCCTGTTGAAATTGCATTCTGTGTTTTCGCAAGCTCGGAATTGGTTTTGTTCAATGTTTGCAGGGCCACCATGGCCCCTTGATTGGTGTTTACGCTGAGCATTTCTAGCCCTTTTCCTACTCGGTACACCCCCGCTACGAGCGAGGTGTGTTCGTAATGAACACCGGGTAACATTACCGACCAGTTCTAAACGGCGACTTGAGAAAAATGGTTAACATTACCCTAGAGTCACGGTATTCTGCGATTATCTGAGGTATTTGTCAGGAAAAAAGCAGCAAGGAATGGTAATCAGCATTCCCCCTTGTTCTTAATGAGATATTTTTGGAGCCATGTTTTTCTGAGCAAAACTCAAATATTAATGACCCAAGTCGCATATCAAAGCTTCAATCTGATGTTCATAAGTTTAGGAAGTCCAGCTGTTGTTCCGCGCGCTGGCCGATAAATTGGGCAGGCTCACCCAGTCATTGCAAACTCGGCACCTCCAGATGCGTTACACAACTTTCTAGGCGAGCTTGGCCGGTCACCGCACGGGGCAGGGTTGAGGATAGGGCTGCCGCGACCCGTGGCTAATGGGGTAATGCCAAGCCTCGAGATCTGCGTTTCAATTTGTATTGAATTGAGACAAAATTCTAAATAGTCCTGAAATAAACGCTTAACAATTTTGTCAAAACAAGGGCGTACCCGGCGCGAATAAACAAGGATAACTAAATTTAGAAATTTGAACCTTACTGAATAGGCGTGACTTTCTAGCCGGTTACTTTTGCCTTATTTTGCCATATTTCCCCTACTTCCCAAATTGGCCTTCGGATTGCTCCCTTTCTCTTAGAAGCCACAGTGGGTTTGCGCTTCATTATAAGGGGAGTTTATCGTGAAAAAGGCAGCAATTATCTCGGCAATCGCGCTTGCGACCTCGTTTGGTGGTCACGCATTTGCGCAGCAAGCCATCAATGTTTCGCAATTCATGAACAGCAACATTCAGGCAAATACGGTTGGTATTGCCCACGATGTTTGTTGTGCCGTTGGTTTCTCGGCCGTCGCAGGGGCGAACTTAGCCGAAGTAGCTGGCACCGCCTCGAGCGTTACTTGGAACAATGACCAGCGCTTCCGTGGCGATGCCATTGCCACCACATCCGGTCATATCGGCAATATTGGTGGCGACGTAACTTTGAACGCCGCAGCTTTCGCAAACAATGCCACGGGCTCATTTGCCGGTGCACATGAAGTTGCCATCAACAGCGTGCAACATAATTGGATCGACCCATCTGCTTACACGACGGGCAATGTGTTCAATATCGGCGGCAATGTGAGTGCAACCGCCCAAGCCAATGGCAATGTTCTAAGCGCAGCTGCACCAAATGCTGCAAGCTTCAACGTCGCGGCCCAACAACATGGTGGTGCAGCCGTCAATGGCGGCATTAACTTGACCGCACAAAACATCACCGGCGATGTTACCGGCATCACCCGCAGCTTCGGCAACTCGATCAGCCTGACCGGTGGCGGCACTATGGCAATCACGGGTCAACAAGTCATGGTGGCCCCAATCAATGCCAACACCTTCATCAGCGCCCACAATGTTGGGGGTTCGGTGATCGGCTCGTCAGTCTCGGTCGGCAACATGTTCAGCATTGGCAAGCCATAACGGCCGAGCCAAGCTCCTAAAATCAGGCCAGGAACCTTGATGGGTTTCTGGCCGTTTCTTCACATGAGCACATTGGCCTGATGGACGCGTTTTCGATCAAAGCCAAAAGGTCTGATGGCTCTATAGGAAAGTGAAGCCAAGCATAGCCCAAGGATTATGGGTTGATGTTTTGGCCAATAAGCCGACCCCCGAAACAAAAATACAAATCAACTCATTCCATTATTCATGAATTGTCCATGATTTATTGGTTAAGTGGACCCTGTACGGGGGACTGAGTTGTAGCGGGTTACGGAGAGAAACCGGCTCAAAATGAAACACATGGGAAGTCATCGTGGCGAAGGGCATGCCCGTTTGACGCGAATTGGTTCGCCCAACACAAGAATTGACCTCAACCGAGGGCGCGCGTGCCAGTTTTGAGTGGCACCATCATTGCAGACTGAGGTGCAGTGTTCGTCCTAAAGGAGCGAAGAATATGAAGGAAGCTCATCCAACTAGCCCTGTGAAGCTTGATCGCGCTCGCTTTGCCCGTGCCGCTTTTGGATTGTCGGCTGCATCTTTGAGCGTGGCA
>NZ_JADCBK010000039.1 GCF_020253525.1 Aquidulcibacter sp.
ACACGGTCTTTGTCGGCAATTTCGGTTTCGACCGCTATAATCTCGGTCGCTACCAATCCGCTTATGGTCAACTCGACGGTCAATTGTCGTATGACATTAATGACCGGTTCCAAGTCACGTTGGAGGGCAGCAATCTTCTGGCAGAAGATGCAACCGAATATCTCCAATTTGAAAACCTGCCCTTCCGTTACCTCTCCGGCGTACGGCGGATTTCCCTCGGTGGCCGTCTGAAGTTCGGCAATTAGGGTTTCCACATTGGTCTAAAGGCTCGACACCCGTCCCCGTCAGGTGTTGAGGCTTAGATCATAAAAAGGGGCGGCGTACCGCAAACGCTGCCCCTTTTGCTCTTGTGCCATCGCCTACTTTGGTTTCAAGTTTGGATGGTCAACGGAATTGGGTGGGAAATGGAAGCAAAGGGCCTTCTGCCAAAGTCTATTGTGATTGTCGGCGGCGGTACGGCCGGCTGGATGACTGCAGCGGCCTTGGCGCGCTTTGTTGGCCATAAGGTCAAGATCACCTTGATCGAAAGTTCCGACATTGGCACGGTTGGTGTGGGTGAAGCCACCATTCCGCCGATCCGCAATTTCAACGCGATCTTGGGCCTTGATGAAGCCGAATTCGTCCGCGAGACCAAAGGCACTTATAAGTTAGGGATTGAGTTTTGTGATTGGGTAAAGCCCGGCCACACCTATTTCCATCCCTTTGGGGTTTATGGCCCCAGCTTGAACCAGCCCAATTTCTTCCACCAATGGCTCCGGGCGCGGGCAGGGGGGGCGGTTCCTGATCTTAGTGAGTTTTCGCTCTGCAGCTTGGCCGCCCGCGAGGGTCGGTTTGCGCCACAAGGCCGTGACCCTGCTTCTATCCAAGCGACCTTAACCTCGGCCTTTCACTTTGATGCCGGGCTTTATGCCGCTTATCTCAGCAAGTTTGCGCAAGCACGCGGGGTGCGGCGATTGGATCAGAAGGTGCAATCTGTCCGCCAGTCTGGTGAGACGGGCGCGATCGAAGCGGTGCTTCTTGAAAGCGGTGAAGTGGTAGAAGGTGATTTCTTCGTCGATTGCACGGGCTTTCGTGGCCTTTTGATCGAACAGACTTTGAAGACTGGCTATGAGGATTGGAGCGCTTTCCTCCCGGCTGACCGTGCGCTGGCGGTGCCTACGGCGAAGCAAGGTCCCGCAATTCCCTATACACGTTCCACCGCGCGGCTGGGCGGATGGCAATGGCGCATTCCGCTGCAGCATCGCACCGGCAATGGCTATGTCTATTCCAGCCAGTTCATGTCCGATGAGGCAGCCCACGAAAGCTTGATGGCAAACCTCGATGCGCCAGCTTTGGCTGAAGCCAAGCCTCTGCGATTTGTGACCGGCCGACGCAAGAAGCTGTGGAACAAGAATGTGGTGGCGATTGGTTTGGCGTCGGGCTTTTTAGAGCCCTTGGAATCCACCTCGATCCATCTCATTCAAACCGGTATCACCAAATTACTGGACTTCTTCCCAAGCCAGCATCACCACGACGCAGATGCTGCGACCTATAATCGGCTGGGACGAGAGGAGTATGAGTCTATTCGCGACTTCTTGGTCCTGCACTATATGGCCAATCAACGCATGGGCGAGCCTTTGTGGGATTATTGCCGGAATATGGCTCTGCCCGAGACGTTGGAGGAGCGTTTGGCTTTGTTCCAGCATGGCGGCCGCGTGCCCCCGCGTGCCTTTGATCTGTTTACCGAAACCAGTTGGGTTGCCGTCTTTATGGGCCAGGGCATAGAGCCCACCGGCTATAATCCTTTGGTGGAAGTTCATGAGGGGGCTGCAGGGCGGCAATTTTTAGCCGATGCCCATCGCGCCTTGGCCGATGTCACACGGCAGTTGCCACGGCATGAGGATTTTCTGCGACAAGCCGGCATGATGCCAGCTTAGCCTGATTGGCTAGGAGGCTTTTGGGCTTGATGTGGAATTGCGCACCACAAAGGCATGGTTGATGGCCAAGGCGGCGTTTAACTCTTGGCTTGTCTTATCTGCTGCATGGGCAATCAATCGTTTTGAGGCTTCCGCCGCCATATCGCCGACGGGTTGGCGGACCGTCGTCAAAGTTGGCTGGCTGTAGCGGGAGGCCGGGAAGTCGTCAAAGCCCACAACAGATAAGTCGCGCGGTACCTCTACCCCCAGCTCAGACGCAACATGGATAACGCCCAAGGCCATTTCATCATTGGCGGCAAAAATGGCGGTCGGCGGGTTGGGCAAAGATAACAAGGCCCGGCCACTGGCTTTGCCACCTTCATAGGTATAATCGCTTTGCAACATGGTCGCGGGGTCGAGGGCCAAACCGCTTGCGCGCATCGCATCGGTGTAGCCATCTTGGCGCGCACGACTGGAGGCAAGACCCGGTGTGCCGGCGATAAAGCCAATCCGTTTGTGGCCAAGGCCAATCAGATGCAAAGTAGCTTCATTGGCCCCTGCGCGCTCGTCCATGGTGATCGACAAGCAAGCAACATCGGTTTCGGTTGCACTCAGCCGCGCAAATGGTGTGCCCATGCGAACGAGAATTTCCAAAATCTTTTGGTTGTCGGAAATCGGCGGTGTCAGGATTACGCCGTCTGGATTCAAGGCCGAAAGGGTTGAGGACAAAATGGCCTCAGCATTTTCAGCTTCTGCATTCAAAAGCTCAAACAGCAAGTGATAGCCTGCTTCCCGGCAGGCCATCATGCCACCAAATTGTAATCGCTCCACATAAGGGTTTGAGCGATCAATCTTCCAATGGTCGAGCGTAAGGGCTTCATCCAAAAAGGTCACCAGCGTAAATGACCGCCCGCCAGCAAGACCCCGCGCAGACGTCTTTGGCCGATAGCCCAGTTCGGACACGGCGCGCTTAACCCGCTCTTGCACTTTGGGCCGAACATTGGGTTCGAGGTTCAAGACGCGCGACACTGTCTTGATTGACACCCCGGCATGGGCGGCAACTTCATAAATGGTGGGGGCGCGCCTTTGAGTCATCTGGCTTTCTTCGACTTATCTTCGCCCTAGTGTAAGCCTTGTCGTGACCCGACTGCAATCAGAAGCGCTGTCGATTTATGCACTACCGGCCACCATGGGGGCAAAATAGGCTTTCACCAACATCAGGTCTGACATTTCTTGACCAAGCACCACCAAGCGGTGAACGTGGCTCATCTCAATCCCCAGCTCGGCAAATCGTTTCAAGGGAATGACAAATGACTGGTCATGCTGCGCCACGCTGGAAAGTGCGATGATGCGCTTGGCGTCAGTTAGGCCAGATGCGTCGGCAGGTAAGAGGGAAACCCCCAAGCCTGCAAGATTTTTGGCGATGGCGGTCAAATAGAGGGCATAATCGGCATTGACTTCCCGAGATAGATTGAGGGGTGGGCCCGCGAAGCTCAGGCTTCCTGCGCCGCCCCACTGGATGGCCCAAGCGTTTTCTTGCTGACCATAATCTGCCGGGCGTATGGCCACCTGCCGCGCTAGCGAAGTCGCCCCCCCAAGGAGCCCGGTTTTCTTTAAAGCGTTGGAGCCCGAAAAGTCGCTAAGTTCTGCCGTCCAGTCGCCCTGTGGCACACCCCGATCAAAGAGGGTGAGGGGATCATGCTTTCTGGCTGTGGAATGTTCATGCATTGTCTGCCACGCGACCCGATCCGCCAGACTTAGCCCAAAGCCTAAGGGGAACAGCGGGGGGCGGCTTGGGCTTGGCGCGCACAGGTCGAAGTGATCGCTATGGGCGGGCCATGGGAAGGGCAGACGACCTTGAAAGTCGGCTCGGGCATCCGTTGGACTGGCGACAAGCAGATCGGCCAAGGCCCCGGCTTGGGTGCCAGGTAGAAAGGCGGCGATAAAGGCCTTGCTCCGATTTAAAGCTGGGTTCATCCACAGTGGGCGGCCGGAATAGAGCACCGTCACAACCGGAATGTCTGCAGCGGCCAGCCGATCAATCAGCGCATAGTCGGATGGATCGCCGGGTCGATAGGCGAGGGTATCGCAATCGCCTCGAAACTCCGCATAAGGTTCCTCGCCCAGAACAACAATGGCAACATCGGGCTTTTCGTGCCACTGGCCTGCAGGATCAAAGCTGATCCGCCCGCCTGCAGACTTGACCCTTGCTTGCACCCCTTCCAAGAGGGTTTGGCTGCCCGGGAATAGGCCATGAAAATCACCGCCGCCCTGCCAAGATAAGGTCCAGCCGCCACAGGAAAGGTCTAATGCGTCGGCTCCACGGCCACAGACCAAAATATGCTGGTTTCCGGCAAGCGGCAGAATCTGGTCTTCATGCTTTAAAAGCACAGCTGATTGGCGCACGGCGCGGCGGGCAAGCTCAAGATGTTCTGAGCAGCTGAGCAGGGCAAATTGTCCGGCAAGGGGGCGTGCCGCAGGCCGACCCTTTTTCTTTAAACCCAAGCGGGCCTTAAAGCGCAACATGCGCAAAACGGCATCATCCAACCTTGCATGCAAGCTTGGGTCTGAGGTCACCAGCTCACTCGTTGAGGCCAAAAGCGCCTTCCAGGAATCGGGTGCCATATACATATCAAGGCCCGCGATTAGGGCTTGGGGGGCAAAGCCCGGTGTCGCGCCGGGCAATTGGCCATGCCCATTCCAATCGCCTGCAACCAGGCCATCAAACCCCCAATGTTGCTTCAACAGCTTGGTCAACATGTCGTGGCGGCCATGCATGCCTTGCCCACCCCAGGAGGAGAAGGACGCCATAATGGCCGTCGCACCCGCTTCAATGGCCGCAATATAGGGGGCGGCGTGGTGGCTGATCAGCTCAGATTCTGAGCACTTGGTTTCACCTTGGTCGCGCCCATCCTGTGTGGCCCCGTCACCGAGAAAATGCTTGGCGGCGCAGCCAACCTTATCCATGCCTAAAAATCCGTCGGTGCCGGGCTCGCCTTGCAGGCCAAGGATCATCGCGGCCCCGAGGCGGGACACAAGGTCGGGGTCACACGAAAAAGCCTCATAGGTGCGGCCCCAGCGCAAGTCCTTGGCGACGGCGACCGTGGGCGAAAATGTCCAATCCATGCCCGTGACCGCAATTTCCTTGGCGGTCGCAACACCAATGGCGTGGGCGAGACTGCTGTCGCGGGCTGCCCCCAGATTGATATTGTGCGGGAAGATTGTTGCCCCTGCGATATTGGAATGGCCATGGACTGCATCGGTGCCAAATAGGATTGGTATCGCGTTTGGATCGTCGTCCTCATAAAAAGAGTCGACCAAGTTGAGCCATTCTTGCGCCGAGGCATCAAAGCGCCCGTGCGGGGCTGAATTGCCGCCATTGAGGATGGCCCCAATCTTCAAGGCCTTGGCTTCTTCGGGGCTGATGGCGGCAATATCGGCTTGGATGATTTGCGCCACTTTTTCGGCAAGGCTCATGCCCGCCATTTGCTGCGCAATCTGGGCTTCGATCGCGGGGTCCGATAACAGCTTCTGTCTGGGTTTGGGCCAAGCGGCAAGGTTTAGCGGCCGCTCACCATAATTGGATGAGGGATCTAACGGGGGGTCAACCCAAGCCGGGGAAGTCACATAAGGCATATTTAGCGAACCGAAGAAGCGGGGGCAGGGGTGGCGGGGTCTTGGGCCTCGTCGGCCTCAGGCCGATAGTCGGATGGATAATCCTTCAAACGGTCCCACCAATAGACTTTCAAGAGCCAAGTCGTGGCAGCAGCAATGGCCATCGCAATCCCGAAGGAGGTCCAATTGCGGATCACAAAGAAGATGGGTGCGGCAACCAGACTGGTCTGCCAGATGATGCCCACCACCACATTGAAGGCATCGAGCTTAAACTCCTTATTCGGTTCGACGCCTTCCCCTTTGGCGACAAGTGATTGCTGCACGGGCCCCCAGAAACCCCAGGGCCGCGTCTTCACATAAAACTTCTCCAGCACGGCCATGTCGGTCGCTGGTGTCATCAAGGAGGTGCCAATCACAACAGCCAGACAAATGGCAAAGAAGAAAGGGAAGGATTGAAGTGGGTTGAGATTAAGCTGCGGGATCGCCAGAATGAGCGCGAACAAAATACCCGCTGCCATGCCGCCAAAATAGCCCCAGCCATTCATTCGCCACCAATACCATTTCACGACATTGGCAGCGGTATAGCCGCCATAAAGGCCGGCGGTGATCCAGTTCAAGGCGCTGTCGATACTGTGCAGCAAGAGGCCAAAGGCCGTGCCGATAATCACAAAAATGATTGAGACCGCATAGCTTAGATTGATCAGCGTTTTTTCTGACGCCTCGGGATTGATATATTTGCGGTAAACATCATTGACGATGTAAGCGGGGGCCGCATTCAAGGGTGCTGCAAAGCTCGACATAAAGGCCGCCAGCAGGCCCGCCAAAGTCAGACCCAATAAACCCGTCGGCAGGAATTCTGCCAAGGTGAAGGGCAGAATGGCCTCATAATCGGCGCTCTTACCCATGGCGCGCAACTCATCCTGGAAGTGAACCAAGGCGAGCACCGTAAGGCCTGCAATCATCAAATAGCGGGGCGGGTTCAACACGAGGCTGACAAAGCCACTCATCTTCGCGGCATCGGTTGGCGAGCGCGCGGATAAAACGCGTTGCATATCATAATTGGGCGCAGGCCCTGCGAGCGAGTTCAAAATGCCCTTGAACAACACGAGCATGAAGAAAATGGTGAAGAGCGAATAGCCTTCAGATGCGATCTTCTCATTCGCCGAGGGCAGAAGTTGCGACCAATCCAGATCCAGCTTCCAGTCAAAGAAGGGATTGGTCCAGCCATCGGGGATGGCAGCGGCAATGCTTGCCGCATCCGTATGGGCCATGGCGACCCAGGCAATGGCCAAGCAGGTTATGGTCATGACGGCAAACTGCATCACTTCGGTGAAGACGACCGAATACATGCCGCCCTTGATTACATAAAGCGCGGTCAGAAGGATGATAATCACCCCATAAGCCCGGTCATTAAAGTCGGCCAAAAGGCGGGCTCGTTCGGCCATTTGTTCCGCACTTAAGGAGGCTGCCTTCAAAGCATCTGGCAAGAAGACATGCAGATGCAACAACTCGCTTAAATTAAACGGAATGAATTGCGCGGCGAGCTTGCCAATCCCTAAGAAGCCATAGGCCATATAGGCGAGTACCAAGATCAATGCGAAGAGAACAATGATCAGGTGGCTAAGCCGCGCGGAGCGGTCATCCCCAAAGCGGAAGGTGATCCATTCCGCCCCCGTCATCACGCCAGAACGTCGCAACCAGATCGACAGAAACACCATCAAAAAGACTTGGTTGAAGACGGGCCAAAGCCAAGGGAGCCAGATGCTTTTGAGGCCATAAACAAATAGGATGGACACAAGCCACATCGTGCCGGCCACATCAAACATGCCCGATGCGTTCGACAGGCCCAGAGCATACCAAGGCAAGCGATTGCCGCCCAGAAAATAGCTGCGCAGCCCTGTACTAGCCTGTTTGGAGATCCAGAAGCCGATGAAAATCGTCAGGGCCACATAGGCAAAGACAATGGCGAGATCGAGGGGGGGCAGCTTCATCGGGATCAGGCCTTAGGCAAGAGAAGGGAGTGGGCGCGCTGTTGCGGATTTCATGACCAGGTCGCCCGCAAGCTTTGGCAAAGCCGGATCGTTTCGATCATAGCGCGACCGGTGTGATAGGGGCATTTCCACGGCCCAGCCATCAGGCCCGATTTGCCGCTTTGGTCATCTAGGCGGGCAAGCTCACGCCATTCCCCGCCTTGGGTGTCGATTTGATGGTCTTTGATAAAGTCCCAAACGCCTCGGGCGCTCTTTAGGAAAAGGGGGTTGTGAGTGAGGGTGAAGGCATTGAGGAAGCCGACCAAAGCTTCTGCTTGGATCCACCACACATGCAGGCGAGACACATGACCGTCTGGGCCCAGCTCTTCATAAAGCCCACCAAATTCACTCAAGCCCGTAAGCGCGCCTGCCGCAAGGCCAAGGCAGGTTTCTTTGGCTTCAGCCAAACGGGCAGGTGTGGCGAGGCTAAGCCCCGCCTCATACAAAAGCCAACTGGCCTCAATATCATGCCCATAGGAGCGCACCGCCGATTGGCGCGTCCAGTCCAACTCAAAGAACAGGCCCAAGGTATCTCTGCTTGGCGAGACGACGTGCCGATTAAAAATCTCAAAGGCCATATCCAAGGCAGCGCGCACCGCAGTACCCTTCACATGGTGCGGGTCAAGCTGCTGCAGCGCGTCATGAAGGCCGCTAAAGGCTTCTAAGACATGCAGATGGGTGTTCATGGATTTGGGCGAATTCTGATCGCGCGCGCTCAAGCGTACATCTTCAATCGGCTCAAGATCGGGGCCTAAAGCTTCAATCCAACCGCCATGAACGGGGTCCAAGAAATGGGCTTGGACTTGATCGAAAATGTCCAAAGCCCGTTCGAGCGCGGCAAGATCGTGTCTCGCCCGCGCATAAGCGGCCAACGCATAGATGCCAAAGGCTTGGGCATAGGTTTGTTTGCGCGCGTTCAGCACCGCATGATCGGCAGACACCATCCAAACCAACGTATTGGTATCTGGATCCAAGAAGTGGTCGATGAGAACTTTATAGGCTTGATCGGCCAGTCTTCCGCACGCCTCATGACCCGTGGCCTCATATGCGGCAGAGAAGAACCACAAGAGGCGCGCATTTAAGATGATGGCGCGGGGGGCCTCGGGATAGGCGATGCCATCTTCGCTAATCTCACCCCAAAACCCACCCGTGGGGGCAGGGGCGTGGGTGGCCCACCAGTCACAAATCCGGTCAAGCTCTATTCGCGCTTCACCTTCCAAGGCCGCCAGCGCTGCCCGCGCTTCACGGTCAAGCGACCCCGTCAGGGGAGGGGCAAGTGCATCCAAATCTGTCAACTTAACCCTCCCAGGTCACGGCCATTCATCGGGCTTTGTACATGTTGTGCGACCATAGTTTGCCAAATTGTCAGCGCTGTCAATACGGGTTAGCAGGCGTCCCGCAGCGTGGCTCGTAGGGTGCGTTCCGTAAGGAATGCACCATTTTTGTTCGCGGCAGTCTTGGGTTTGATTGTTCCCACACAGAACGCCTTTGCCGCAGGCTCTGCCCAGGCAAAGGCTCCAGTCGAGTTTGAGCAATAAGAATTGTCGAGCGGGGCAAGCGAAGCGACGCATTGCTGGATTTGAAACCGATTGTACAAAAAGCAGTCCAATAAAGAAGCATTGATGTATCGAGCCAATTGCGGAGCTGAAGATATTGGTCTGCAATTCGCCGCCAACGATAAGGAGAAGATCACGATGATCAAAAGTCAAAGGATCATGGCTGTAGGCCTAATCATACTCGCTCCAGCAGCTGGATGTGGCCAATCATCAGAGCGCTCAAACATCGATAATGGTACAATTGATTATGCAAACACGGTTAATAGCTCAGATAGCGCGATAATTCCGAAATCTGAGTTGGTGGAACATGTAAAGCGCTTTGAAGCGGGTGAAATTGAGTTGGCCTATCCGTTGATGTCAACCTTTCAGGAAATGGGAAATGAGGTTGCGGCCTCTACCTATGCAAGGAGCTTGTCTGTTCAAGAAAATGACCCTCAAATGCTTGCGGATCAGGTCAAAAGATTGAATGCACTTCCAAAAAGTCCTTCTGTCTGCGAAGCAATGCAGTTAAACTTGGAAGTCTGGAGTAAGTGGAAATCTGACGCCCATTTTAATTACAGCCAGGCTAAGGAACAATACGTCAAGAAGTGTCTATGACGGCCATGCCCGTCTGACGCGCTACCGCAATGGCGGGGCCAGCCAGACCATGCTCTATAACGGCATGGATGAGCGGATACAGGTGGTCACCACGCCTGCCATCGGGGCGGCAGATACTCGTGTTTATCTCTATGACCTCGATCAGCGCATCGTGGGTGAATATGGGGCTACAGGCACCGCTGACATCAAGGCTGAATATATCTGGCTGATGCCTGAAGTGGGGGCGACAGGGCCAATTGGTGGCGATGATGGCTTGGGTGGCTATATGCCGCTGGCCACGGCTGTCGGCCAAACAGGGGCGCTCAACTGGCTCCACACCCACCATCACGGCGCGCCGATCCTGACCACCAATGCGGCTGGCACTGTCGTGCCCTATCCCGCCCACGCGGTGCTGGGCTTCCCCGGCCAGTTCGCCAATTCCCAGCAACTGGCGGGCGCACAGCACTATTACAACCGCTACCGCGATTATGACGTCAACACCGGGCGCTACATCCAAGCCGACCCCATTGGGCTCGCCGGGGATGATAATCCTTATGCTTATGCGGGTGGCAATCCGCTGCGCTATGTGGATCCGACGGGGGAATACGCGCAATTCGTAATCGGTGCAGGCGTTGGTCTCGCAACTGAATATTTCACAAATCCTTGTGCCACCGCCAAAGACCTTGTCCTTGCTGCTGCATGGGGTGGAATCGGGGGCGGCTTTGGTAAGTTAGCGCTCTTGCGACATGGCCCTAAAGCGCGAACGCGTGATATCGGACTTGAATGGTCTCACGCCATTCCGAAAGCATCTGTAAAGAAAGCCGGCGCTATATTCGACCCATGGACAAAAGGTGGGTTTAGTAAGTTCATGAATCGGCGGGGCGGTTTTAACGGAAGCTGGGTAACTCCTGAGCGGCACTTTAAGCATGATCCAAGTCGCTGGCCAATAGGTTGGACCGGAATGGGCAATCGATACAGATTACCGTTGCGGCTACTTGATCGCATCCCAGATTGGATGAAGGCCTCTACGGCATCGGGACTTGCTGGAAGCCGATTCAGCGGAGGGCCCGGTTGTGGCTGTCAGTAAGACTAAACTACTCTTGAAGAGAGCCCTCAAATTTCCCGGCGATTTGATTGGCTACTTATGTGGAGAAGGGGATTGGCGTCTCTCAAACACAACAAAAGCGATCATCGAGCACTTTATTGCGAGTCGAAATGACTATGAATCTGCACTGTTAAAGATGCAGCTCGCACAACCATTTTTTCAAGCAAAGTGGAATGGCGGCAGAGTTAACCCTATTTTCTACTATCTTTTCGATGAAAAAACGTCACTCCAGCCTGAAGAATATCACAACGATAGCCTTTTTCAGATTGAAATTTCAGTGGACGGCAAGAAGCAGCGTTCGAATATAATGTTTGTGGACGGTAGGCTCTTTTCCGTGGAATTGCCAAAGCCGCTCAAGCTTTATGAAGGCAAAAGTATCACCTTTGGTGAGGTCAAGCGCGGGAAAACCTCTCAATCCATTACGCGAGCTATTGATAGGCTCGAACACGGTCGTGATGATGACGTCTGATTTAAAGGCTATCGCTTTCTTGAGCCTATGACCATGGAGGCCCACTGGCCACGGCTGTCGGCCAAGCTGGCACACTCAACTGGCTCCACACCCACCATCACGGCGCGCCGATCCTGACGACCAATGCTACTGGCACCGTTATACCTTATCCCGCCCACGCAGTGCTGGGCTTTCCCGGCCAGTTGGCCAACTCCCAGCAGCTTGCGGGTGCACAGCACTATTACAACCGCTACCGCGATTATGATGTCAACACCGGACGCTATATCCAAGCCGACCCGATTGGGCTCGCTGGGGATGATAATCCTTATGCTTATGCGAGAGGAAATCCACTGCGGTATATGGATCCGACCGGGGAGGTCGGTTTGGGTTTGGTCTTCGCTGGGGGTGATCTTGCGTGGCAGCTTTATAAGAATCAAGGGAGAATTAAGTGTGTAAATTGGTTCAGCGTGGGATCAAACTTACTGGGCGGAGGTATTCTAAACGCGGTAGGCAAAGGCGCTTTCCGATTCAAGACAGCCGGAAGTTTCACCTGGGATGCTTCTCGTAAATGGATGAACAAAAATGGGATCCATACCCTGAGAATTGGTCAACATAGGCATCACTGGCTCTTTGAGCGCAATCAAGGGATAGGAAAATACGTGCCTGACTACCTGAAGAATCAGCCTTGGAACATTAATCCAATTTCCTCAGGATTTAACAACTGGCTTTCGAGGCATCCAAGCTTGGCTTGGTTCGGCGCGCCAACATGGGCCGGTGAAATAGTGGGAGGTGGAGCATTAATCTCTGGTGGGATGCTTATGGGTTCAGGAGGAAAAAATGGCTGTTCTTGCAAGTGATCATGTCCACACCGTCATTCTGCTTCTTCTAGACAAGAAGGAAGCGTATCCCTTGAGCACTTTGGCTTTCACGCGGGCACAAGGCTCGCCGCGCAAGATTTCCACCAATTACAGAAATGCCCTTATCGTCGAGCGAGACGGACGTTTTTTCAAGTTTGAGGCTGTGGACATTCTTGGTCCCGTCGGCACATCTCTCGGCCGCAGAGCGTTAAGTTACCTAACCAGTACGTGGCGGATTCAAGTTAAGCTTTCTGCCCAATTGGACTATTCACTGGACGAAGCGAAGAGCATGCTGGTTGGCTGCATGGACTCTCCATTATCAGCGGACAACTTTGATTTTGATAATTCAAATGCACATCAGAAGTTTATCGGATCCATTCGGGCTGCGAAAAGCTTTGACACCCTTTTAACAGACCTCGTGCTTTGTGCACCTGAAAACTCTTTGGATGTGCTGTAGCTTGCTCCCGCGTAGTGGCATGTACAGTCGTGCCCTATCCCGCTCACGCAGTGCTGGGCTTCCCCGGCCAGTTCGCCAACTCCCAGCAGCTCGCGGGCGCACAGCACTATTACAACCGCTACCGCGATTATGACGTCAACACCGGGCGCTACATCCAAGCCGACCCCATTGGGCTGGCGGGCGATGATAATCCTTATGCTTATGCGGGTGGGAATCCGCTGCGGTATGTGGATCCATTCGGGTTGGAAGGGATTAACCTCTTCAATCCTAATGACGCTGCCGCAGGAACTGCAAACAAGCTCGTTGCTGCCCGTGGTGGTCATTTTTATGTGGCCGGCCATGGCTCTCGAGGGCGAATAGTGGACTATCGCAATGGATCTAGGCCAATCGGCTATCGCGTTGCTCATCTTGAAGCCTTTGTTAAAATGCTTCGAGAAGCGGGCCTTAAACAGGGCCAGGTGATTGTGCTCGCCAGCTGCAATATGGACCAAGATGGGGGCCAGTTCGCCCGCATGTTAGCGGCTAGAACCGGAAGTGTAGTGTATGCAACTTCTGATTTTGTGGCATATGGTAGTGACGGCGTGGTTTTCCCCCGTCATGTCAGGTCAGTAGGTGCATATGGCACCGGCGTGTGGACGCCTCATGGCGCTGGAAGCAATAGATTGCCGAACATTCGGGGCGTTAGACTAAATAATTTCGGATTTTTAGGAGTTTGGGCAAATCCTGATTATGCTCCTTCCCAATCGCCGAATAAACCAGACTGGAAGGTACAACCTTGATGACCGAACGGTGTTCAAAACGCCCAGCTTCGCAGTATTTCAGAGGTGTTGGTCGGGAGCTTTCTCTGATCCTTATATCATGTACCATTTTGCTCTTTGCGTGCACGGAAAAGAAGTCACAAGAGGTAGCGCCTAGTAACTCCCTGCAAAGCAATATGGGGTCACTTTTGAGCGACACCGAACTGCCGATAGCTGTTGATCGGTTTCAGAATGGGGAAATTGACTTCGCTTGGCGATTGCAAACCACTTTCAATGCAAACGGCGATGAGGTGACTGCTTCGATCTATGCCCGGAGCCTCGCGATCCAAGAAAATGACCCTGATGCCGTCGCGGTGCAGAACATTGGTCTTTCAAGACTCGAAAAATCTAAAGCAGTTTGTGAAGCAATGAGACTTAATCTGGAAGTTTGGGGACGTTGGAAGGATAACCCAATTCATAAGTACAGTGATGGGGAGCGTCAATACAAGCTTAAATGTCTTTGAGGGTGTAAGGCCCTAATACACATAACTAAATTCTACTTTCTGTGTAAAGTAAATGCATCGATCTTCACCCTCGCCACCGGCGCCAAAGGCCTGCTTCTCATCGCCGACACGTGCTGCAATGAAGGAAAGCCAATGACAATTATCGCCAACATTGAGGAGCGGCTGCTCAGCAATGCGCTCCGCGCTGTAGGGTGCATTCCGACAGGAATGCACCAATTTCGCTCGCTGCGGCCTTGGGTTTGATTATTTCCACTCAGAACGCCTTTGCCGCAGGCTCTGCCCAAGCAAAGGCTTGGTTCGACTTTGGGCGCACAAGATGGAGCGTCAAGCAACGGGCGGCATAAAGCCGTTCTAAGAGATCTGGTTGCTGCCCAGCCTTGACGATCTCGCAGATTGCTTGACCATGGTACATTCCATGGCTGGAACGCACCCTACGGCGCGAAGTGCATCGTGCCCCGCGGCGGCATGCCGCGTCCATCAGCCTACCGACTAGTCGACACAAGTTTAGGCCGTTGACCGCCCACGCCATAGAGATTGACTTTGAGGCTCGACATCGCATTGACGAGCGCGTTGGGCGCATAAACCACAGGACCGACGGGCGCGATATGGGGGAAGCGCTCGAAGATTTTCTCAAACGACAGGCGTAACTGCATCTGCGCAATGCGCGAGCCAAGGCACTTGTGCACGCCATGGCCGAAAGCCAGGTGCTTGTCATAATTATCGCGCATCATGTCAAACCGATCGGGGTCGGGGAAGACCTCGGGATCGCGATTGGCCGCACCATACCACATCACCACTTTTTCATCCTTGGCGATGCGTTGACCATTGAGCTCGGTCTCTTCCAGCGCCGTGCGGCGCATATGTTTGACAGGGGAGACCAGACGCAGCGCTTCTTCGGCCATGCGCGGGATCAGCTTTGGATCATCCAGCACCATCTGTCGCTGGTCACGGAACTCATGCAGGAGTTGAATCGTACCGGTCAGCGAATTGCGGCTGGTGTCATTGCCGGCAAAGATGATCAGAAGCCAAGCCCCGTCGAGATGCTCTTGCGGCAATTCCTCGCCACCAAGGCGAGAGCGGGCAATGGCGGTCAACAAATCTTCGCGGGGCCGTGCGCGCCGGTCGGCCATAACCTCCTCGCCATAGGCGAACATCGCATCGACCATCTTGAAGAAGCGGAACGGGAAGAGGGGCTCCTTCAGGATGGTCTGCCACGGATTGGCCAGATATTGCGAGGCCATTTCCAGATAATGCATCCATTTGACGATCCGTGGCCGGTCGGCCGGATCAACGCCCAGCATTTCACACAAGGTGAAAAGTGGGACTTGTTCGGCAAACATTTTCACGAAATCAACTTCGGCGCCCTTGCGCTCCATCTCGTCCAACAGCCCATCAATATGGGTGCTAACCTTGTCGCGGATTTTCGCGACATAGGCTGGAATGAAGAAGTCCTTTTGTTGGATGCGCGCTTCCATATGCATGGGCGCATCCATATTGATCAAGGAGTTTAGCGCTGCCGGGATCAGCTTCTTGGGCTTCCATTTTTCCCGTGCCTGAATGCCTAAATTGATGCTCCCGCGCTGGGAAGAAAACACCTGCGGGTTCAGCTCAACCGTTTTGATATCCTCATAGCGCGTGACCGACCAGAATCCTGAAATACCGCGATAGCCCGGGCTCCAATGCACCGGGGCGTCATTACGGAGCTGCCGATAGAAAGCCCATGGGTGGCCACTGGTCCAAGAGGCTGGATCGCCCAGCTTAAAGCCGCTGATCAACGGATAGGTTGCCGCATGAATGGGGTCCACCTGTCCAGTATCGATAAGAACATTGTCACTGATCAGCTGCATGGCTTGGTGTTCCCTTAACATGGTGCGACGGTCTGATGCCGGGCTATTCCATATGGCTATATGTCCTCTTCGTCCAACCCGACAAGCCCATAGGCCAGCGCACGGCATCACAGAGCCTTCCACCGGTGCTGCTGGGTTCCCTTTTTGTGGCGGTGCCATGCTGGACGGCGCAGCCGAGTCCCAGACCTTGTGCCGCAAAGTCCCATGGGGTCCCCGCTCTCCACTTCGTTCCGGCGGGGATGACGTGGGTGTAGATGGATTTTTTCTGGACGCGTTTTGGTGCCCATTCTGGTCACCCAACCGCTTGCTCAAGCGTGATCGGGCGATTTGTCGCGTCAAGTCCAGATTTCCTCCGGAAATCTGCCGCGGAGCGGCGCGAAGCGGACTTGACCCGTCAAATCGCCCGTAAACAA
>NZ_JADCBK010000004.1 GCF_020253525.1 Aquidulcibacter sp.
AGATGCTGTTGTTAAGAATTGAGTCAGGTTTTGTTACGGTTTTATAACCGTGAAAGGCAAATTTGACTCAGTTCTGTGCATACAGATCGGGCCGCCTCTCCCTGAAAAAGCCCCAAGCTGCGCGGTGTCGATCCAAAAATGTCAGGTCAACGGTGCCCAAGGCGATGCCTTCCTCTGTGCGCGAGAGATCTGCGATCAAATCTCCGCGATGGTCGGCAATAAAGGACGAGCCATAGAAATGCTGATCGTCTCCCAGGCCTTTTTCCACACCAATCCGGTTGGCCGCCACAACTGGAATGACATTGCTAACCGCATGGCCCTGCATGGCGCGCCGCCAAGGATCGCGTGTATCGAGCGTGCCATCATGGGGTTCTGACCCGATGGCAGTGGGATAAAACAAAACTTCAGCCCCCAAAAGCGTCATGGCGCGGGCTGCTTCGGGATACCATTGGTCCCAACAAATGCCGACGCCGATCTTGGCGTAGCGCGTGTTCCAAACCTTAAAGCCCGTATCACCGGGGCGAAAATAGTATTTTTCCTGATAGCCCGGACCGTCAGGGATATGACTCTTGCGATACGTGCCCAGCGCTGTGCCATCGGCGTCGAGAATGACCACGCTATTATAGTAACGCGGCCCTTCGCGCTCAAAGATTGAGACAGGAAGCACAACGCCCAACTCTGCTGCAACGGGCTGTAATTGCGTTACACAGGGATGTTCGAGGGCGGGATAGGCAGTCGCAAACCAGCGCTCGTCCTGGGTGGTGCAGAAATACGGTCCTTGGAACAATTCTGATGGCAGGATGATTTGCGCACCCTCTGCCGCCGCCTGACGGATCAGCGCGATGGTTCTATCAATATTATCTTGCAAATCAGAACCATAATGGGTCTGAAGGGCGGCTAGGTTCACAAGGCGCGACATCTCAGACTGGCTCCTGCTGGGTGATACAATGGAAACTGCCGCCACCTGTCAGGATGGCGGTACTTTGAATGCCGACAACGCGGTGGTGCGGAAAAGCTGCGGCGAGACCGCGAAGGGCCGCATCGGCTGAAGGCGTTCCATAATGTGGCATCACCACGCTGGCATTGCCGATAATAAAATTCATGTGCGAGGCTGGGATAGCCTCGCGCTCGTCATCCGTAACCAGCCCCGGCGACGGGATTTGGATTACCTCCAGCGACCGACCCGCTGCATCCTTCATGCTGCGCAAATCCGCGGCAATCTGATTGAGGACTTCCCGATTGGGGTCATCGTCGCCAAAAGGGGACATGCACATCACGCGTCCAGGGCCAACAAAGCGGGCAATATTGTCGACATGCCCATCTGTGTGATCATTGGCGAGGCCATCACCCAGCCATAACACCTTTTTCGCCCCTAAGGCTGCTCGCAAGTGAGCCTCTGCCACCGCTTCGGTCCATCCGGCATTTCGATTTGGATTGAGCAAACACTGTCTTGTGGTCAAAATGGTGCCCTCCCCATCATGATCCACGGCCCCACCCTCTAAGATGAAGTCTGCACGCTCAATGGTGGTTGCAGCCGCTTCCGCGACACGATCGCCAACGCTGTCGTCAAAGGGCAAATCATATTTGCCACCCCAACCATTGAAGGCAAACCGCAGGGCTACTGCCTTCCCATCCCGCTTGGCAAAAATAGGCCCCGTGTCGCGCAACCAAATATCGCCAAATCCACAGGCATGAATGTGCACAGGGGATGGCAAGCTTGCGCGCGCGCTGGCAATGGCTTCGTCGCCATGGGCAAGTACATGAACCACATCACCCGGGTTGCCGCTTGGCGTGCTTGCCGCTAGCGCACGGATCATCGCAGCCACTTCTGCCCGAGCGGGGACCAAATCTTCTTGCCAAAGATCTGCTGCCGAGGGCCAACATGTCCAAATCGCCTTGTGGGGGGCCCATTCGGCGGGGATGTTCAACTGGGTCAAAATACGGCTCCTCTAGGCAGCATTTCCGAGGCGGGTCACATGGCCCTGCCGCGCCAATGCCGCAAGATGGCTGTGTGTGAAACCTAGGCTTCGTTGAGCGCTGCCTTGCCGCGCTCCACGATATAACGTTTCAAGGGTTTAAAGGCTTGATCGCGTCGCCATGTGGTTGGCGTACTCATTAGACGGACATCCATCGTCTGCGGCGTCACATCAACCAGGCCATAGCCGCGCACACGATCATCTTGCCATTTCAAGTGCGGATTATCCGGGAACAGACGGTTCCAACGGTCATAATTGAACGACATCGACGTGATAGACCCGCCTACAAATTCAACTGCCACCGTGTCGCTTTCCGGCTTCGCATAATCTTGCTTGACGTCACTGGCCCAGAAACCATGCATATCGCCGCCAATAACGACGGAAGACACATCCCGGCGGCGGCGTGCCATCATGTCGATAATCTTTTGACGGGCAGGCTCAAAACCACTCCAACCATCGGTGAAGGCAGTCGGATCCCCCTGGCTATTCTTCTGGAACAAGGTGGAGAACAGCGTGGGTTGAACCAAGACCGACCATTTAAACGGCGCGCGCATGAAATTCTCAGACATGAAACGCTCTTGCCGGGCCCCTAGGATCGTCCGCGATGGGTCCTGAAGCTCTGCACACGTCGTACGGCTCACGGTCTCTGCCTCTTGCCGACCCGGCGACAAGCAAGCCCCTTTGGACCGGTATTGCCGTGTATCTAACAACGTGAAGTCGAGCAGATCACCCCAGCCACTTTGACCATAAATCCGCATACGGCTTACTGCATCAAATCGAGAACGCGCGCGCAGCGGCTGGCTCTCGAAAAAGGCTTTATAGGCGTTGTATTTGCGGATCGGAAAATCCTTGGCGGGATCTTGACCAGGCAGGACTTTGCCAAAGTCTGCCTGATAATCATTGGCGACCTCATGGTCGTCCCAGATGTATAGCCAAGGGGCCGCAGCATGGGCCGCCTGAAGGTCCGGGTCCATTTTATGGACAGCATGAATCAATCGATAGTCATTCAAGCTAAAGGCATCTTCGACTGGCATACGTCGAACAGCTGCACCATAAGAAACCTCATAAATATAATCCCCTAACGAAAGGATCACATCGGGATTCTGCTTGGCAAGGTCGCCATAGGCCGTAAACAAACCATGCTCATAATGGGCACAGGAATGCCAAGCAAAGCGCAGCTTTGCCAAGGGTGAACCAAATTCCGGGGTGGTGCGCGTGCGGCCAACAGGTGAAACGGCCAAACCAACGCGGAATCGATAGAAATAAGGGCGGTTCGGCTTCAAGCCGCCCACTTCCACATGCACACAATGCGCATTATCGGGCCGCGCCACCGCAAACTCACGCCGCACGACTTTGGTGAAGGCCTCATCCTCGGCGATTTCGCATTGAACATCAACCAAGCCATCAATGGCGTAATCAGGGTCCAAAGGTTCTGGAGCCAAGCGCGTCCAAAGCACAAAGCCATCTTGGGTCGGGTCACCGGAAGCCACCCCCATGGTGAAGGGGTCCGAAATGAATTTAGGGGTCTGCGCCATAGCCGAGCCGCGCCATGGACTGCTGATCGAAGCCGCTGCCGCTCCCATGGCCCATGCGTTCAAAAACAACCGCCGCTTTGGATCGAAGCTCATCAGACCAGACCTTGTACTTGAGAAAACAGTGTACCCTTACCCTAGTCCATGGGGGCGCAAACGCAAATGGGGCGGCCCCGTAAAGGCCGCCCCATGAACCAAACGTTACAGCACTTTGAGCTTAGAACTTTGTCTTCAAAGTGACTTGCAGCGTACGAGGTGCACCCAGCGAATAGGTTGGTGCTGCACCGGTACGGGCGACAGTTACGCCAGCCACGGTCGACACGTTGGCAATCGTCAACGCATTGTTGGTGGAGCTGATGTTGCCGTAATAGCCTTCGTCGAACAGATTGATGATGTTGAACTGAAGAACCGTGTTCTTCACACCCAATTTGTCAAAGTCATAGCTCGCATCCAAGTCGACAACGCTATAAGCAGGCGACTTTTCGTCATTGACGTCGGTCGAGAAGCGTTCGCTGACATATTTGCCCTGAACACCAAGGGTCAGGCCATCGACAACATATTGCAAACGCAGGCCATAGGTGGTGTCTGGCGTCTCAACCAGCTTCTTGCCGCCGGTTGGCAGTGAGGTGGTTGCGGACAGAGGTACGTTGTTCTTCACTTCGCTGTCGTTGAACGATGCCGAGGCGTAGGCGGTGAAGCGCTGGCCCAAGCGATAGCCCAATTCCAAGTCGAGACCGCTCAGATCAACGGCACCGACGTTACGATCCACGCTAATGCCCAAGTTCTCATCGAACGCGGACACGATCCGGTTTTCATACTTGGTATTCCACAGTGCGATCGACGCCGTCACATTGGAAGCTTGGTAGCGATAGCCCAAGTCGAAGCTCTGGGTGGTTTCTGGAACAGCGTTGTTCAGAAGGATGCCGCCGGTTGCGGCGCGCAATGGGGTGTAGAGGTTGTCGGTACGAGGTGCAGAGAAACCTTCAGCATAGCTGGCGTAAATCGAGTTGTTCTCGATGAACTCATAGCTGGCGCTGATGTTTGGCAATACAGCATCATACTTACGCGTTGCTTTGTAAGGCGCGATAAATTGGTTTGTGCCCTGCGACACGAAGGTCACATTGCCGTTGGCCAAAGTCGCACTTGGGGTTTCGGTGGTGCAAAGCACGTTGGAACTCCCGTTTTGGCTGAAGCAACGTTGATCCAACTGACGCTCAAAGAATGGTGCGCGAACACCAATGTTGAGGCGCAATTTGTCTTCGAAGAACAGGCCGTTATAGTCGATTGCGAACTGGTTCAGTTGCGCAATCGAGAAGCGGTCACGACCGCGTAGGAAGCTGCCGTCAACACCATTGACCTTTGGACCTTCACGGCCGCCAAAAACGTCCAGCGGGTTGCCTTGGGCGTCCAAGCGGGTGAACTCGCCCGTTTGACGGTGACGACCATAGTCGAACGTGTAAGCAAAGCGCAGGCGGTTGGTCTCATTAATGTCCCAAATCAAGGAAGCATTGACGCCAACGCGGTTCGTGTTGGTGTTGTTTGGCGTATAAAGACGAACGCTGTCGAGCACGTCGCCATCACCGTTCAAGTCAACACCGGCTGGGATTGCGCCAGCACCGGTCAAGACCAGACCAGCACCACGCAAGCGGCGGTCATTTTCGGCGACAACGGTTGTACCGCCACCGTTTGCCAACACGTACTGATAGGTTGGGTCAACTGTCAGGCGAAGGTTTGGTGCCAATTGGAAGTTCGAGCTACCGCGAATGTTACCCGTGTTGGATGGGTTGATGCGCAGACCGAAGAAGTTGGTGCAGCTCGATGGATTGTCTGGATTGTCGGCGCTTGCCAAGAAATTGGCATTGCTTGCTACCAAAGTAGCGCCGTCGTTCTGAGCCGTGCCGGCAACAGGAGCGACGCGGGCGCAGGTCGCCAAATTGTCGAAGTTTGGACCATAGAATGCCCACTGCGCCAAAGTACCGTTACGGTAGAAGGCGTTGCGGTTTTCATTGTAGTGGAAAGACAAGCTGACGAAATCAGTATCGTTCAGCTTTTGAAAGACACGGGCGTTGAATTGCTTCTTCTCGAGTTCGCCGGGGCCTTTGAACTTATTGTAGCTCTGGTACGAACCACCAACAAATGCGGTGGTGCCCCATGGACCGAACGCGCCGGTATCAAAGCTCAACAAGCCGCGGCCATAGCCATACGAACCAGCCGAGGCAGTTGCGCGGAAACCCATCTTCTCATCTGGACGGCGCATGCGCAGGTTGATGGTACCGCCGGTTGCCGAAGCCGAAGGGCTGTCGACATCGGTGGTGCCGGTGTTGACGGTCGTACGCGTGATATATTCAGGGTCCAACTGCTGGTTGGTGAAGATCGCGTAGTTACCGGTATCGTTCAGCGGAATACCGTCAACGGTCAAGGAGATGCGGTTGCCGTCAAAGCCGCGCAGGCGAACGTTACCACCCGACGAACCATAAGGGTCGCTGTTGGTGAAGTTCAAGCCAGGTACCAAGTTCAAGCTTTGGAAAACAGTTTGGCCGGTTGGCTGGGTTGCAATGTATTCAGCCGTAATGGTCGAGCGGGTCTTTGGGGTCTTTTCAGCTTCAATAAGACCGGCCGTTGTGCGGCTGCGCGCTGCGGTAACGATGATCAGCTCGGCTTCGGTTTGCTGCGAACCGGTGGATTGCGCCAAAGCAGGACCGCTCCAGCCAAACATGCCTAAGGAGATTGCGGCGAGCGCTACGCCCGAAGACAAGCGTGTTACGTGAGACATAGGGTACCCCTTGTGAAAGTCATTGTTGCGCATCGTAGTGGGAGGCTGCGCGTAGAGTGGGCCACCTAGCCCGCTTGAGATACGCCTCTGCGACGTTTATGTGACACTTCTATGACAGCGGCGGCTCTGAGGCGGGAACACTGGGGATATATGTGCCAAGCTGTTCACACAGTGGCAACAATGTTACACTTTGTTTAGACTTTAGGCAGCGACTGGTGATCGAGGTCGACTTTAGAGAAGCTGAATCGAAGACTGAGCTATATTGAGCGCTGGCTTAAGGTTCGCCGATTCCAAAATGAAAAAAGCGGTGGAGCCAAAGGCTCCCCCAAGTCCAACAATGAAAAAAGCGGTGAAGCCAAAGGCTCCCCAAAGTCCAATAATGAAAAAAGCGGTCGAGCCAAAGGCTCCCCAAAGTCCAATAATGAAAAAAGCGGTGGAGCCAAAGGCTCCACCGCAAGGCGATGCTCAGGGAGCGCCGGTCCAATCCAGCGCTTACGAAAAGCGCAATGAACCATTCCGGACACCAAAGCCGAGCCAAAGACCCGACTTGCCCTTACGTTAGCCTGTGGTGGGCCGTTTTGTAAATGGGTTAGGCAGCAATTGTGACACATTGCCGCTTTTTATATCTTTATTGACCCCAAACGGCGCGCAAACGGGCATCTCGGCCGCAGCCATTGCGATAATAGGCGTAGCGAAGCGGGTTTTTCTGATAATAATCTTGATGATAGCCTTCTGCGTCATAAAACGTCTTAGCTGGCAAAATCTGCACAACTATCGGCTTTTTAAAGCGCGCAAACAGTATTTCACGCGCCGCTTCGGCAGCCTTCTTCTCATCGTCATTGCCATAGAAGATTGCCGGCAAATAGGTCTCGCCTTTGTCGCAGAACTGGCCGAAAGCATCGAAAGGATCGATTTGTAGCCAATAGGTATCCAGGAGCTTTTGATAGCTAACCTTCGACGGGTCATAAGTGACTTTCACCGCCTCGAAATGGCCTGTCCCACCGCGACCGACTTGCTCATAGGTTGGGTTCGCCAAAGTGCCGCCCGTATAGCCTGAGGTGGTTGCAACCACGCCCGGGATCTCGTCAAATGGCTTTTCCATGCACCAAAAGCAGCCACCAGCAAAAATTGCCGTCGCCAAATTGCTGGGTACGGGGGCGGACGCAAGCTTGGCAGTTGGTGCGACTGTTTCAGGTTGGATCGGAGATTGTGTCCCGCAGGCGGCGAGTGCAAGGGCGGAAAAAGCAACGAGGGCGGCAAAGGGCTTCAGATGGGTCATGGTAGCCTATACGCATCGTTTGCGAGATTGGTTGCATACCTCTTTCACAGTCTCACAAAGCAAAAGGGGCGCAGCCTATGCCGCGCCCCTCAGCTTAATTTGGCAAAGCGTTAGAACTTAGTAGTTCCAGCGCAAGGTCACACCATAGGTGCGTGGCTCACCAACAAAGGCATTGATTTGGCTTGTCACCGGACGTGGGGCGAAGCCACCCAAAGCGGGTTGGTTGGTCAGAGCAGGTGCGTCGCCTTGCAGCGGCGAGTCGAAGGTGATCTGGGCGTAACGCTCATCGGTGATGTTGCGGCCCCACAATTCGACGGTCCAACGATCATCTGCCGTGCTCAATGCCAAACGGGCGTTGATCAGGGTATAGCCGGGTTGGGTCTTGCGTGGATCCAAGTTTGAACCCGTGATCGTGTCGGTGATCGTCCGGAAGTCCGTATAGGCTTTAAACGTCGCTTTGTCGGAGAAGACCGAACGCTCATAATTGAACGCCGAACCGTAGGTCCAAACAGGCGAGCTGGTCAGCTGCGCGCCGGGCAACCAGTAGAGGTTGGGGTTTTGACCCAAGAAGGTATTTGGCTGTGAAGCCGAACCCAAATTCTTGGTGTACTCGGTCAATGAGTAAGCAGCACCACCGGTGATCGACAGGCCCTCGATTGGCGTGCGCAGCACGTAGTCGAATTCAACCCCTTGCGAGACCACTTCAGGAACCGAGGTCACGACGAACGAAATACCGGTGAAGGTATTCAGCTGGAAGTTCTCAAAGGTCTGATGGAAGGCCGCAAAGTTAGCGGTCAAGGCGCGGTCAAACCACTGAGTCTTCAAACCGATTTCATACGCATCCACTGTCTCAGGCGCAAACGAGGTGTTTGGCTGACGCACGGTACGGTTACCAACGCCTGGCGAGATGATGGAGGTGACCAAATTGTTCTGCAGGTCAGAGAAAGCACGGTCAAGGTTGAAGCCACCAGCCTTATAGCCCCGCGAGTAGGAGGCATAAGAATTGATGTTTGGGGCAATCCGATAGGCAGCTGAGACGATGCCAGACCATTCTTTTTCCGACTTCTCTTGACGGTGATCCATGCCATCGAGGGCAGAACGCATCCAAGGTGCGCAGATGGCACCGACAACCGCCGACAAGGCACCCGCATTGCGGGCCGCATCTAGACCCAAGCGGTTCTCAAGCGCGGTACAGGCCGTATTGCCTTGGGTGCGATAGCTAGCTTGGAACTTCTTTTCTTCCGAGGTGTAACGCAGACCCAAAGTTACGCTGAAGTCGTCGTTGAATTGATAGATGTTGTGAGTGAACAACGCGATCGATTCGGCGTTTTGCTCATAATCGTCAAACTGACCACCACCGGGGGCCAAGGTGCCGATATTGGCTGGGGTCACACCCAAGATGGTCTGCCACGTCGAAACCACACCTGCCAATTGCGTGTTGGTTACGGTTGGGCTCAAGGGGTTCACGGCCAAAGCTGGGTTTGCCAAAGCCAAGGCAGGTCCCAAGAGACCGCCAATATAGGCTTGGTAATCATTGCCGGTGCGGAACCGTACATGGGAGTTGATGGTTTCCTTGGAATAGATGGTACCGACCAACCAATCCAATTTGCCCAGCGAGCCGGCATAACGGAATTCTTGCGTGAAGTTGTCAAACGAAGCGCCTGCGCCTTCCGACTTCAAGCTGTAGACAACGTCTGCGCCGCTATAATCAGAGTCAGCACCCGCGGTCCGCTTCCAGTTGCGTTGGGCCGTGATCGACGTCAGCTTACCAAAGCCAACATCCCAGTTCATCTCAAGGCTGATGCCCTTATCTTCGATATCTTGGTCATAGGTACGGTTTGCACTGGCCAGATAGCTGTTGAGATTGCGGGTGGTTTGAAGCGCATTAGGCGAAATCTTGTTCAAGATGTCGGTGGTCGAAGGAACACGCACGTCCTTGGTCCAAACTGCAGCAGCGCAGCAGGCTTCGGCGCGTGAAGCTTGGTCAACGATCAAGCGAGCATCAAAGGTTTCACTTGGCGTGTAGAGCAATTGGCCGCGGATCGCATAATAATTGGAATCATTCGACTCCGTACGGGCGGTACCGTTGTTCACATTCATATAACCGTCGCGAGCGCGCGCGGTGACATACAAACGGCCAGCCAACTTATCTTCGATCAGAGGACCCGTGATACCCAGACCAAGACCGCCCAAGCCGTAATTGCCGAACGTCGCATCGCCCGAAGTGCCAAACTCAAAGCTTGGCTTCTTGGTGGTGACATTGATCAGACCAGCCGACGTGTTGCGACCAAACAGAGTACCTTGTGGACCGCGCAGAACTTCGATGGCGCGAATTTCGCCCAAGTCACCAAAGGCAACGCTGTTGCGGGCGCGGAACACGCCGTCGATCACGACACCAACCGAAGATTCAAGACCGGGGTTAGAACCCTGCGTACCGACGCCGCGGATGCGGGCGGTAACCGAACCCGAGTTCTCGGAAACAGGCACCTGCAGCGATGGAGCCAATTGGGTCAGGTCGCGGATGTCTTTAACGCCAGCCGACTCGATGGCTTGGGTGCCGATCGCGGTCACGGCGACAGCGACGTTTTGCAGCGCTGTTTCACGGCGGGTCGCCGTAACGATAACTTCCTCAACGGGCCGATCATCTTGTGCAGTTGGTGCTTGTTGCTGCGCGAATGCAGGTGCGGCAAAAACAGACGTTGCGCATGCAGCCAACAGAAGACCACGGCGGCCCAATCGTTCAAAATTCATTTTTCTCTCCCAGAGAATGGTTGTTTTCAGCCTGATGTTTCAGGCCCTTTGTTTCTGCCAACCCGCAACAACGCATGACGTTGCGCAAAGTCCGCAGAGCTTACTTCGGCTATACGCATGGTTGACGTAGGGGTCGAGGGTGAAATACTGCAATCTCAAGTCACAATTGTGTGCTGTTGCCAAATCGTCACAACTTGGCGCTTCACCGAACCCTGAGGATGTTAAGCGCATGAAACTTGCTACAATTATGCACAATGGCGCACGGCGGATCGCGCAAATTGAAGGCAAGGTGGCGCAGATTTTGGCAGCCCCCGGTGATGGGCTAGGCGTGATATCGGCACTTCGCGGCCCCGCAAGCGGTCGCGCGATTGTGGAAGAAGTACCGCTGGATACGATTGAGTTCCTCGCCCCTGTGCCTAACCCCCCGCGCATCTTTGGAATTGGCCTGAACTATGCCGATCATGCAGCCGAAACAGGTCGAGAACCGCCTGCAATCCAAACCTGGTTCATGAAGCAGATCACGGCCGTGAATGCGCCCTATGGTGAGGTAGAAAAGCCCTGTGTATCCAATATGCTCGATTTCGAGGTCGAGCTTGTGGTCATCATCGGGGCAGAGGCTCGCCATGTACCGGTCGAACGCGCCCATGAAGTGATCGCGGGCTATTGTGTGGGGTGTGATTACTCGGTTCGCGATTGGCAAAAGGCCACGCCTACGATGATTATGGGCAAAGGCTTTAATACCCATGCCCCGTTCGGCCCAGTCTTGGTGACTGCCGACGAAGTCGCAGATTTGGATCAACTGCGCTTGCGGTGCTACGTCAATGGTCAGCTCATGCAGGATGGCTGTGTGGCCGACCTCATCTTCAAGGTCCCGCAGATGATTGCGCATTTGAGCACGGCCTTCACCCTGCTGCCCGGCGACATCATTTTCACCGGCACACCAGCAGGGGTCGGCATTGCCCGCACGCCGCCGGTCTATCTGTTTGCAGGCGACACAGTACGCTGCGAGATCGACGGCCTTGGCGTGATCGAGAACAAAATCATTGATGAAGTGAAGGCCACTATCATCGCGTAATCGTAATGCCTACGCGCCAGATGGGGGTAGCAGTTTCTGACAGGATTCCTGCCCCCGATATGGCCGTCGCAATCCCCGCGCCCGTGACGTTTTCGCCCGCGACAAAGAAGTCCAGATCCGGTTTTGGCGACCAAGAGGCGCGCAAATCCAAAGCCTGATAGGCCTTGAGTTTGCGGCTATTGAGGTCGTCCTCAAAGCGCGCGCCTTCACCACGCAGCGCGACCTTCAACTTTGGCCCGGCCTGAAGCGGCAGAGTGAGCCCAAGATGGCTTGCCCATGGCGCTGATTGGGCCGGACGCAAACCAGTCAGAGCGGGAAGCAATCGCCCTCCGTCGACTTCGGCATCGACCAAAGACAGGCGTATCTCGACTTCCGGCTGCATGCCGCTTCCAGCCGCTTCCCAAGTCAATCCAGCTTCTATGCCTCTGGCCTGAACTTCCCCAGCATTCAGTCGCTGACGTAGGGTGCCGCCCGCCGGCAAGAAACCGACGCGGGGCAACACACCGGGACCAATCCCAATGGTTACATTGGTGATCGGGTCCTTAAGCTTGTTCGCATAAAGGGTCAGACTGCCCGTCCAATCCCCGCCAAGCCCCTGCCAATTTGCTTGCAGGTCAACATCCAAACCTTCAAGCACTTCCGGCGCGAGATTGGCATTAGCTTCGGTCACGTCATTGCCGACCCGAAAAGGACGGTGCAGCTCGTTGAGACTGGGCGGGCGGAAGGTTCGAAACAGGCTGATGCGCGCCTGCCCGCCCATGGCAAATAGGGACATACGGCCCGTCGCAACATAGCCATCTTTGTCAGAAGGCGCTTCTGAAAGCGTCACCGCCCCCGATACCCGGTCCGCCTCCAAGCGCTTGGCGCGATCATGGGCCCAATGATCCACGCGCAGGGTTGCGTCTAAGCCTAATTGTTCGTCTGCGGACAACAAGGCACGCGGTAGATCTAAGCCAAGCCCCACCAGCCTTTGCTGGCCGCCTGCGACCCGCGTGCGGGTAAAACTGGTGCCGATAAATCGGAATAGCTCACGCGTTTCGCCTTCGCTTTGGCGCCAATCCAAGCTCCATCTTGGACTCCACCGCACCAAGGCAGGGGCATAAATCAGGGACCCACCGAGGGCTGAAGCCGGCGTTTCAAACTGATCCAGCGCGGGTGTGACGCTGGCGCGATCGGCCGATACAGAGACTGTCTGGTTGGAGAAATCGCGTGTCTGCGCAAATAGGATAAGCCGCGATTGCCCCCAATCCCCCGCCCACTTACGAGCCCCACTGATATCCGCCCCTCGCGCTGCGCTGCGGCCGCCAAGGGTTCCCGCCCCCTTTTCTTCCTCAAATCCAGAAGCCCGAAACGACCATTGACCGTTGCGGGTCGGAATTTCGCTTATCAAGGTCAAGGTAGAAGCAGTAAAGTCAGCGGGCAGATCCACGGCACCGCGCTGGTTGCGACTAACTGGGATGAGACCATCATTCGTCTCATAAGAGGCTAAAGCGGTGATGGTCCCATCGCCTGCCACCAGAGAGCCGCGCGCTGCTGCTTGGAGCGCCCCCTGCCCACCAGCTGACAGGCGGATGCGGGATGGTCCCCCACGCGCCTCAACCAGATCCAACGTGCCGGTTAGGGCAAGCGGGCCAAAGCCCGCTCCAGCTGCCCCGCGACGCACATCAACCCGCTCCAAGAACAAAGGATCATGCCGTACCCAAAAAACCCAACTGCCAAAGGGATCATTTTGGGGAACACCATCAAGGCTCACCAAAGCGCGCCCGGCCCCATTCGGCGCAATCGGCCTTAAGGACAGGCCTTGAATGGTGGCGTTTGCGGGCCCACTCGCCGTGCGCCTGAAAAGACCCACACCGGGTGCAACCCGCAACGCCTCGTCTAAACGCACCCCAGGAGATGCGTCCAAAGTGGTCTTAGTCAAACTGATCTGCGCTGGCATAGACCGATCAGTCGGGAGACGCTCTGCTCGTACGACGATCACCTCAGAATCGGGCCCAGACTCGGCCATCCGCGCACTGGCGACTGTCTCAGAGGGTAATACTGCGGCGGGGCTTGTGAGAAGGAGAAGGCTAGGCCAAGAAAACATGCAAACAAACCTAGTCTAGCTTGCTTTCAACAGCGAGTGGTTTTGACCGCGCGGCCAACCTCTTCTAACGACAAATTGATGATGGACTTGTTGCTTTCCTTCGACCTTGCGACCGATCGCGACACGCGCGAACTTGGGGCGCGCTTGGCCAAAGTGGTGCGAGCAGGCGATTGCCTGGCGCTGCGGGGCGATTTAGGGGCTGGGAAAACCTCCCTCGCGCGCGGGCTGATCAGGGCTTTTCTCAACAGCGATACCGAAGTCCCTAGTCCCACCTTTACCTTAGTGCAGCGCTATCAGCCCGACCCGGACGAACGGCCAGACGCGCCAGAACTGCTTCATTTCGACCTTTATCGCCTCGAAAGTCCCGATGATGTCTGGGAATTGGGCTGGGAGGAGCTTGACGAGGTGATCAGCTTGGTGGAATGGCCAGATAAAGCGGGGCCTAATCTCTCACCAAGAAGCCTCGACATCCATATCCTCATTTCGGGCGATCACCGCCGCGCCCATCTGTCGGCCTCGCCGACTACGACTTGGAAATCTCGCCTGAATGACTTCTAACACTTCCACGCTTGAGGCCACCCGTTTTGAGGCGGCGATCGCTTCGGCTTTACATGCCGCAGGTTTCGGCCAGGCAGATCGGCAAAAATTCGACCAAGATGCCTCTACCCGTTCCTATGAGCGCTTGAGCCACGAGGGCCGCACCGCCATCCTTATGAAGGCCCCGCCCGGCAACGAGGATGGGCCCTGTCCGCCCGGCGCGGATGAGGAGACGCGCAAGGCTTTGGGCTGGAACGCGTTGTCGCGACTTGCGGCATCGCGTGTGGAAGCCTTTGTCGCCGTTGGCACACATTTACGCGGCCACGGCTTTTCTGCCCCCGATACATTGGCAGTGAATGCACCTGTTGGCGTCGCTGTTGTCGAGGATTTGGGAGATGATCTCTATGCGCGGGTCATCGCCGAAGGCCGCGCCGATGAAGTTGAGCTCTATCATGTTGCCGGTGAAGCCTTGGCTGCCCTGCATCAGACGCCAATCCCACCAAGCCTTCCCTCGCCCATGGGCCCTTGGCCAATCCTTGATTTTGATGCGATTGCCTTGCGCGAAAATGCCAATCTATTCGTGGACTGGACGCCGCGCTTCTTAGGTCTTGATGGATTTAGTGCCGATGCGCGCGCCGAATGGGCCGAAATTCGCGACACCCTCATCGGTGAAATCCTGACCCATCCACGCGCCTTCACCCTGCGCGACTATCATGCCGAGAACATTTTGTGGCTGCCAGAACGGCAGGGCATTGCACGCGTTGGCCTGCTCGATTTCCAAGACGCGGTACATGGCTATCGCGCTTGGGACTTTGCCATGTTGCTGCATGATGCGCGACGCGATGTCAGTCCTGAAGCCTATGAAGCGACCATTCGTGCCTATCTGGATGCGACGGGGTCTGAACGCGCGCCATTTGACGAAGAGTTGGCCATCCAAGGCGCGATCAATGCGTTACGCATCTTGGGTATCTTCTCCCGTCTTGTTGGCCGAGATGGCAAGCAGCGCTATCGCCAGTTCATGCCGCGTGAGGCAGGGCATCTGGCCCAAGTCCTGACCCACCCCCGCCTTAAAGCCATGCAAAACTGGGTCGCGCGTTATGTGCCACTCGAGGCATTTCGGCAGGCACAAACTGCATGAGTGCGATGCCAAGCCATGCCATGGTGTTTGCGGCGGGCCTCGGCACACGCATGCGACCCTTAACCGACGACCGGCCAAAAGCTTTGGTTGAGGTCGATGGCCGATGCTTGGTTGACCATATGTTAGACCGCCTCGCAGAAGCCGGTGTCGGCACAGCAGTGGTCAATAGCTTTCACTTTGCCGAGAAGTTGGTGGCGCATTTAACCCCCCGTAGCAAAGCCAAGCCAAACCTGATCTTTTCGCGCGAAGACGCTTTGCCTGAGCCTTTGGAAACCGAAGGTGGCCTTGTCTATGCCTTACAGCATTTTCCAGATGGGCCACTTTTCACCTGCAATGCCGATGCGATCTGGCTGGATGAGACAGCCATCAAGCGGATGGCAGAGGCCTTTGACCCAGACCGCATGGATGGCTTGCTGCTGCTGGCTCGCTTAGATGAAGCCCTTGGGTTTGATGGACCGGGCGATTTTTTCATGGACGAAGCCGGTAGGCTTACCCGTCGCGGCGAGGCTGCGAGTGCGCCCTATGCCTATGCCGGAGTTCAACTCACGACCAGGGCAAAGTTTGAAGGCAAAACCGCTACCAAACGCTCGCTCGCCCGCACATGGTTTGACGACTGGGGTCCGCAAGGTCGCCTTTATGGCCTCGTGCTCGACGGGCCTTGGCTACATGTTGGCGATCCGCAAGCGCGGCTAGATGCCGAAGCCAAGCTTCAGGCTTTGCGCGCATCCACACAAGCATAGAGCGCTTGGATGAGGCGTCCGGCGCGTTCATCACCCAAAAGCGCTGGGGTTTGCTTGTTCATGACATAAGCCGCTGACAAGCGTTTAGCCGGATCGCCAAAACCGCCAGAGCCACCCCAGCCAGAATGGCCAAGGGTTTCGGGATTGCTGCCATAGCGCAGATTAGAATTACGCATCACGCCCGCCGCCCATTCGATCTCGTACGGCAAGACCAAATCCAGCCCGCGAATACGCGGCTTGGTGAAATCTGCCATCGTCTCGGGGGAAATGATCTGGTGGCTGCCAATCTTGCCGTCATTGGCAAAGACGCCATAGAGCGTGGCAACCGAACGCGCCGTGCCATGCCCATTGGCGGAGGGAATCTCAGCAAGACGCCAAGCCGCACCACCCCGATTAGGGGAGGCCCAAGGCGTCAAAAAAGCAACGCGACGGGCCTCCGAAACAGGTCCCAATTCCGCCATCGCCTTCGGACGGCTCATTTCCGCGCAGCGGCTGTGATGAAGTTCAGGCAGGCCGATCCAGAAATCAATACCCAGCGGCTCGCAGACATCAACACGCAATTGGGTTCCAAGGCTGGTGCCATGCGCACGCTGGGCGAGTTCGCCTACGATATAGCCATAGGTCAGAGGGTGATAGCCACTTGCCGTCGTCGGCTGCCACATGGGCGCGACATGGGCCAAGGCTTCTGCCAAAGCGGGCGGATTAAGCCAAAGATCGGGATCAATTGGGTCGGGGAAGCCCGGAACGCCAGCTTGGTGTGATAAAGCCTGCGCCAAAGTCACTTCTTTGCCATGCTCGGTAAATTCCGGCCACAGCCAACCAATCGGATCATCAAAGTTCAACAGACCTTGGTCCTGCAAGCGGGCAATAACCATCGCGGCGATTGGCTTGGTGGTGGAATAGACTGGCACCAGGGTTTCGCGCGTCCAGCTTTGTGTTTTGGCGCGGTCCATATGGCCACCGACCAAATCGACGACGACCTCGCCTTCCAAAATGGCGCAGAAACCCGCCCCCAACTCGAGGCCTTCTTCAAAGTTCAAGTTGAAGGCATCTAAAACAGGCTCGAAGCCCGGCGCAACATAAGGCGAAACCAGATCAGTCATGGTCGCATTTGGACCCTTCAGCTCAGCTGGGTCAAGGCCAAGGGCTCAGCCCGCCAGGCCTCAAAGCCAGCAGCGACAATCGGCAATTCCTCTGCGCCCCACTCTTGGGCACGCGCAACCGTGTATGACACGCCGGCCAAAGCCAAGGCCATGGCCTGCGGCGCAGTTTGACCGTCAATCAAATGGGCAAGAAACATCGTCGCCATCAAGTCGCCCGTGCCTTTGGGTGGGTTGGCCGATTTAGAATGGCTGGCAAGCCAAGCGCGTGTTCCATCAACCAACATTCCGCCAATCTCGCCATCCTGCTCGACAGAGGAAATCAAGGACGGACGACCCAAAGCGGTAGCGGCACTATGAATGTGCTTTAGGTCTTGTGGCGTTGTTTTGGGCAGATAGCCCAACTCCCACAGATTGGGCGTCAGATAATCCGCGCGCGGGATCAGATGTTCGGCTAGCGCATCAGCCACTCCCTGCCCGACATAGAGCCCGCCAGGCAAGTCGCCCAAAACGGGGTCAACCATAATGATGGCGCGAGGGTTGGCTGTTTTGACGGCATCAATGGCCCGGGCGGCAATCTGGACTTGCTCGGCGCTCGCAAAATAATCGGTCAGGACGCCATCGACCGCGGCGAACAAGCCATTGGCGGCGATGCCCTCCAACATGCCTGCAAACAAGTCTGGGCTAACCGGCCCCCCACCCGGCGGTCCCCAGCCAGGGTGACGACCTAGAAGCGTGGTCGGCACATGTACGGGATCAATCTTCATCGGCGATTGGGCCAAAGCGAGGTTGGCCAAGGTGCCACCCACCCGGCTTCCCGCGACATGTGAACCAAGAATCAGCACCAAAGGCATGGCCTGCTCTTTACGCCACCGCCCTGCTTGTGGCTAGAAGAAGCCAAACCTCACGTGAAAGGCTTCCCATGACCGCTCCCCAAGCCCGCCCCCGTCGTAGTGTACTGTATATGCCCGGTGCCAATGCCAAAGCTTTGGAAAAGGCCAAAAGCCTTCCTGCTGATGCCGTGATCTTGGATTTGGAAGATGCGGTGGCCCCCGATGCCAAGGATGAAGCGCGCGCCTCGGTAGCAGCGATCGTGAAAGCAGGTGGGTATGGCAAGCGGGAAGTGATTATCCGCGTCAATGGGCTGACTTCGCCTTGGGGTGCACAAGATTTGGAAGCGGCTGTCGCGGCCGGACCCGATGGGATTTTATTCCCCAAAATCTCCTCTGCCGAAGAAGTACGCGCCGCCAGCGAGGCCATGGATGCCCTAGGTGCCGCCCCCGCGATGAGCCTGTGGGCGATGATTGAAACCCCGCGGGCGATTCTAGAGATTGCTTCAATTGCTGCCTCGAGCACCACGACGCGCCTCGCCGCTTTTGTGATGGGCACCAATGATTTGGCCAAAGAAACCCGCGCGCGGCAAACCGCCGATCGGGCCCCTTTCCACTTTGCCCTCGCCGCCAGCGTTACGGCCGCCCGCCTTTATGGCCTTGCGGTCATTGATGGCGTTTACAATGACATAGCCAATAGCGAAGGCTTTGAAGCCATTTGCTGGCAGGGGCTAGAGTTCGGCTTTGACGGCAAGACCTTGATCCACCCCAGCCAGATTGAGATTTGTAACCGCGTCTTCGCACCCGCAGACGCCGAAGTCGCCCACGCCCGCGCGGTGATTGCAGCCTTTTTGGACCCCGCCAATGCGGGTAAGGGCGTGCTGAAAGTCGACGGGAAGATGACCGAGCTTTTGCATCGCGATATGGCCGAACAAACGGTCGCCATCGCCGACGCGATTGCCGCTATGTCGGCTTAAGGCCGAGGCTCACGAGCCACGCATTCAACTGCGTAGTTTGATCGGCGGTTAGGGCTGGCGCAGCACCCACTCCGCCAGCCAAAAGCCAGACTTGCTTGCCGCTCAGCGCCAACACATTGGCACCTGTGCGGGCCAAGCGGGAAGATTCTACGCCTCTAACGAGAGCGGGATGGGTGAACTCGCGCTCAAGCCAGAAGCCGCTTGAGCCATCTTGCAGCGACCGCAAGGTGCGGGTGGCAGAAGGCCCTGCCACAGCTGGCTGTCCCGCACTTTGCCATAGGTCAAAGAATTTGGTCTCACCGACATCAGAGCCGACAGTGCGCCTCACAACGGCGCGATGCAGCGTAGCGGCACGAACATCGGCTACGGACTCGCTGGTGCGGACCGTCCCTTTGAACTGCAGCCAGACAAGCTCATTGGGTCGCGGGGTCAAGGCGACTATCGCGGGCGATGGGGCGGTGCCCAAATCACTCTTCGGCGCGACAGCCTCCGCTTTGGAGCAAGCTGACAAAAGGGCAAATGGGGCGGAGAGTAAGAGGGTGCGGCGCTGGATCATGTTTGTGATACGCTGTTGTGTGCCAATCGGTTGCACCCAATTCCCCTAAGCCGCATCGGTTTCTGGAATTGTCCAAGTTTCAAGCTTGGCCGCCTGATCCCAAGCAGCAAAATCCGGATCTTGGAAAATCGCCTCGCACCAGGCTTGAAGCGCTGCCGAGACAGGCACCTGGTAGGTGCGAAAACGGGTTGCCACCGGGGCGTAAAAGGCATCCACGATCGAACGATGGCCCATGATGAAGGGACTGTCTGCAGTCCCAAAGCGCGCCTTAAGGCCACACAACAAGTCATCAATACGCTGAACTTGATATTGAACGGTGTCGGACCATTCATGGCCGACCTTTACCCGCCGCAAGTTCATCGGAAAAGTTTGGCGCACAGCGGCAAAGCCAGAGTGCATCTCGCAAACAGCCGACCGGGCAAGCGCACGGGCAATCGTATCCTTAGGCCAGAGGCCTGCGTCTGGGGCTTGCTCATGGGCCCATTCACAAATCGACAGTGTGTCCCAAATCTTCTCGCCATCGGGCAATTCCAAAACCGGCACCGTGCCCGAAGGGCTGACCGCAACGATGTCTGGATTGGGGCCCATGCCGCGTGGCCCTAACGGAATGATCCGCTCCTGAAAGCCAATCCCGGCCCATTTCAGCGCGAGCCAAGGCCGCATTGACCAGCTGGAATAGTTTTTGTTGCCAATGGTGAGGATCGGCAGAGTAGCCATGGGACCAGTCCTATATGGGCGTTCGGTGTTAAATGGTGCGAGGTGGATAACCCGCAGCCACCAGCGCATCGATAATCTCTTGAGTATGGCGGGAGTCCCGCGTTTCCATCAGAATATCGAATTCTGCGCCCTTGGCGGGCACATCCAAAGCCAGACGATTGTGGGCTACTTCGAGAATGTTACCACCCAAATCGCCAATGACTTTGGAGACCACGGCCAACAGGCCTGGACGGTCATCGCCAATAATCCGCAAGCTGACGATCCGCTTTTCGCGGACCAAAGCCCGCGTGAGAACAGAAGCCAACAGCCGTGAATCGATGTTACCGCCGCACAGGACGATCCCGACCTTTTTGCCGCTAAAGCGTTGGGGATGGGCCAGCAAGGCGGCAAGACCTGCAGCCCCCGCCCCTTCGGCGACCGTTTTTTCAACATTGCAGAACAAGGTGATGGCCTGTTCCAGATCATCCTCATCGACAATCAAAACGTCGCGAACCAATTCCTTGGCGATTTCAAAGCCCAAACGCCCGGCCTGCTTCACCGCGATGCCCTCAGCGATGGTTTGACCCCCACAGAGCGGGCCGGGCTCTTTACCGGCCAATTCGGCATGCATGGAAGGGAACATGCGGGTTTGCACGCCCACCACCTCAATGTCATTCTTCATGGCGCGGGCGGCAACAGCAATCCCGCCGATCAAGCCGCCTCCACCGATAGGCACAATCAGGGTTTCAAGCTGTGGCGCATCTTCCAGCATTTCGATGCCGATCGTGCCTTGGCCTGAAATCACATCTGCATCGTCATAGGGATGGACAAAGGTCAGGCCTTCGCGATCCTTGAGCTGATAGGCAAAGGTGGTGGCTTCCGACAGATTTTCGCCATGCAGCACCACACGCGCGCCATGCTTGCGTGTATGCTCTACTTTCGTGAACGGTGTGCCCAGCGGCATGACGATGGTCGCGGGAATATTGAGACGCGAGGCATGATAGGCGACGCCTTGGGCATGATTGCCCGCCGACATGGCGATAACGCCATTGCGACGTTCAGCTTCGGTAAGCAACAAGAGCTTGTTGAGGGCACCGCGCTCCTTGAAGGCCGCCGTGAATTGAAAGTTTTCAAACTTCACCCAGACTTCTGCGCCAGTAATATCCGACAGCGTCTTCGACATCAGTAAAGGTGTGCGAATGATGCGGCCTTCAATTCGCGCGGCAGCCGCACGGATGGAGTCTAATGTAACGTTCATGAGTAAAGCGGTCCCTATGTAAGCCGTCAGATCGCTGACGGCACCGCGTCTTTAGGCCGGACAAGGGCTTGGATCAATCAGACTTTGCTTTACTGGCTAGGTTGCGTTCAAACGCTTCGCGTTCCAGCGTCTCCTCGCCCCATTCATCGCCATCGCTTTTGCCGACCAAGGCAATCATATCGCGCTTCAACAGCTCTTCTTCCAGCGCGGTACGATCCCGCACGATGCGCTGATAATCGGCAAACTCAACCCGCTGCCAATCTTCAAACATCGCGGTCAAAGCGCGTTCATCATAACGGGTGAAGATCATACCGGCACGCTCCGCCGCAAAGGCGGGCTTGCCCATCACCTGCAGCGACTTCACCCCGAGGCGGACGGCCGCCGCAAAAGTCTCGCGCTCCAATCCATCCACTTTGGCCGCCATCAATTGATAGGCGTGCCTTCGGTCAATCGCGCGGGCTAGAATCTTCAGATTGGGGAAGGCCTCGCGCGCGGTTTCCACCAGCTCAAGCGCCTTCTCATCATTATCAATGGCGACAATGAGAAGTTTAGCCTCGGCCGCGCCTGCCAAACGCAAGAGATCGACCCGCGTTGCGTCGCCATAATTCACTTTGCGACCAAAGCCTCGCAGAACGTCCACCTGGTCTGCATCATGATCGAGAACGCTGATCTTATAGCCATAGGTGGAGAGCATCCGACCGACGATCTGCCCAAACCGACCATAGCCCGCGACGATCACGTCATGATGGCCTTCTTCCACCTCGGGCGCACGCGCCTCGCCAGACCCCGATTCCAAGCGCCGCATCGCCCAATCACCTGCCATGAGCAATAGGGGCGTGATCGCCATCGACAGGGCAACGGCCACGATTAAGGGGGCTGTTACCTCGGCCGGAATGACCCCTGCGCCTTCCGCGAAAGCAAAGAGCACAAAGGCAAATTCTCCCCCTTGCGCAAGGCCGAGGCCAATCAATGCCGCCTCGCCCGTCTTGCGGCCAAAGGCGCGCGCGATGGTAAACATCACAATCGCCTTCACGAGCACTAAGGCGACTACCAGCCCAAGAATCAGCCAAGGCTGAGCAATCAAAAGCGCAAAATTTATCCCTGCCCCGACCGAGATGAAGAATAAGCCGAGCAACAGGCCCCTAAAGGGGTCAATATCGCTTTCGATCTGATGGCGGAATTCGCTGTCGGCCAGTACCACGCCTGCCACGAAAGCCCCTAAAGCGGGTGAGATGCCAACAAATTGCATCAAGAGGGCCACGCCTACAACGAGGAGAAGCGCAAAGGCGGTCAATATCTCATGTAGGCCAGAGGCCGCCACCCAGCGGAACATCGGGCGCAACAGCACACGGCCTGCCAAGACGATGACACCGACCGCAACAACCACCGCAAGGCCTTGCGCCCAGCCTGGATAAGCCGCCAATGCACCCTTTGCAGCGTCGCCGCCCCCAGCAACGCTGATGGTTGCTAGAAATGGAAACAGTGCCAACATCGGGATGATGGCGATGTCTTGGAACAAAAGCACTGAAAATGTTGCGCGACCTGCTTCGGTTCCCGCTATCCCCTTTTCGCGCAGTGACTGAAGCACAATCGCTGTGGAGGAAAGCGACAAGGTCAGACCAACCGCAAGCGCAACTTGCCATGTGAGGCCGAGCGCCATGCCAAGGCCCGTGGCGATTGCACCCGTTCCAACCACTTGCAATCCACCCATGCCGAGGATTGCTGTCCGCAGCCGCCAGAGGAGGCTCGGCTGAAGCTCAAGTCCGATGAGGAACAGCATGATGACCACGCCAAACTCAGCCGTGTGCATCACATTTTCAGGGTCGCCGACGAGATTGAGGACATAGGGTCCAATGACCGCACCTGCGATCAGATAGCCCAAAACCGAGCCCAAACCGAGGCGTTTTGCGATGGGCACCGAAACAACTGTCGCTGTCAGATAGACAAAGGCGGATTCGAGAAGATTGGCTTCAGCCATCGATAAGCCCCTCTAGCATGGCGCTAAATTTGGCCGCGGCTTCGGCGAGAATTTCCGGTGTCGCTTGACGGCTGGCATGGAGGACAAACGGTGGCTGCCACACACATTGGCAGAGATTGGCAGTCGCCTGAAATGGGCGGAGGAGCTCTTCAATGGAAAAGCGGTTCAAGCCATCGGAGCAATAGGATTTGGCCGGGCCGCCGGTCGTAATCGCTTGGGTCCAAGTCTTACCTGCTAAGGCCGTTCCGCCCTCACCATAGGCCCATCCATAGTCCAAAACGACATCGAGCCACTCCTTCACCAAAGAGGGCGCAGAGTACCAAAAGAAGGGGTGCATCAAGATGATATGGTCGTGGTCCAGCAGCAAACGCTGCTCTACCTCCACATCAATCAGAAAATTCGGGTAGGTCTCGTACAAATCATGCACCGTCACATGCTCGCGGTCTTGCGCGACGGAACGCAAGGCGCGGTTCGCTCTCGAACGCGCATAAGATGGATGCGCAAACAGGATCAAAACTGATTTCGGCACGTATCCCCCGATGCTTCAGGTCTAAGGGGCATTGTCTGAAAGGTCCAGCCTTCGGCTTCTTGCTGTCCAAATAGCGCCCAAAAAAATCAGGTTGTGTCGCGCATTAAGTCAGCTTATCACTACCTTGGAGTAAGATTTGAGCCCTGTGTAGTTCCCATGCTTGTCCATGTTAGTCAGGAGACCCCCGACGAAACGCATCATCGATTATTGCAGGTAATTGCCCGCGCCGATTGGCAGGTAGAACCGGCACTCTATCGATTTGAAACTTTTGCGGCGGCAGATTTCGAGCGATCTGCCGACCTCACGGCGCTGGCCTTGGTGCGCGACGGCGAGGTCTGGTCACAACTTGTGCCGACCCAAGACCCCACGGATCCGGAGGCGTTCAAGATTATTAGTTTCCATTTCGAACCCGGTCTCGACAACAGTGGTTTTGTGGGTTGGCTTGCGAGTCTGATCAAAGAAAAGGTCGGCACGGGCGTCGTGGTCATTTGTGGGAGAAATGACTTAAAGGGTGGCATTTATGACTATTGGGGCCTGCCCCTAAGTTGCGCACAGGCAGTCAAAGCGCTGATCATGGACTTGCAAGCCACGGCACGAACAGGACGTTAAGCTTGGCTGAAACTGCGGCACCTCCAACACAAATCAGTCCACCCACGCGCGAGGTGGTGACCTGCCAGAATTGCGGACGCATGCTAGTCGGTGAATTCTGTCACGGGTGCGGACAAACTTCTGCCGTCCATCGCTCATTTCTCAAAGAACTTACTGATATTTTCCGGAACATTGTGAACCTAGATTCGAGGACTTTTCGGACAGTTCTCAATCTGTTTTTCCGCCCCGGCAAGCTGACGCGAGATTTTGTTTACGGCAAACGTGTTGGGTTCCTCCCACCATTTACTCTGTTTGTGGCGTCCGTCTTCTTCCTGTTCACCTATTATAGCCTCTTGGTTGGCCCCACATATTTTGCAGCCAAGCACTACACAAAACAGGAACTCCTAACCGAAGCGCACTACGATGTGATGCAAGCTCAGGAAACATTGTCACTGAGCCGACAGAGGCTCCAAAAACTAAGCCAAGCGACAAAAGATGGACAAAAGCCCTCAGCAACCCGGGAAGTCTTAAGAGCGACGTCAGAGGTGGCGACAGATGAAATCCGAGTTTCGCAAGCACAACAGAGATTGGCGCGGATTCAAGCCTTGCCCGATAGTAAAATTACCGCCACGGGGGACCCGCTTGGTATTAGCTATATCTATAAAGGCCAAGACCTTCTCGGAAATGGAACACAAGACATTCTATTTGAAATCGATGCCATAGCTGCTAGCATTACAGCAGAAACTGGCAATGCAACAGAACCCGAGCCGGTACGATTAGCGCGCCATACAGTCGAAATTCTCTTTCAAGATAACCATCCAGCGACATTTTGGGACAAAAGCGCGCAATTGATTTCGCTCTTCGCACCTTCAGGCTTTCACGTGGAAACGCCATGGCCAGCCCTGAATGAGCGCGTCAATCCGAACTTGAAAGACCCCAAGGCTTTTGTGAAAAAGTTTGCCGCGTCGGCACATAGCTTTGCGATTTTGATTGTGCCGGCAAGCCTGCCTTTCATCTGCCTGCTGCTAGCTTGGCGGCGCGATACCAAACTTTATGATCATGTTGTTTTCACGCTCTATGCATCGGCCTTTCTGGTCTTGGTCTTTATCGGCTTCACGATTCTCGCCCATTGGATCGCATGGGCGGACCTCCTCGACTATTTGTTCTTTGTTTGCGTGATTCACCTCTTCTTCCACCTCAAACATGCCTATGCGTTGAGATATGCGACGGCTTTCGGCCTCACGGCGGCCTTTGGACTGATTTTTGCACCCTTTGCCATCTTGTTGTTCTTTTCCAGTGTGGTGTTTCTCACGGCGATCTAGGCCAACTCCCAAAGCATGTTCTGCCATATTGTTTAGTCGTCATTCATGCGTCCGCGACTAGGATGATATTCATAGGTTTTGAATTTCTGCGGAGATGAACATGCGCAAATTTGTCTGGTTCAGCTTGCTCTTGGCGCTCAGCGGCTGTGCGACGGCACCTGGACCGCTTGATGCCTCGTCGGATGTGCGCGCCTTCGTAATGGCGCTGCGGGACCGCGACTTAGCGGGCATTGAGGCGCGAATTGATCGACCTGCCTTACAAGCGCAAGTCACAGGCATTGCGCGGGCGATTGCCGCCAATGAGATCGCCAAACGGACCGGCGGCGGTGAAGGCGGGCAGATTCTGGGTGTTTTGGGTGCGGACTTGGCCAATCCTGTGTTGGAGCGCCTGTCGAAACAAGCTTTAGAACCCGCAATCCTCGCGGATCTCGCCCGGCGTGCTGGGCTGACGCCACAAACGGTTTTGCCAAGCCGGACCGCAACCAGCATGGGCCTTAAGCGCTTGGCCGATGGTCGCGTTTGCGCGCCAGACCCGCAGACAAAGGCCTGTATCCTCTATTTTGGGCGCTATCCGTCGGGATGGAAACTCAATGCGCTAGATGAAGCCGCCTTACGGGGGCGACTGACAGTGCCCGCCACCCCACGCGTTCGACGCTAATCCGAGCTTTAGGTTACGAGGCGGCGGGATCGCTTGGTGCCGCTTCTGCGGCAGGTTGCCCCGCCGATACTGCCACCATCGCAGCCCGCAGCGTGCGTCCGGCCAGCACATAGCCCGGCTGAAACACTTCTGCGACATCACCGGCAGCCATGTCAGACGGAATCTGCGCGACGGCTTGGTGGATTGAGGGGTCAAACTTATCGCCCTTTGCACCAACCCGCGTGAGGCCATGACGTTCGAAGGCATTCAAGAGTTCGCGCTGGGTCATGTCGACCCCGGTCACGAAGCCATCAAAGGCGGGATCGCCCTTCAAGGCTTCAGGGGCTGTGCTGATGGCGCGCCCCAAATTATCAGCGACGGGCAAGAGGTCGCGGGCAAACTTATCGATCGCATAGATGCGGGCTTCGGTCTTTTCCCGCTCGGCGCGACGACGAATGTTTTCTGACTCGGCCAAAGCACGCAAACTTGCGTCCTTCAGGGTCTCAATCTCTGCCAAGGCAGCTTGAAGCTTTGCCACCAAGAGCGCACCCATATCTTCGGGTGCTGCATCTTCGCCCAAAAGCGAGCGAGCCAAGTCCAATGGGTCCGGTGCAGAAGCTTGAGTGTCCGCCCCTTCAGTAGGCGCGTCAACGGCATTGGCAGCGTTGGTCTCCAACTCATCGCCATTCTGTGTGGTACCCGTTTCTGTGGTCATTTCGTCTGTCTCATTCCGTTAAATTTAAACCGCGGCGCTCAATCAGGCGGCCGACGACTTTCGCTGTGTAGTCTACCATTGGGATGACACGGGCATAATTCAAGCGGGTTGGCCCGATTACGCCCAGTGCGCCAAGCACCCGGCGTTGGCTGTCCATATAAGGGGCCGCGACAAGAGCCGAACCTGACATGGAGAACAAGGGGTTTTCTGCACCAATGAACAATTTTACCGCAGAAGCTTCACGCGCTGCGTCTAACACATGGATAAGGTCGCGCTTACGCTCAAGGTCATCGAACAGAATACGGACCCGCTCAAGATCGCCCGCGGCTTGGCTGTTCGCCAAAAGATTGGCGCGCCCACGCACAATTAGCTTCCGCCCTGCCATGGGATCATCGCCCGACCATTCGGCAAACCCCGCTTCGATCAAGCTGGCAGCGACCTTGTCTAAGGTCGCCTCGGCATGACGGGCATCTTCCACCGCTTGCGCTACGGCTTCTGACAGGGTTTTCCCTTTCAGGCGGAAGTTCAAGAAATTCGTGCTTTCTTGAAGTTGCGAAGGCGTAAGCCCGACCGGCATTTGAACCAGACGGTTTTCAACCTGTCCGTCATCAAACACCAGAACCACCAGAATCTGACCGGGTCCGATCAGCACAAACTCGACATGCTTGACGGGGCTTTCCCGCGTGGGTGTTGTGACAAGACCCGCACCGCCCGCGAGACCAGACAGGAGTAGCGAGGCCTCTGACAAAGCGCTCGAAAGATCAGAACCCGCAGCAGCCAGACGCGCGTCAATCTCTGCCTTTTCTTCACGGCCTAAATCGCCAATCTCTAAAAGCCCATCCACAAAGAGGCGCAGGCCTACATGGGTTGGCGTACGCCCAGCGCTTAAATGCGGGGCGTCCAGCAGACCTAGGCTGGCCAAATCGGCCATCGTGTTGCGGATCGAGGCAGGGGAAAGGCCAATACCGCGCTTAGAAAGGGTGCGGGACCCAACTGGCTCACCAGTCTCGAGATAAGTCTCCACGATATCGCGAAAGATTTCGCGGGCGCGGGCATCAAGGTCAGCAAGCGTCGTCGGGCGGGGCGGACTTGAATTCATATTGGCGTATTTAGCGTGAAGCGTACGTAGACGCAAAGGTAAGCCTGAGATGCAGGCCTCAAACCTGTGTGAGGCTCAATAAATTGCCGTCGGGATCTTCAAACCAAGCAATTTGAGCTGTTCCACCGGGCGCATGCCAAATGCCTAACTCATCTTGGCCAAAGCCTTCGTAAATCTTCATCGTAACCCCGCGCGCGGTCAGGTCGCGGATGCTGGCTTGAATATCGCTAACCTGCCAGCCCAGCGCTGGGTGGGGACTGGGGGTAAAGCCCTCGATCTGCGTTAGGCGCAAGCCGGTACCATTTTGATCGAGGACGCTGGCAAACGGGTCATCCATAACAAATGTTAGACCCAGCGCGTCCCGGTAAAAGGCAAGTGCGGTGGGTCTGTCGCGGGTCTGGATGAAATTGATGACCTTAAAGTCTGCGCCTAATGCCATAGCTATTGCCCCATTTAACGGGGAGAGACTATCGCAGAACTACAGATCGACAAGGCCCAAGTCTTCCGCCGCTGCCTGCATCATCTCTTCCTCGACCCGGTACACGCCAGAGCGCAAGCCGGCAGGCGGCCCATATAGGCTTCCAGTGATGAACCAAGCAAACCCGCGCGTTGAAAGCGGGTCAACCCAGAGACCCGCCAACAGGCCATAGGCTTCTCCATAATGGCCCACCATCTCGGCTCTCAAGCCGGCTACTGGGCATTGGTCACCGGGGATAAGTCGGTGCACACCCAATCCAAAGCCTTGAAATGCACCGCCCGAAGTGTCCCCATTGGGCGGGCTGGCCCGATAGGTCCATTGTGGAGTCAAGACCAAGGCCCGAGTTGCAGGATCAAGCAAAGGTTCAACCCCACTCAACGCCATCCCGAAACGGGCAAGGTCTGTCACGCTGGCGCGCAACCCACCTTGCGGCGAGAATAATAGGCCATTACGGCCCAAAACATAGTCAGACAGGCTAAGGCCGGGGTCGGTTGCGATATTGGGTCTGGGCAAGGTGGCGGGGCTGCCATCAACTTGAACCTCCCAATCGCCCTCGGTTTTTCGGCGGTACAAGGTCGCAGCCTCAGCGGCTGCCTGATCGGAAATGCCGGACCAATTAAACCCACACTCGATCCCAAGCGGGGAAAAAACCAGCTTCTGCGCAAGGCGGTCAAAGCGGTCGCCACCTGCATTCTCACATGCTTGCGCTAACAATCCCATTGCCAGATTGGAATAGGTAAAATAACCAAAGGGTTGGGGCAGGTCTGCCCAATGTTTACCATTGTTCCAGTTTTTGCCGGCGGGAACAAAGAAGCCCTCAAGCGTCTCGCCCACGACCCCCCGATAACTTTCACCGTCGCGGATTCCCGCCGTATGGCACAAAATCATACGCGGCGTGATGGGAGAGTCGGGGAATTTTGGATGACGAAGCTTAAAGCCGAGAACATCGGAAATATCGCGATCCAGATCGATCTGACCCGCTTCAACCAGTTTGAGGACGGTGAGTGCTGTGGCCACTTTTGAGATGGAAGCAACACGCGCTTTGCTGCTGAGCAGAAGCGGGCTTGCCGAAGACGCATCGCGGACGCCTTCTACCCCGGACCACAGAATCTCTTGGCCAGAAAACAAAATGGCCGCACCGCCGGGGGCATCCCGGCGGGCGACCACAGCACCAAGCGTTTCAGCAAGGCGCTTCATGTCGACTTATTCGGCTGCAGGCTCGGCAGCAACTTCTTCAGCTGGTGCAGCAGCGGCGGCAGCAGCGTCTGCTTTAGCTTGAGCAGCGGCTTCAGCGGCTTCGGCCTTCGCGCGCTCTGCAGCTTCTTGTGCGTCGATCAGGGCTTGAGCCTTCTCCGCGGCGCGTTCAGTTGCCTTTTGACCTGGCTTGCCCTTGTTTGGGTTATTGCCATTGACATAGGTGCCAACGCCTTGAGCGGCCAAGAAACGAGCGACGCGGTCGGTTGGTTGGGCGCCCTTCTTCATCCATTCAGCTGCCTTCGCAGCATCGATGACCAAACGGCCAGCATTGTCGTCTGGCAAAGTTGGGTTGTAGCTACCGATCTTTTCGAGGAAGCGGCCATCGCGTGGCGAACGGGCTTCTGCCACCACGATGCGGTAAACTGGCTTCTTCTTAGAGCCACCGCGGGCCAAGCGAATTTTCAAGGACATGAGACTTACCTTTCAGAGTGTATGGGTCGTTTTTGCGTTACTTTTTCCCGAATGGGAGACCTGGTAGGCCCGTAAAGCCACCGGGATTTTGCGTATTGCCCAGACCGGGCAAACCTTGTGGAGGCGACTGTCCAGGCAGACCGGGCAACCCCCCGCCTGATGAAGCCGCTTGTTGGCCGAGACGTTGCAGAGCGGCAGGGTCCATCGGCGGCATTTTGCCCCCAAACATACCACCCATCTTGCCCATCAGGCCCTTCATGCCACCCTTGCCCATGGCCTTGACCATGTCTGACATCGAGCGATGCATCTTGATAACTTTGTTGACTTCCGAGACATCCACGCCTGCGCCCGCAGCAATGCGTTTGCGGCGGCTGGCGTTTAACAGGTCGGGCTTGGCCCGCTCTTGCTTGGTCATGGATTGAATGACAGCGATTTGGCGCTTGACGCTTTTGTCAGAAACCGCGCCCGATTCCATCGCTTTTTTGGCTGCTTGCGCGCCGGGCAACATCCCCATCACGCCGCCAAGGCCACCCATCGCCTGAATTTGGCGCAATTGCATGGCCAGGTCATCCAAGTCGAACTTGCCCTTGGCCATTTTGGCGGCCAGCTTTTCAGCTTCATCCTGCTTGACGTTCTCAACAGCGCGCTCAACCAGGCTAACAACGTCACCCTGGCCCAGAATACGGCCGGCGATACGCTGGGCGTCGAAAGCATCAAGGCCGTCGATCTTTTCGCCAATGCCTAAAAACTTGATCGGCAGGCCAGTAACCGCACGCATAGACAGCGCCGCACCACCGCGACCGTCACCATCCGCACGGGTTAGAACAATCCCCGTCAGCGGTAAGCGTTCATGGAAGCGACGGGCCGTTTCAACCGCGTCTTGGCCGGTCAAACTGTCGGCAACCAGCAAGGTTTCAATAGGGCTGGCGATGCGCGCAATTTCGGCGGCTTCGCTCATCATGTCTTCGTCGATCGAAGTCCGGCCAGCGGTATCGAGGAAGACGACATCATAGCCACCAAGACGGCCCGCGGTGATCGCCCGGCGCGCGATTTCGGCAGGCACTTGGCCCGCAATAATAGGCAGGCTGTCAACTTCGGCTTGTTGAGCCAGAACCGCCAATTGTTCCATCGCTGCAGGGCGACGCACGTCGAGCGAGGCGACGAGGACTTTCTTGCGCAAACGGGTGCGCAAACGCAAAGCGAGCTTTGCCGTCGTGGTGGTTTTACCCGAACCTTGTAGACCTGCCATCATGATGACGGCGGGCGGGCCTTGGTTCAGCATCAGATCGACTGGGCCGCCTGTGCCGCCCAAAGTTTCCACCAGCGCGTCATAGACAATTTTGACGACCTGCTGGCCGGGCTTTACGGCGCGAATAACGCGCTCACCCACCGCTTCTTCTTTGACTTTGGCGATAAAAGCTTTGACGACCGGCAGCGCGACATCGGCTTCGAGCAAAGCAACGCGCACTTCGCGCAACGCGGAATCCACGTCCTTGTCCGACAACGCACCCCGTCCGGTGAGCGTATCAAAGACACCCGTCAATCGTTCTGTTAGCGCGTCAAACATGCGTGGTTCCAAAAGCAAACACGCAACGCAAAACGCCCCGCCGGACGATCACGTCGGACGGGGAAACCCTGTCCACCCCATCTGCTTTACCCCCGATTGCTCAGTTCGTGCAGGACCGTGTGGATCAGAGCGCGCGTTTTGATTGCGCGGAAGAGCGGGGCCTATAGCCGAGGCGGGGGCAAAGAGCAAGGGCTAGGCTAATGACAGAGGTCGAAAAGACCTACTCGCCCTCGCCAAATCGATTGGCGACCAGCTCACATAATGCATCTAGAGCCGCTTCGGCGCGGGGGCCTTCGGCGGAAACTGTGATCTCAGACCCGATACCCGCGGCTAGCATCATTAAATCCATGATGCTCTCACCATCGACTTCTTGGTCCTCGCGCCCAACCATCACCCGGCTGTCAGCATATTCGCCCGCCAGCAGTGCGAATTTGGAAGAAGCGCGCGCATGCAGTCCGCGTTTGTTGACGATTTCGATGGTACGCGACACGCGCTCAGTCATTTTAGCCACTCGCCAACAAGGATGACGCCACAGCGATATATTTCCGGGCAGCATCTTGTGCAGCAAAAACGGCTCTCGGCAAGCTTTCACGTCCGCGAACTTCAGCAAGCTTAATCAGCATCGGGAGGTTAGCCCCGGCAATCACTTCATATTCGCCGCGATTCATAATCGAAATCGCAAGGTTTGAGGGCGTGCCCCCAAACATGTCCGTGAGAATGATAACGCCCGCTCCATCGTCGACTTTGCGGCAGGCATCGAGAATATCGTCTCGTCGCGTCTGCATGTCGTCGTCAGGGCCGATGCAAATGGCCTGCATATTGGTCTGAGGCCCAACCACATGCTCTGCCGCAAGAATAAGCTCTCGCGCCAAAAACCCGTGACTGACCACAACAACACCGATCATACAGACCCTATCCTGCTAGCTGGGCGAGGCACCACGAAATCGCGGCCGCGCGCCGATGGTGGAAACTATAGAGGCGCAGTGGGGTTTGGCGAGGCCATTCCCCTCCTGCCCAACATGTGTCTGCGCATATTTGGCATGCGCAATTTCATAGGCGGCTGCGCGTTGCGCAGGCCCACCCCCTTAGTGCTGGGCGGCAGGCAAGCGAACTACAATACCGTCCAACTCTGCCGTCATGGAGATCTGGCAGGACAAACGCGACAATGGGGTCACGCCTTCTGCAAAATCCAGCATGCTTTCTTCCATGCTGCCGGGCTTGCCCGTCTTCTCAATCCAAGCGGCATCGACAAAGACATGGCAGGTCGCGCAGGCACAGGCACCGCCGCAATCGGCATCAATCCCTGGCACACGATTCTTGACAGCACCTTCCATGATGGTGGTGCCAACTGGCACTTCAATTACATGCTCGGTGCCCGAATGTTCGATATATGTGACTTTCGCCATGACGCTTTGTGTTCCCTTTGAGCTTCTGGTCAGGGTTGGCGCTTAGGCACCGGCCCCAATCTCTTTCATCGACACAGACATATCAGCCAAACGCGCTGGTGCAAGCTGTCCATGCCGTGCAATCACCTGCTTGCCGACGATAAACTCAGGCGGTGCGTTAATCGCATCGACTGCGAGCAGACGATTATCCGCATCTAAATGAAAAACGGCAAAACGCTTCTGCGACGGATCGCCGCGCACGACTGAGTAAGTCGCACCGGTCGACAGGCCAGCGATCTGCAGCTTGATGTCATATTGATCCGACCAGAACCAAGGCGCTTCTTCGACAGGTCGGGGCAGACCCAAGATCGCGGCTGCCGCTAATTTGGCTTGCTCCAAGGCGTTATGAACGCTTTCCAGTCGACCGCGTCGCTGGCCGTAATGCACCAAGGGCCGACTGGCACAGTCACCAATCGCGAAAATAGCTGGATCGCTGGTTCGCGCATCCACATCGGTCTCGATCCCATCTTCAGCCTTCAGACCCGCTTCCCGCGCTACTTCAGCGTTCGGGATGATGCCAATGCCTACCAGAACAAGGTCGGCCGGGATTGTGCGGCCATCAGCGAGTGCGACGCCCGCCACACAGTCAGTGCCCTCAATCGCAGTCACTTTCACATCGGTCAGGATGGTGACCCCAGCGTCGCGATGCAGGGTTTGGAAGAAATCTGAAATGACCGGTGGGGCGACACGGGCCAGGACGCGGGGCGCAGCCTCTAAAATCGTGACTTCAAGGCCCGCTTTTCGAGCCACTGCGGCCACCTCAAGACCAATATAGCCGCCGCCAATCACAACCAAGCGTTTGCCAGATTGCATGTCTTGGCCGAGGCCATCCGCATCGGCAATGCTGCGCAGATAATGGACACCCTGAAGGTCCGCGCCCGGGCAAGGTAGCGCACGCACGCGCGAGCCCGTCGCCAAAATCAGCGCATCATAGACAAAGGTCTGCCCGTCTCTCGTCGTGACCGACTTGGCCTGCCTGTCCAGCGCCGTCACTTCGGCATCGAGATGCACCTCAACCTTGTCCTCGTCCCAAGCCTCCATCGGCTTAAGGACGACCCGGTCTAAGCCCATTGCCCCCGACAAATAGGCCTTTGACAACGGGGGGCGCTGATACGGCAGCAGGCCTTCATTGCCCAGCAAAACCAAGTGGCCGTCATAGCCCCCTGCCCGCAGGCTTGTGGCGGCCTGCGTTGCGGCTTGACCTGCACCTACAATGACAATCCGGCTTGGCATGTTTGAAAATCCAACTCTTGGCTTGCAGCTTTCGCGCGAGACCTAGTTGAAAGTGGGCCACGCGCGTCGATGTCATAGAATGTCTGATGCGTGCTGTGAAGCCGATCAAAAGCACTTCACGTCTTCCGTCTGCTCCTTAGCTCCGCTAAGTCTAAGCCACGCCTGCAGTCTGGGTTTTTCTGCTTGGCCACAGAGGGATTAAGCGCCATGTTTGGCTGGGGTAAGAAGAAAAATCAGGCGCTTGAGGCCGATACGGCTCCTAAGCTTGAACCTCAAGCTGGCATTGCGGGCATCCCGGCAGCGCGCTTTGTGGCCACGGCGCTGGACCCAGACAAACTCCAATGCGAAATCGGCCCCATTGTCGAAGAAGCCGCCGCCCGTATCACAGGCGTGGTCAGCATTACCGCCGATTATGATGCGACAGCGGTGCGCGTTACGCTGCTGGCTGAGCCCAAAGCCGACCGGGAATTGGTGTTCATTACCGCGCGCGCGGGCGGTTTGCCGCTGGCGGCGAAGCTCGATGGTTTAGCAAGCCTAGCAATTGAAGAAGTGGGCGCAGATGGCCTTGCCCGCCAGACTTATGCCATTGCAGTTCCGGCACCTGAACCCGAGCCTATGCCGGCTGACGTCATCGACAAATTGGTGGATGGGCTACAACGCTCCTCCTCGCGATTGGCCGAAGGGGTCTCCGCGGTCTTTACCAAAGCCAAGCTGGATCAAGATACGCTGGATGAACTGGAAGAACTGCTAATCACGGCAGATCTTGGGGCCAGCGCATCCGCCCGTATTCGCGCTGGCATCTCAAAAGACCGATTTGGCAGGGACATTAGCCCCGAAGAAATCAAGCAAGCCCTCGCCCATGAGATCGCTGAGATTCTGCGCCCCTTTGAAACCGATAGCTCGCCCTTCGTGCAACCGGCAGGGGCTTCAGGACCGCGTGTAATCTTGTTTGTCGGCGTTAATGGCTCAGGCAAAACCACGACGATCGGCAAAATTGCCCATAATCTCACCCAAGCCGGCCATAAGGTCATGTTGGCCGCTGGCGATACGTTCCGGGCCGCCGCAGTTGAGCAACTCAAAGTCTGGGGTGAGCGCGCCAATGTGCCCGTGGTCGCCCGTGAAACCGGCGCAGATGCCGCGGGCCTCGCGTTCGACGCACTCACACGCGCCAAGGCCGAGGGGATTGATGTTCTTTTGATCGACACGGCTGGCCGCTTGCAAAACAAAACTGAGTTGATGAATGAGCTCGCCAAAGTTGTGCGGGTAATTGGCAAAGTCGACCCCGATGCGCCGCATGAAACTTGGCTGGTGCTGGATGCGACAGTCGGACAAAACGCCATCTCCCAAACCGAAGCTTTCCGCCATGCTGCCGGCATCACAGGCCTTGTCATGACCAAGTTAGACGGCACGGCCAAAGGCGGCGTCTTGGTTGCCGTAACAGAAAAACACAAATTGCCGATCCGATTTGTGGGCGTGGGCGAACAGGCCGACGATCTGCAACCCTTTTCCGCTGATGCGTTTGCCCATGCCCTGGTTGGGCTGAGGACTTTGTAAGATGACTGACGACACACATGACCCCTCCGCTGCGCTGCCGCTTAGTCCGGACACAATCCTGGTTCGAGGTGGACTGACCCGCTCGCAACATAAAGAGACCAGCGAAGCCATCTTTTTGACTTCGGGCTTTGTCTATGACTCAGCAAGTGAAGCAGAGGCCCGCTTTAAGGGTGAAGCCCCGGGCTATCTTTATGGTCGCTATGCCAACCCAACGAACCGCATGTTGGAAGAGCGCTTGGCCGCCATTGATGGTGCTGAGACGTGTAGACTAGCCGCCAGCGGCATGGCGGCCGTGACCGCCGCCCTGCTGGCACCCTTGCGAGCGGGCGACCATGTCGTTGCCGGCAAAGCCCTGTTTTCATCGTGTCGCTGGGTGATTGAAACCTTTATGCCCCGCTATGGCATTGAGTTTACCTTGGTTGATTCAACCGATGTTGACGCGTGGCGAGCAGCCATTCGCCCCACTACGAAAACCTTTTTCTTGGAAAGCCCTAGTAACCCGACTTTGGATGTCAGCGACATTGCCGCCGTCGCCAAGTTGGCCAAAGGCTGCGGGGCAAGGCTGATTGTCGACAATATCTTCGCCTCGCCCATCTTGCAGCGCCCATTTGAATTGGGTGCCGATGTGGTGGTCTATTCCACGACGAAGCACATGGACGGTTCTGGTCGGACCTTAGGCGGCGCGATCTTGGGATCGGTCGCCTTTATGGAGGAGCATATCGACCCCTATCTGCGCCATACGGGCCCCGCCATGTCGCCTTTTGTGGCCTGGAACGTGCTCAAAGGCCTTGAAACATTATCCATGCGGGTCGAGCGGGCGAGTGCCAGTGCAGCGCGCCTCGCCGATGTTATCGCGGCCCATCCGGCAACCAATTATGTGCGCTATCCGCATCGGGCCGATCACCCCCAATATGCGCTTGCAAGCCGACAAATGAAGACGGGGGGCACGCTGCTGGCGTTTGACCTCAAAGGTGGCAAACAAGCAGCTTTTGCATTTCTCGATGCCCTCCAGATCGTGGATATTTCCAATAATCTGGGCGACTCAAAGAGCCTCGCGACCCATCCAGCAACAACGACGCACTATTCGTTTGCGCCAGAGGTTCAGGCCGAATTGGGCGTGACGGCAGGCCTTATCCGCCTTTCGGTCGGCATCGAGGATAGTGGCGATTTGGTAAAGGATGTAGAGGCGGCCCTTAACGCAGCTTTGAGCTAATCACTCAAAGCACGAGACCTTAATCGCGACCTTCGCGGTGGCGTTGCGCAAGGACAGCGCGCGCGCCATCTTGCACCAGCACTTTGATCATCGGATCGGTGTCTGCTTCATCGCGTAAAGCTTGGTGCGCAACAACCACGATGGTTTGCATGACGCCCTGATCTGGCACAAAGTCCGAAGCCGTATCGTTCAAGTAGTGACAGATCAGATTGGCGGCTTGGCCCAAGGTTATCTTGCGTACTGTTCCAGCTAAGCCACGAATTTCATGGGCATTATTCCACATGATGTCGCGCCCACCGGGCATTTCGCCCTGCAGGGCATCTTGCAATTCCTGCAGCAAGCGGCGCACTTCATCATCGATTGGCGGGATGACTTCTTCAAGGGCCGCATTAGCCTTGCGATAGGCCTCTGGCGTCAGCATGCGCGAGGCTGGACCACCCATTTTTCGCTGCAAGCGGAAACTAGGCGCGATCAGCTCGACGGGGTTCTCAGCGCTCATGCCGTTTCTTCTTTCGGTTCGTTAGGTTGGTCGTTTTTGGCTTGATTATCAGACTTGCGACGCAATTTGCCGACATAGTCTTTGGCGTTGCCGCCTCGGCGGCGACATGGGCCTGTATAGGTAGCTGTCTTCACAAAGGCGCGGGGCCGGTCGATCACCGCGACAATCCGATCAAGAAGCGTCTTGGCAGAAATCGGCTTTGCAACCAGTTCGTTCACCCCTGAGTCGCGAGCCGCAGTCACCTTCGTGCGCTCTGTATGGCCCGTCATCATAATGATGGGCACAAAGGGAAACGGGCTGTCGACAGCTGTCCGGATCATCTGGGTGAATTCCAGACCGTCGATTGGGAACATGTTGAGATCGACAATCACGATGTCCGGCACCCCGGCCCGCATCACTTCCATGGCGTCGGCACCATCGCTGGCCTCTTTCACCGTACCGATGCCGACACCACGCAGAATGGCAACAACAATCGACCTCATATGGGGATTGTCATCGACTACCAGCACGTGGAGAGAGTTTAGGCCTGGCATTCAATCGGGTTCCGGATATCCACCCACGGTAAAAACTGACCGAGTTCTGGCCCAAGATAGTTAAATCGATGTTACCAATACCTGAAAAATACCTGTTTTTTGCAAATTCTGCCGTAGTTCACTTTACATTGCTGCGCCACGCCAATCAGCGTGCAAATTCGGCCTGACTTGGAACCGCTGGAAACTCTAGGCTAATCGCGCCGCGCATGGCCGTTTGGTTGGGGCGAAACACCGGGGTCCCGCCTTCCACGGGCAAAGCGATCTTGCGGCCATCAGCAAAGACAGCCTGCCCTGAAGAAACACCCTTAAAGGCAATGCCTGTTAGCTTTGGGATTGCGAGCGACAATGGCCCGGCCCGTCCAATGGCTTTCGAATAATCGATTACGGGGTTTGCTACCGCGCTCGCGGGAATCGTGCGCGCGAGGGGAACAACGGGTTCCAAATTCAGAACAACGCCGCCCGGTGGGGATGCAATGGGCACTTCCACCTTGCCCTGACGTAGCATGGTCATGTCTGGCATCGTCAGGATCTTGCCTCTGGAATCGAGCTGTATTGGGGTGCGAACAGACCCCAAGGCATAGACCAAGCGTGGGCGAACATTAGTCCCTTCTGACTTAAGCAAATACTCCAGAGAGAAGCCATCACGATCTTGAGCTGGCAGACTGAGGTAAAGGTCGTAATAGGGAAAGAGTTTTTTGACCGGAACTTGGCGCACGCCGCCATTCGACGCTGTTTGGGCGTTTGCGGTAGGAACAAAGCAAAGTGCGGCGAAAGCTGCAGCAAGGAGGGCCGTTGCACGTGATCTCATCATCACACGAGCCTGCGCAGCCTCAAGCTTTCTGTCACCTTAAATTTCGGTAAGACCTCATCTTCTTGCAGAGTGGCACGAAAAAGAAGCACGCAAAGAAAAAGGGCCCCATCCTAAGATTGGGGCCCTTCTACTGACTGACTTGCTGCTTATTTCGCTGGTTTGCGGAATAAGAGCGTCATCCGATCGCTTTCACCAATGGCCTTATATTTCGAGTTATCGAAATTCGGATTGGCAGGCTGGCCGCTCGGTGCAGTCTGCAAGGTCGGTGGCAAGGTCCATACACCAAAGGGGTGATCCTTTGTGTCCTTTGGATTCGCATTCAGCTCAGAGGCTGCAACAAACTCAAAACCGGCCTGACGCATCTGCGCAATCACCCAATCCTGACGTATATATCCCGTTGCTGCGTTTTGGGGGCGACGGGCGTCACCGCGATGTTGCTCGATTGCCACCAAACCACCTGGCTTCAAGGCATCATACATCGACTTTAATGCGTAATCCTTGATGTTCTGGAGGACAAAGCCATGGAAGTTCCGTGAACTGATGATCAAATCGACGGTTCCTGGTGCCGCCAATGGCTTATCGGAATTGGCAGCAAATACACCTACTTCCAGGGTGCCATAGAGCGCTGGATTGTCTTGATAACGCTTCAAGAAGCGATCACGGTTAGCCTTTTGAGCGTCCGTCATTTTGTCTGGGTCGCCAGAGGTGACGATAAGCTTACCACCGCCTGCAGCCAAATAGGGCGCTAACAAATCGGTCCAATAACCAGCACCTGGACGAACCTCGGCCACCGTCATGTTTGGTTTGATACCCCAGAACTCGAAAGAGGCGACGGGATGACGAACGCTGTCGCGGGCCCGATCCTCTGGCGAGCGCCAAGCCCCATCAACAACCGCTTGAGGCGTTAGACCTTTAGCTGGGGCCTCAGCCTTTGCCTTGGCCAGTGCAGGACCTACGAAACCGGTTGTGGCACCTAGGGCGCCGAGGACGATCGCGCCGACCGCAAGCAAGGAATTTCGTGCATTACGCATAATCTATCTCCTTCGACCGACTACTGACGCAGGGACCTGCGCCCCATCATGAGTCGGGCTTATCGTAAGGCAGCCATGTCGCCTAAGCAGCGCGAAATGTCGAGGCCACATGAAAGGATTCACATCCTTGTGAGAGGCAGCGCCTACTCCTTTTTCTTCTTCGGCGGCACAACCCAATCAGGCTTATTTGGATTGGCCTTGGCTGGGGGTGGCGATTTCTTGCTAGAATTGGCCTTTGGTGCTGCCTTGGGGCTCGCCTTTGCCTTACTGCTGGAAGTAGCATTTTTGCTTTCCGTCTTTTTCTTTGGCTCGGCTTTGGGCTCTTGGCGATTTCGATTACGGCTTGAAGCTGGACGTGTGGTCTCTGTCTCTGCAGCCTTGGCCTTTGACTTCGACTTGCTGGCAGGGGCGTCGGTTTCAGCGGCGGGACGGCGCGCGTTACGGCGTGATGGGGCGGCGGGCTCCTCTGGCGTCCGGCTTCGTGACGCTGCTGCTCCAGACTTGGTCTTTGACTCCTCGCCAGCGGCAGAAGCACTTGTCGGGCGAGACCGTGACTTGGTTGCCGCGCCAGCTGCTGAAGTGGGTTCAGTCTCGCGTGGACCCGAGCGTGCAGAAGCCGCAGGTGCTTTGGCCTTTGGCGCAGCCTCTGTGGGCTCCCCAGCCTTTGGAGTCGCAGCATTTGTTCCGCGCTGACGGGGACGAAGGGGTGTTGTCGCCGTCCCCGCGGCGGGAGGCTCTGCTTTTGGTTTGGCGTCGGGCGCGGTTGAGGGTTGCGTCGTCCCCTCCGCAACTGGCCTCGCTGGCTCACCCGCCGCAGGCGCGGCCGCAGGCGCGGTAGCGGGGGCTGGGGCGCGAGCTTTGGTAGCCCCCCCTCGGCGACTTGTAGCTGCGGGTGCAGGTGGTGGCGGTGCAGGGGGTGCCTTGGCTTGCGGCTCATCTGTAGCGGGACGCAGTCCAGAGGCCGGTGCCGTCGTACCACCTTCTTTTGCGTCCACAACGGGCGCAGCGCCCGCAACAGCGGGTCGTGACTCTGTGCCTACTACCACGGGTGCGGGGGCGGGTGCTGGCGGGGGAGGTGGCGGTGCGCCACGACGGCCACGACGCGGCGCTGGCGGCGGTGGCGGCGGGCCAGGAATGATGGTGACGGGAATTTGATCCGCCGTCGGCCGCGACGAGGCCAAGCCCACCCCTGTTGCATCCAACGGCTTGCGGAAGCGCAGCGTCATACGATCGCTCTCGCCAATCTCGTCATACCGGCTTCGGTCGAAACCGGGATCGTCCATCTGGCCAATGGGGGACGTTCGCGAAACAGGCGGCAGGGTCCATACGCCAAATGGGTGGTCTTTGGTATCCGCTGGATTGGCATTGATCTCTGCCCCGCCAATAAACTCAAATCCAGCTTCGCGCGCCATTTGGATCACATAATCTTCGCGCACATAACCATCGCGCGCCAAAGGATCTTGTGGCTCATCGGTGCGCCCACGATGCTCTTCAATGCCCAAAATGCCGCCGGGCTTCAGGACCGTGTAAAAATCTGCGAAGGCCTTTTCTGCCCAGCCCTGTGCCATCCAATTGTGGATATTGCGGAAGGTCAAAACCTTGTCGACGCTATTGGGCGGTGCCATCGGCATAGAACGTGGACCAAACGCCACCACATTCACATTGCCATAAACGGCAGTATCTGTCGCAAAGCGGGCGCGATAAGCGTCTACGATTTGACGGACCACTTGTGAGTTGGAGGACGCCGCATCAAAGTGACCAACAATCAGCTTCCCATCGCCCTGCTTCAAATAGGGGCCCAGTATGGACGTGTACCAGCCCTGCCCAGGCCAAATCTCAACAACTGTGTCGCTGGGACGGACACCAAAAAACTGCAGGGTCGCCTCTGGATTGCGCCAACGATCGCGTTGGGCATCAATACGTTGCTCCCCCTTTACCGCCCGACTTAACGCTTCGCGCGCGCGCTCGTCCAAGGGCGGGACGGCAGGCACGGGCGGCATAAAAACAGACGTGGGGGCTGTCGTTGGCTGGCTTTCGGACATCTGCGGATCGGCAACTTGTGCGTGAGCCGAAACAATACCGCTGAGAGCCATCATGCTGGCGGTTCCGGCGAGTGCCCAAGCGCGAAATGTCATGCGCCTCTTTCTCCCTTTGACTACCGGCAGCAAGCTTTGAAGTGAGCCAAAGCGAAGCTCAGAGTGTTTAGCCTATCCCAGTTTCTGTTGCAGGCTCAAGCCTCAAGGACATGAAAATCCTGTCAGAAATTGGACAGCCACCTCTTGCACAGCGAAAAAGGCGTTCCCAACTAGTCGGTGCGGCGCCGAAAAACGGGTCGCATAAATCGCCACTGGGCTTTCAGACGTGGCCCTCCAGATGCGCCTTTCCGGGCAAAGGAGGTTCACGTGAGACAGTGGAAATTTGCAGGGTGCGCGGCCCTTTTTCCGTGTGTTGAACCTGTCGCTTCTAGGAGGACAAAATGCGTACGATTGACTTAACCCCCCTCTACCGCACCATTGTTGGCTTTGACCGCATGGCGCATTTAATCGAAACCGGTGCCCGTTTGGATACGGCAACTGGCTGGCCCCCTTACAATATCGAGCAGACGGGCGAAGATGCCTATCGCATTGAATTGGCGGTTGCAGGCTTTGGCCCTGAGGATTTGTCGATTGAGTTGAAAGAGGGCCTTTTGACCGTAACCGGCAAAAAGGCTGCGACCGAAGAAGGGCGCAACTTCTTACATCGCGGTATCGCCGAACGTGGTTTTGAGCGCCGTTACCAGCTAGCCGACCATGTGCGTGTGACCGGGGCCAATCTTGAGCATGGCATGTTGAGCCTCTCTTTGGTGCGTGAAGTGCCTGAGGCTTTAAAGCCGCGCAAGATTGCGATCAATGTGGGCTCTGCCAGCGCAAGCGCGAACGATGCCCCGCTGATTGAAGGCGAAGCCAAGTCTGGCAAGGCCGCCTAACTTTCCCACCTACCAGCCTGATGGGTCTTCTTGGGACCCATCAGGACTTTCGCGCTGCCAGATGACCTCACCGATAAAGCAGATGCGCCGTCCGATCGGACTTGAATTGCTTTAGGGGCTCTTGCCAATCGGCAACCAGAGCCTGCCAAGGGCTGCCCGTCTCCAACGCCGTCCACAACGCCTCACTGCCATAGACCTTGTTAAACAAGCTACGGGTCGCAGCATTGCTGCCGCTCAAAGGCGCTTTAGCCGAACGGGCCACGACCTCTGCGCACAGGGCCATGGCGACAGCCATCAGATCTGTCTGTCCCTTTGGATTAATAATGAGCTCAACACCGCCAAAACCCGGCTTCACTTGGCTTTGATAGGGCTTGAACGCGATGTCGCGGAAACCTTGCTCGCTCAAACTCTTGGCCAAGACCACCCCGTCAATGCCGGGACCTGCGGCATAGTGAAACGGTTTGGCCGTGCCAATACCAATGTCCACTTGCTTCAGCTCTCCCAAAATGCCGGTGGCAGCGCAATAGAAGGGCGACTCCCAGTTTGGGATGTTGGGGCTGGTGGCAACCCAGTTCAGGCCTGTGTCCGCCCAATTCATCCCCCGCTCCCAGCCCGCCATTTGAACGACCGTCAATTCTGGGGCTTTAGCAACCCAGCCTTTGGCAACGGCCATTCTTGCCAATTCGCCTATCGTCAGACCATGGAGATAGGGCACAGGCACTTGGCTCACAAAGGATTCAAAGCCCGGCAATAGCGGCGGACCCTGCATACGTAAGCCACCCAATGGGTTTGGTCGGTCGAGCACAACAAAGGCTTTCCCAGCTTCGCCACAGGCCTCCATGGCCAAGATCATGGTTGAAATATAGGTATAGCTGCGGATGCCGATGTCTTGAATGTCAAACACCATCACATCCACATTCTCTAACATCGCAGACGTCGGCTTACGATGTTCGCCATAAAGGGAATAGGCCTTTAGGCCCGTTATTGGGTCCACGGCATTGGCGACATGGTCTCCGGCCTTCGCGCGCGTATCCAATCCATGCTCAGGCCCGAACAAGGCCGTGAGCCGGTCGCCTAAGCCACGCTGCAAAACCACACGCGACATCGCCCCAGATTGGTCGACACTGGTTTGGTTGGTGATAAAGCCCACGCGCTTATTTGCGAGAACCCCAAAATCGGATGCCACCAATTGATCAATGCCAAGACGAACACGAGGACGGCTGGGATAGCGTTGGCGCAATGCCACACTTCCCGCGCAGCCAGGAAGTAAGAGAGATGCGGCACCTGCCGTGACAGATTGCAGAACCTTGCGACGATTCATGTGAAACTTCCTATGCAAAATGGGCACTTTTCCTGACCTCGAATCGTATGCTGAATATCCCCGCAAGTGATCCGCTTGCCCTTGACCAAGGCGCACAATTAAACCGATGATTGGCGTAGCAAAACAAGTTCACAAGACAACACGTTTCTGGGAGCCAAGCGCTTATGTACAAGTTCAAACCGATTTTCGCCGCGTTGGCTATCACCACAGGCCTATTGGCATTGAGTGGGTGCGCAACAAGCCAAGCACCCAGTTCTGCAATTACCAGCCTGCCCCCTTCGGTGTTGCCAGAACGGATCGCGACGATGCGCACCGTGCTGCAAGATGGGGTCGATAAAAAGGTTGCCAGTGGTTTTTCCGCGGCTTTGGTGGATTCCTACGGCCGGATTGAATCCACCTATGTTGGCTTAGCCGACATTGAAACGGGCAAGCCCATTACGCCAGATACGGTGTTCCGCCTCTATTCCATGACCAAGCCGGTGACGGCTGTGGCCATTATGATGCTGGTAGAAGAAGGCAAGGTGGACCTCGATGCGCCGGTGTCGACCTATATCCCGTCGTTTGCCAAGACCGTTGTTTATGTCAGCGGCGACACGTTGGAAACTTTGAAAACTGAGCCCGCGGTCCGGCAATTGACGGTGCGCGATCTGATGCGGCAATCGGCCGGCATTCCGTGGTGGGGCGCGACAAAACCTGTTGAGCGCCTATATGCCATGAATGGGATTGAGCGCGCACCTTCTGAGCCCGTGCCGGGCTTTAAGGGTCCGCGGGTCGCAAACCTGCAGGACTTGGCGGACCGGGTTGCTGCCACCCCCTTCACCAATCAGCCGGGCGAGACTTGGACTTATGGCATTGCCATTGACGTCCTAGGCCGTGTGGTTGAAGTCGCGTCTGGCCAAACCCTCGGCACCTTCTTCAAAGAGCGCATTTTCACGCCCCTAGGCATGAACCGGACCGCCTTCCAAGTTCAGCCCGGCGACAAAGAAAACCTCGCCAATGTTTATTTCGCAGTGTCGAAGATCAAGCCACCTTCGGGCGGCATTGATAGCTATGTGAAAAGCCTCAAAGACGTCCCCATGCACGAAGCATTGCGCCCTGGCGATCCCCCCGCCAAAAGCCCTTTCTTAGAACCTGCCCGGATTGAATTTGGGGGTGCAGGTCTGGTTGGCACTTTGAGTGATTATGTGCGCTTTGCTCGCATGATCGCTGGCCAAGGTGAGCTGGATGGGGTGCGCCTCTTAAAGGCTTCCTCAATTGCCGAAATGGGTAAGGACCAACTTGGACCGAAAGCAAATGCCAATTTAATCAAGCAGGGCTATAGCTATGGCTTGGGCTTTGGCACGGTGGTCGATTCCAATCTTTATCCCAGCGGTGCGCCTGTCGGCACTATGTTCTGGGGTGGTGCTGCGGGCACCCAATTCTGGGCCAATCCGCAAACCAATGAGGCCGGCGTCTTGATGACCCAAGTCTTAGGCGATTATCTGCGCACTTATCAGGTGAATGCGGCACGCGCAGCCCTTGGGAATCCTGTGCAATAATGACGCGATTTCCGCTGCCCTGCCTGCAGGGCAGCGGAACTTGCGGCCCATGCCGCTAAAGTCATTGACCCCCGCCCTGACCAGCGACACACTCGCGTCATGCACGATCCCCATGCCGCGACCCCTACCCGTCATCTTTCTGTCCCTTATGTGATTTTCATCGCGGTCGGCATGGTTGTCGGTGCAGGGATCTTTAAGTCCCCTGCTTTGGTGGCCGAGAATGCCGGCACTGTGTGGGCAGTCTATGGCGTGTGGGTGATTGGCGGCCTGATCTCGCTAATGGGTGCCCTATGCTATGGCGAGCTTTCCACCGCCTATCCGAGCCCCGGTGGCGATTATCACTTCCTGACCAAAGCCTATGGGCCGAGTTTCGGATTTTCCTTTGCATGGGCCCGCTTCTCCATCATCAATACCGGCTCGATCGCATTGCTCGGCTTTGTGATCGGCGACTACCTCAATCTGGTATGGAATTTAGGCCCACATGGCCCCGCCCTGTTTGCGTTGGCCAGTGTGGTGATCATGACCCTCTTCAACTTACGCGGCACAAATGGGGGCAAGGGTGCAGACTATGCCATCACCAGCCTTGAAGTGATCGGCCTTCTGGCGCTGGCAGCGGCTGCAGCTTGGTTGGTGATCCAAGCCATCCCGCCGGCGACGAGCGAAGCAGGCCACACACCTAATCCAGCGGGCCTCGGCTATGCACTTGTCTTTGTGCTGCTGGCATTTGGCGGCTGGAGCGAGATGTCGACTCTATCGGCTGAGATTAAGAATCCCGAGCGCGGCATGGTCCAAGCGCTTTTGGGATCGGTCCTCATCATCACCCTTTTATACCTTATGGCCAATTGGGCCATGCTGCGCGGACTAGGGATTGAGGGTTTGGCGCAATCCAAGGCCCCAGCTGCAGACTTGATGGCGCGCGCCTTCGGCCCACAAGCAGGGATCGTTCTTGCAATAGCTGTCGCCGCGGCCGCCATTACCTCGATCAATGGAACCGTCATCGTGGGTGCGCGCACGACTTATGCCGCCGCGCGCGACCGCACCGGCCTTGGCTGGATCGGCTCGTGGGATGGAAGGCGCGGGATTCCCTCTAACGCCATCATCGCCCAAGGGATCGTCTCGGTTGGACTGGTGGTTTTAGGCGCTCTGTATGAAGGGTTTTCGACTTTGGTGGATTATACCGCCCCCGTCTATTGGGCGTTCCTGACAGCCAGTGGGTTGGCCGTCATTGTGCTGCGGCAGAAGATGCCCAACCAGCCACGGCCCTTTAAGGTGCCGCTCTATCCGCTCTTACCACTCGCGTTTGCGGCCAGCAGTGCATTGATGCTGTGGTCTTCTTTGAACTATGTGAAGATTGGCGCGCTGTTTGGATTAGCAGTTGTTGGCGTTGGGATCGTGTTGGCCGTGATTACCAAGCCTCAGAAGTGAATCCCATGAATCGTATTGGACACAACGCCAACCAACCAATCTAAACCCGCGATCGCCATGCCGATGCCCAACGGGGCGACGGCCAAGCTCAACAAGAAGAAGCCAAACGAGATAAGCGCCATCAAGCCATCGCGTTGCAATAGGGCAATCGCAAGGGCCGCGATACTCATGCCCGGCGGCCAATTGCCAAACGGAATCGGCAAGGTCAGGATACCCGCCAAAATCAATGTCTGAATGCCAAACCAAATGGTGACGGGCTTTTGAGTTAAAAACTGGAAGCGGGGCTGCACCAGTTTCTCAATCTTCAACAGGGTCGGCATCGATACGTCGATGCATTTGCGGAAGGTTGCCGGTTCAATCTTTAAGTCGCCAATCCGCTTTGGAATCCAAGGTGTGCCAGCACCAAAAATCATTTGGAGGGCTGGCGCGACGAGCAGGATTCCAAAAACCGTCGAAATACCAGGTACATTGGGAATGCAATTTGGCAAAGCCAAAATCAAGAGAAGCAAGCCAAACGCGCGCCCATCTAAACGGGCCAAAACATCGCGCACCGCGATTTGTTCTTCACCCGGAAACGCATCATGCAATTCCTTGAGAAGTTCAGAGGTCTTGGGCGGCAGCGCAGCTCGCACGTTCTTCAATCCAATAGGCAGCCCGCGTGCCGGTTGACCCGCTATGTCGGGCGCAATTTGGGCAGAACAAGGGCTAGGCCTGTACAAACTCTCGGACATACGCCCAGATTATAAAGTTAAGGCTTCACGTTTGCGTTAGCAATCGTGGTTAAGATCGTACTTTCATTTTTGACACGGCCTTAGCTTTGGCAAGCAGACCCTGAACACCGATCCCAGAACCAGCTTTCAAATCCGTGGTAAAGTCGCGAATGATCCCGTCTTTACCAACAATCACAAAACTAGGCACCCACTTAATGGCCCAAGCCTTATAGGCCGCACTGTCATCATCAATCGCCACGGGGAAGCGATAGCCCTTTTCGGCAAAGAAGGGCGCTAAACCACCCCACCGGCCATAACGCCCGCGCGTATGAATGCCAATGAATTGAAGGTTACGGTCCCGGGCGATGAGGCGATTAAGCTCTGCCACATCATCCACATCGGCTAAACAATCCGGGCACCAGATCCCCCAGAATTGAACAATGGTGGTCTTACCCAAAAAATCTGCTTGGGTCAGACGGCCACCGCCAAAACGGGCTAGGTCGGTCGCGGGGGCTGCTTGGCCGATAAGGTCATAGGTACGAGGCCGACGATCAATCGGGGCGGCGGGGGCTGTTTGGGCTTCAGCCTCCAGCGCGACGGTGGTGGCAAGGGTGCCAGCGGCTAGGCCTGTTAGGGTGTCTCTGCGTGTCATATGGGTCATGCCCCTCATTTGGTCGATCCAAACCTCTTTGCCAAGGCTCTTATCTAGGCGCTTCCGACAAGTTTGCGCACTTTGCCTACAAATCTTGCAGCGCCGCGCGCAGATTTGAAGGCCCATGCGTGATCGACGATTTGGCCGGTTGCGTCGACCAAAAGGGTAAGTGGGGTACCAGGCACACCAATGGATTGGGTTAAGCGCTGGGTGCGGTCATCAACAATCGGAATAGCCACATCCGCCGGACGTTGCGCCGCCCACTCGGCAAGGCTGGGACCATCGCGAGGTGGCAAGCCAGTATGGACGCTCATGAGATCGAAACGGGGCTGTTGTCCTTGCAGAGGTCTCAAAGCCCGAACCGCTTCATCCCAATGCGGTTCATCAATTCGGCACGGCCCACACCAAAGGCCCCAGAATCGAAGGACGGACGGACGACCCAGACTAGCAAGATTGATCCCGGTCCCATCAAGCAAGCTGGCAGGGACGGATGCCAAATGCTGCCCATGGAGGGCGCTTGCAGGATCTTCTCGGCAGCCCGCCAAGGTTAGGGTGCCGACCGTTGAAAGAACAAATGTGCGCCGATCCATCTGCAAAAACACCTTTTTCATCGGCGCAGGTCTAGCGGCCTATGTTTAAATAAACATGAAAACGGCGGCATGGTCCAAACCATGCCGCCGCCCGACCTTGCCCGGCTAAATGGGGCTAAGCTTAGTAGATTTCAAACAGGCCAGCAGCGCCCATGCCGCCACCGATACACATGGTAACAACACCCCACTTTACATTTTGACCCGCGGCCTTGCGGCGACGGCCTTCCAACAAAATGTGGCCGGTGCAGCGCGTGCCCGTCATACCGAATGGGTGACCAATGGCGATGGAGCCGCCATTTACATTGTACTTTTCAGGGTCGATGCCCAAACGATCACGCGAATAGAGACATTGGCTGGCGAAAGCCTCGTTCAGTTCCCACAGGTCAATGTCGTCGATTTTCAGGCCGTGACGCTCCAACAAGCGAGGCACGGCGAAGACAGGGCCAATGCCCATTTCGTCTGGCTCACAGCCAGCAACCGCAAAGCCTGCAAAGCGGCCAAGGGCTTCCACGCCGCGCGCTTGAGCCGCTTTTGCTTCCATCAGAACGACTGCCGCAGCCCCGTCCGACAATTGCGAAGCATTGCCTGCGGTGATGTATTTGTCTGGACCGCGAACAGGCTTCAACGAAGCCAGGCCTTCCAAAGTCGTGTCGGCGCGGTTGCACTCGTCCCGGTCGACCGTGACTTCTTTGATCGTGGTTTCGCCCGTTGCCTTGTCCACGACTTTCATCTTGGTGGTCATGGGGACGATTTCGTCTTTGAACAGGCCTGCCGCTTGCGCCGCTGCGATGCGCTGCTGGCTGCGAAGCGCATATTCGTCTTGATATTCGCGGCTGACATTATAGCGCTCTGCCACGATGTCGGCGGTCTCAATCATCGGCATCCACAAGGCTGGCTTGATGTTGAGCAGGTGCTCTTCCTGATAATGCGACAGATTCATCGAGCCACCCATTTGAACAAGCGAGATCGACTCCACGCCGCCGCCAATGGCGCAATCTGCGCCACTTTGGGTGATGTAATTGGCCGCCATCGCAATGGTCTGCAGGCCAGAGGAACAGAAGCGGTTTACTGTGGTGCCAGAAGTAGTCACAGGGCAACCCGCCCAGATTGCAGCGTTGCGGGCGACGTTGGCACCGGTCGCGCCTTCAGGTTGGCCCGCACCAATATAGACGTCTTCCACCAAACCAGGCTCAATGCCCGCGCGCGCAATCGCGTGCTTAATGGCGTGACCGGTCATGGCAGCACCATGGGTCATGTTGAACCCGCCACGCAAAGACTTGGCAAGGCCCGTACGGGCGGTGGATACGATTACGGCTTCACGCATGGTGGCGGCTCCCTTAACTTCCTGTCACACCGGTTCATCCGGCTTTCTAAGGTCTCTTAACGCCTGTCTCAGGGATGGAAAGCCCTAATTTCGCAGTGACGCTGGGGCAGGAAGCAGAAATCACGATCAAATCATGCTGAGATCAACCAAAGTCCTCATCGAAAGCGCCATTTTGTCCCTTCAAGCCAAGCCCATCGCACTTGAATTCTTTGCCGGAGGGGGCCTCGCACGGCTCGGCCTCAGTGCCCAATTCGATGTGGCTTGGGCGAATGATATTGACGCGATGAAGTGCCGGGCTTGGCGCGATAATTTCGGCGCTACGGGATTGGTGGAAGGCGACATCGCAGCCGTTCAAATCGAAGACTTACCGACTAACCCCGCATTAGCTTGGGCCAGCTTTCCCTGTCAGGACCTGTCACTTGCCGGAGATCGTGCAGGTTTGACGGGTGGACGGTCCGGCACCCTCTTTGCCTTTCTAGCGCGACTAGCCGCCTTGTGTGATCGTGGCGACCCGCCAGAAGTTGTTGTCCTCGAAAATGTCAAAGGCCTATTGAGTTCGCGCGGGGGGCAAGATTTAGCGGCGATTTTCCGCGCCTTGAATGAACTTGGCTATAGCGCGGGTTGCCTCGAAATGGACGCCGCTTGGTTCGTGCCCCAATCGCGACCGCGTATCTTCATCATTGCCGTGCGGCAGAGCATTCAGATCCCAATCGCGCTTTTGTCCCATCGGGATCGGCCTTGTGTCTTCCAGACCCCGGCCATTCAAAAGGCTCAGGCGGCCCTGAACACCCCCGTCATTGACTGGTATTTGTCACCACCGTCTGCTTCGCCACGAAACCTAGACGAAATTCTCGACCCCACAGATGGAGGTTGGTGGAATGCCACCAAGCTGTCCAACTTTCAAAACCAATTGAGCGACAGCCATCGTGCGCGCCTCGAGGCGCTCTTAGCCAGCCCGGCTCGACATATTGGCACGATGTATCGCCGCATTCGCCTTGAGAATGGGGTGAAACGGCAACGCGCCGAAATCCGGTTTGATGGGAAAGTTGGCTGCTTGCGCACGCCAGCAGGCGGCTCTTCCCGCCAATTCTGGCTGGTGGTGGAGCATGGGGACCTTAAGATACGGCCAATCAATCCGCGCGAAGCGATGCGCCTGATGGGCGTGCCAGACACCTATGTCTTGCCTAAGTCCAACTTGGCTGGAATAAAGATAGCGGGCGATGGTGTAGCCGTCCCAGTTGTCGCGTGGTTGAGTGAACAGCTATTGGGACCCTTGGTGACCTGTGCGCGCGACACAGCTCCGGCTTGCCTCAAGGTGAAGGCACATCCTAGAGAGTTGGCATGACCGACCCCTCACCAAGTCACCAACAAACCCGATCAAGGCGGGCAATGGCCCTCGTTTTGGCAGTCTTTGCCACCGTGACGCTTGCTTATGGGGCTGGAGAGCTTTCGCATCTTTTGTCCTTTTCATTGAGCGAAGCGGGTGCCCCTGATTTCTTTCGGGAGCCAATCAATTTGGCGTTGGCCCTCCTTGGCTTTCTGATCTGGCAGAGCCTAAGCCAAACATCAAAATCCCCGCCACTCTGGGGTTCGCCCGCCATTGGGTTGGGTTGGGGATGGGTAGTTGGGTGCGCGTTACCCGGTTTCGCCTTGTTGGGCCTTGTGTTTGGCCAAGCCGGTCGATTTGAAGCACGCGATTTCTCGGTTGCTGCTCTGATAATTCCCGTACCCTTCATTCTGATCCACGCGCTGTCAGAAGAAGCTATCATTCGTGGCATTGCCCAGCGGGCTGGAACCGCAGCATTTGGCCCGTTGCTAGGTATTGGTGTAGCCGCGCTCGCTTTCTGTGTCTTGCAAACGCTACAAGGCTATCAATCGATGTGGCACATTGCCAATTCTGCCCTTTTTGGCGCAGCCTTAGGGTTTCTTGCCCTTGGCCGTGGCGGTATTTGGGCGGCTGTCGCGGGCCATGCAGGTTGGACCTGGCTGGAAACCAGCTGGATTGGCGATGCCGTGACCTTTCAGAAGGATGGAAGCTTTTTGGCTGGAGCCGGCCCTGATTCCTATGGCTCGCCCGTCTTCACCGCGGTCCTCATCGTCATTTTGGCCTTAATGGGCGTTCGCCGGGCTTTGCAAGCCACCAAAGAAAAGCAATAAGGGCAATTATGTCATCTTCTTTCACCCTAAGCGCCCCGATCATCGACTATCTTGCCGAGGTCAATCCAGCCGAACACACCGCCCTAACAGCCTGTCGCATCGAAACGGCCAGTCACCCCAAAGCCATGATGCAGATCAGCGCCGAACAAGGTGCCTTCATGAGTTTTCTAATCCGCCAAATAGACGCGCGCTTGGCCGTCGAAGTTGGCGTTTTCACTGGCTATTCGGCTTTGGTGACCGCACTTGCCTTGCGCCAGAATGCGGGCCCCGGCGGTAAACTATTTGCCTTCGACATTTCCGAGGAATTCACCAATCTGGCCCAAACCTATTGGCGGCAGGCCGGTGTTGAGAGCACGATTGACTTGCGCATTGCGCCTGCTGGCGACAGCCTCACCGCCTTGGCCAACGAAGGCTATGCCGGCAAAATTGATTTCATGTTTGTCGACGCCGATAAGCCCGGATACCGCGACTATTACGAAAAGGGCCTCGTGCTTCTTCGCACCGGCGGGCTTATGCTGTTTGATAATATGTTGTGGAGTGGTGCGGTTGCCGACCCCCATGACCAAAGCCCCGATACCGTCGCTTTGCGAGATCTCGCTGCTTTCGCCAAAACTGACCCGCGCGTGCGCGCTGCCATGGTGGCGATTGGCGATGGGCTTATGCTGGTAACAAAGGTCTAGCGCTTCGACCAACCTTGGTCATTGGCGGCGGTCACTTCCATCGGATCAACCAGCATTTGGACGCTTGCGGTGAATTTACGCCACGCTTGGGGCAACCAGCTGCGCGCCACGACAGTCGGTTGCTGCCTCCAATCCCGCGCCACAAAGGGAGCGAGCTTGGTGACAATCGCCGTCCGTCCATGCAGAATTTTGTTCACGCGCCAACCGGGCTCACGCTTCAAAACATCTAGCAGAATTTTGCCGGTCCACAGGTCGATGTCGTCAATCAACATCTTGCCGCCGACTTTCAGGCGCGGGGCCATATAAAGCCAGTCAATACCGGGCAGGGGAAAGCCATGACCGCCATCGATGATCGCCACGTCCAAATCCTCATGCCCCTTCAAATGGGGGAGAATGTCTTGGCTGAAGCCATGGTGAAACCGCACCAAACTCAAGTCCAAACCACGCTGCTCCGCTACGCTTTGAATCGAGGCGATTTCATCGGCTGATGGCGTGATGGCCTCGTGAATGCAGCCAGCTTGTAAGCAAGCCAAAGTAGACTGACCACACCCAGTCTCTAGGGTGTGCATGCCGGGACGCAGGTTCAATTGCAGCCAAGTTAGAGCCAGATTGCCGGCTTCCCATTGCAACCGCTCACTCGCTTGAGCTTTGGACTGGTCCATGCCTGTATACGCCCCACACAGAAGTACAAGCCGTCCCAAAGTGGGAAGGTGTTTCATACTCTGGGGAAACAAGCAAATTTCACACCAATGGCGCGAAAAGCGCTAGCGTGCAATCCAAGCAGCACCTTGGCGAACCAGCACTTTGTCTGACAAACGACCATTACTGCCGACACCGCTCGCGGCAATGGCTGACAGGCGGGTCATGTCGCGTGCACGATCAGCCCGGCCAACAACCAAGGTGTCCCGCGTCGGGGCCGCAACAGCAAGTGGACCACCCAATTGCTTCTGGATCGTCGTCCACACACTATCGAGCGCTAAGAGGCTGGTCGCATAGGGTTGGGTTTGATCGACTTCTAAAAGCCCTTCATTCACCGTCCATTTGACACCAGATAACTCCTTGAGCGTGTTCGCTCGTGCCCGATCAAAGGCCTGTGTGGCACCCAATTGTAAGTCCACTAGACGCCCAACCGGCATCAGCGCAATGGTCGTCGGGGTATCCCCCACAACAACTTCCTCAAGCCCCTCCAAGAAAGGACGGCGAACGACGAGATTGCGTTCTCCGAGGGCTGCTGTCTGCTCCTCAAAGGCGTCTATGGCCTGTGTGGTGCGGATCACAACGCGCAATTGCTCCAGTTTAAATGGGTCTTGCTGCTCCAACAGCTTTCGGACATTGGTTTCAAACCGGCTATATTCAGCATCTGGATCGGCGTCGGCCAGATTGACGCGGGCATGCAAGGTATCAAGCCTGACGGTGACATCAGAATGGGTCACTACGCGCAAATTATTGGCCATGCCGTCAATACGCTCTACCCCTCGCACGCCGGGCAAAGCCGATAGACGGCGGGCGAGTTCTTGCGAAACCTCTTCCATACTATAGCGCTCAACGACAGATACGACTGCCCCGGATGGGGCGGCCTCCGTTGATTGCGCGTTTGCTGAACCCGCGAGCGCGCAAACTGAAACAGCGCAAGCAGCGAGTAATCTTAATGCAGTCATCTTTGAATTCCGTTTCACTTAAAGGCCCGGCGCACTGAGACGCTCTGCCCGGTCGGCTTCCTGCTTCGCCACAGGGAAGGCGCAATAATCTGCTGCATAATAGGCGCTAGGGCGCCCATCGCCTGAAAGGCCCGGCCCACCAAAGGGCAGAGCCGAAGAGGCACCCGTCGTTGGTCGGTTCCAATTGATCAGACCCGCCCGCAGGTTCAGCGTCGCCTGCTCCCACAAAGCCGCATCGTCGCTGACAAGACCGGAAGAAAGGCCAAAGCGGGTAGCATTGGCGCGCTCGATAGCTTGCTCAAACGTCTTCACCCGAAACACTTGGGCGAAGGGGGCGAACAATTCCTCATCCTCAGCCTCTTGGGCTTGGGTCATGTCGATCATGCCCGGGCGCACAAAGGCAGGACCTTCAACGCCAATCTTTGCTCTAACCAGCGACTTACCGCCTAAGGCGATGAGTTCAGCTTCAAAATGGCCAACCCGCGCGGCTTGGCCTGCATGGACAACTGGCCCCATAAAGGGTGCCGTCTCAGCATTCCAGGGTGCCAGTACCATACGCTCGATCCTAGCCTGCGTGGCTTCCAATACCTGATCGCCAAAGCGGCCTTCCGGCAGGATTAAACGCCGCGCACACGAACAGCGCTGACCGCTCGTGATAAAGGCAGAATGCACGATCAGGTCTGCAGCGGCTTCAATATCGGCAGGGTCCCAAATGATCAAAGGATTATTGCCACCCATCTCAAGGGCAAGAATGACTTCAGGGCGGCCACCAAACATGCGGTGAATGGCTGTGCCGGTTGTGGCAGACCCGGTAAACAACACCCCATCAATGCCCGAAGCGCCTAGAAGCGCGGCCCCTGTATCGCGCGCACCCATGACGACATTGAGAACGCCGGGGGGAAGACCCGCTTCTTCAAAAGCCTCCACCATTAAGACCGCAACCGAGGGTGCTAGTTCTGAAGGTTTGAAAACAACCGTATTGCCCGCCAGAAGGGCAGGAACAATGTGTCCATTTGGCAAATGGCCGGGGAAGTTAAAGGGGCCAAGCACGGCCATCACGCCCCATGGGCGATGGTCCAAAGCCGTACGACCAAAGGCGGCGGCTTCGCTCTTGACGCCTGTCCGCTCGTCATAGGCACGCACCGAAATGGCGATCTTCCCAACCATGGCCCCAACTTCGGCCGTCGATTCCCACAAGGCTTTTCCCATGTCGCGCGAAATGGCTGCGGCAATCGCAGGGCCTTTTGCTTGAAGCGCGCGGCTATAAGCTTCCAAAATGGCGATACGTGCCGCACGTGGTGTTTTCGACCACGCTGGGAAAGCCGCGCGGGCAGCGGCGACAGCCTGTTCCACCTGCGCACCCGTTGCGGCATGGGCAGCAAAGACCACTTCTTCGCTGGCAGGATCAATCGAGGTAAAATGAGGGCCAAGCCCGGCCTGCCAAGATCCGTTGAGATACAGACCACCGTGAGACTGGTTAGACATCAAAACTCCGCACGCGGCCCATTTGGCCGTCTTCCATTTCTAAAGCTTGTAAAACCTGCGGGGCCACAATGACCGCATCAGGCGTAATACGGGCTGGCACTAAGCTACAGCGAAACCCTTCAACGCGGTCGTTCGAGACCATGGCGCGATCCTCGCCATGGGAATCTCCCGCAACAAACGGTAGAACCCGGGAATCGCGCACGGTGCGTGTATCTTCGATCCGTGTGGCCAAAAGTGGGCCGCCGTCAAAAATATCAATCACCCCTTCAAAGCGCAGGCCCTCACGCTCCAACAGGCGCCGCGCGGGTGCGCCGTCGGGATGGGTTTCGCCAATAGCCCCGCGCGCGCTATCGGGCAAAAGGTCGACATAAATCGCATGCTTAGGCGAGAGATCGATGATGAATTGATTGTCGCTGGTTGCCGACAATTTATCCGCCTCATCAAAGTCCATCCGGTAGAAGGGCCGGCCTACAACTTCCCAGAAAGGCGAACGGCCATCCAAATGCACAACTCCGCGCAACTCACTCACCACCGTGCCATGAAAGCGGGTGGGGGAACTGGCCATCAACATAAAGCGCGACAGGCTCAAGAGCTTCCCGGCACCATCGCCGCGCCGCTCAGGCTCTAGGAACAAGGTCCCGACTTCGGTGCAACCTGTATAGTCATTGACCATGGTCAAAGCGCGCATCTCAAAGCGGCGATTGGCAGCTTTTGAAGCCTGCCCATACGTGACGATGCGATAATTGAAGAAAGGAACATCGCGGCCAATATTGGTCTTAACCGCGGCGCAGCCAAACGGCTTTCCACCCTTGGCGCTTTCGATCATCAACAGATAGATGCCGCCGTCGCTATCTGCTTTAGGGGCTTCTGTGGAGAAGGTGGTGAGGCTTTTCTCCAGTCGCTTGGCCAAAAGGGCCTCGTCTTCGGGCAGGCTGGTAAAGCCCGGTCCAGATCGGCGGGCAAAGCCCATAAAGGCGTCAAAATCATCAAGCCGCGCGGGGCGTACTACGAGCATGGATTTGTTCCCAATTCCTGTGCCAGCAAGCGACGAGGGGCTTTGGCATCCAATTGCCCCGTGGCATAGCCTACCAATATCGCCAAAGACAGCCTGATACGCTCTGGAAAACTGTCAAGAATGGCAAATTCCTGATCCGAATGGATCAAACCACCGCGTGGGCCCAAGGTATCGACATTGGCGCAACCGGAGGCGGCAAGATTATTGCCCTCGCACACTCCGCCGGTATCCTTATAGACAATCTCTAGACCGACCGATTTTCCAGCTGCGGCGACTTGGGCGAACACCAATTCTTGGGCGGGGGTTCGCGGCTTTGGTGGCCTGCTGAATCCGCCATGGAGATGGGCGTGGATGCCTGCGCCCGACACATACTGGCCGATCAAGGCTTCCACTTCGCCTTGCGCCCAAGCTGCCGCTTCGGCATCAGGGACGCGAACGTTAAACCGAACCACGGCAAGATCAGGCACCACATTGTTTGGCCCGCCCCCGTCGATCCGGCCCGTATTGAAGGTAACACCCGGCGCTTTGCCATTGAGCGCCTCTAGGCCCGCGACAAAGCGCGCCGCCGCAGCAATGGCCGAGCGTCCCTCATGATGGGCGCGCCCGACGTGGGCTGCTTTGCCATGGATGGTCAGCGAGAAATTGCCAGAGCCCTTGCGTGCCCCAGACATGGAGCCATCGGCGAGTGCTGGCTCGTAAGTCAGGCCTACATCGCTGCGCGCTCCTATCTCCTGTAAGAGCGCGGCTGAGCCCGGAGAGCCGATTTCTTCATCCGGGCTGAGCAGAACCTCATAGCCAATTTGGGACGCACAGGGCAGGGTTTCAAACACCTTTAGCGCCTCCAACATCACCCAAAGGCCGCCCTTCATATCCGCTACACCCGGCCCATTGACCACACCAGGCTCAATCTCGCGCACTTTCTGAAAGCTCGAATGGGCGGGGAAGACAGTGTCATAATGACCGGTAAGCACCAGCTTGATCGGGGCTTCTGGCCGAACGGAGATATGCAGAGAATCGCTTAAGGCCAGTTCGACCGCTTGGCCTTGGATATCGACACTTGCTTCGGGCTGTAAGGGTCGGCGAACACAGGTGCCGGGCAAAATTCTGAAGGCGTCTTCCAATTTCAAAAGAAAGGCTTGCAGCCCCTCAAGATTGCGAGAGCCCGTGTTGATTTGGCACCAATCTTCCAGTCTAGCTTTCCAGACGGCGTGATCTGTCTCAACCGAATCCAGCGCCATTTGCGTATCGCGATCAAAAATCAGATTTGCGATCATCTTGATCTTCCTTCACAAAAATACCGCCGGAAGTGCAGACTAAGGTTGCTTCCAAGATTCAGATGTAGTCGAAAGCCGCGCGCAGCGCCACGCCCCCGCCCTGCTCTATCTGTGTCGCGCGCTGAGGCGGCAATCAGGTTCGGGGGCGCGACACGAAAAGTAAGCGCATCTTGAAAAGGCGAGAAGTGATGTCCGCAGTATTTGACCATGTTGAGTTCGACCATCATGAGCAGGTTGTCTTTGCCCATGATCATCAAACGGGGCTGCGGGCGATTATCGGTATTCACAACACTTTTTTGGGCCCGGCAGCCGGTGGAGTGCGCATGGCCAATTATGCCAATATGGATGATGCGCTGACCGATGTGCTGCGGCTGTCTCGCGGGATGAGTTATAAGAATGCGCTCGCTGGTATCCCACTAGGCGGCGGCAAGGCGGTTTTGATTGGCAATCCGAAAGCCGATAAGACGCCGCAATTGATGCAGGCTCTGGGTCGGGCCATCCAAGGCCTGTCGGGGCGCTATCTGGCGGCAGAAGATGTCGGCATGACTTTGGCCGACATGGAAGAAATCGCGTTAGAAACCAGCCATGTGTTTGGCCGCGATCCCAAGGCTGGCTTTGGTGGCGAGCCCTCGCCCATGACGGCGCTTGGCGTGCTTCTGTCCATCAAAACCTGCGTGCGGCGCTTTATGGGGCGCGATGATCTGCGGGGCGTACGTGTCGCCGTCCAAGGGGCTGGTGCGGTGGGGGCGGACCTTGCCCGGCAATTGGGTCAGGAAGGCGCTGAAGTCTTAATCGCGGATATGGACTCCGCCCGCGCCCAAGCGGCAGCCGACGCGGCAGGTGGACAAGTTCTCAGCGTTGACGACATCCTATTTGCCGATGTGGACGTTTTGGCACCCTGCGCGCTGGGGGCCATTCTAAACGACGTGACCATCCCGAAATTGCGCTGCAAGATCGTGTGCGGGGCGGCCAATAATCAATTGGCAGAGCCCCGCCATGGCCAGGCTTTGGCCGAGCGCGGAATCCTCTATGGGCCTGACTATGTCGTCAATGCGGGTGGCATCATCAATGTGTCCTATGAGGTATCAGGCGATTATGATGCCGCCAAAGTGGTTGACCATATTCAGCGTATTCCAAAGACCTTGGAACAAATCTTCGAAGAAGCCGCTGATGAAGGTCTGACGCCCGATGTGGTCGCCGACCGGATGGCGCAACGCCTTATTGGACGGTCTTAGGCTTTGCAGGCGCGGCTTCGGCCTGCTGCGGTTCAGACGGCATGAAGGGATAAAGCCACTGCCCCAGCAGGTTGGGCGGCATATCCCGGTCTGTCAGGCCCAAATTCATCGGCTTCTCATCCTTTGGCATATAGAAGGTGCCAAACAGATGATCCAAGAAAGAGAAGGTCGCGGCGAAGTTTTTCGACCCACCTTCATCGGCACCCGTATGATGCCAGCGGTGGAAGACGGGGCTTGCAAACACATGGCGCAGGGGTCCGAACGTCCAGTTCAAATTGGCGTGCACCATGGTTGAGTAAAGAATGTTGAAGGGGGCCAGAACCGCTACAGCTAAGGGCGGGAAGCCAATCCACAGGGCTATCGCATTGGCGAGGAGACTGTGGAAAATCAAATTGATCGGATGGAAGCGAACCGAGTGCAGCCAGTCCAGCGTCTCTGGCGCATGATGAATGGCGTGAAAGCGCCACAGCGCATTGCTGTGAAAGAGGCGATGGGTCCAATAGAGCGAGATATCGGTAACAATCAGCACGCCCAAAGCCTGCAGCCACAAAGGCCAGTCCGCCAACCAAGAAGCACCCGTCTTGCTCCATTCAACTGCGGCGTCCATATTGCCGGCAAACAAGACGTAATAGCCGCCCGCAATCAGAGACGTGCCGATCGCCCCGTAAACGACAGGGCCGATCATCCAATAGCCAATATCCATCCAAATATCGCGACGGACCGGGCGCGGGGTTGGATCGAGAGGGAAGAGACTTTGCAGGAAGCCGAACAAACAGGCGCAGATCAACAGCCAAACGGCCGAGTGGACGAAGGGCAAGTTCATAATGTCGTTCAACATAACGCTTCCTCTTGCACAGGTCCCTTAGATCCTGCGCCGACAAGCCAAATCCATAGCGCAGAGACACTTAATCTGCCGTTAGCGCGCTTGCGACAATCCGACCTTTCCGAGGGGCAAATCTTGGGCCTAGACGTCACAGACGGGCGGGCGCAGAGGCGGATCCTTGTTGTCCGGCGGGGTGATACCGTCACCGCCTTTGAGAATCGCTGCCCCCATGCCGGTTGGCCGCTGGACACGTTTGACGGCAGGTTTTTGACCACCCAAACCGGCGGCCTGATCTGCGCGGCCCATATGGCGGTCTTTGACACACAGACGGGCGCTTGCTTGGGCGGGCCCGGTCAGGGACGCGGGCTTACACCTGTGCCGATAGAGTCCGAGGGCGACAGCTGGGTGATTGGCCCATTAGCGCACCCTTAAGGCTTGGTCAGAAGCGGTGCGGGCTTTGGCCGTTCTGGTGCTGGCGGTGGTGCCCCAAAGGCGGGCATGCCTTTTGGCTGCCCTGCAACTTTAGGCACTTTGGCATCAATCTTGTCCATCCAAGCAATCGCTTGCGGGCCGAGGTCAATCTGCGGGTTAGAAGGATCGAGCCGCGAGGCCACTTCCCATTTTGTTATCAAGGAACGCGCTTGGGCAAAGGCGTCTGGCAAAGGGACAGGCTGGCGAAGTGCGTTGTTCATCAAGGCATCGCCAAAAAAGGTCCAGTCATTTTCAGCTCGACAGCCAAAGGATGGCTTATTGGCCGACGCAGCGGTCAAAGTGATGGTGTATTCATTCTGCAAAACCGGAACAAAAACGCCTGAAAAGCAAGCAGATAGAATGACAAGCCGGTTCTGAATACCCGCCTCGTTCAGCAAAGCCGCCAAGCGCGATGGTGCGATATTGCCCCCGGCGCGGTCCCCATCACGGTAGTTTAGGCCCGTATTCCAATGCCCATGCGTCGTGATGAAAAGTGCCAGCACATCCTCTTGTTTATTCATCACTTCAGCCACGTGGCCCAATGCCTGTGCCAAATGATCTGGGCGACCGTCAGGCACGATTGGGTCGGTTGCAGATCCCGCTGCGCCTTTACCATTAGCCATAACAATGACCCGCCCTTCGGCATCATAGCGGCTAGCAAGGACCCGGGCGGCTTCGGCGGTTTCGCGTCCAAAAACGCCGTCGCTGTCCATGCCAATGGCAACCACATAGACATCAACCACGCCTTTTCGCTCTGGCTTGAGACGCGCGAGGGCGGCGGTCATGGCCCGTGCCTGCCTCAAAGTTTCAATGGGCCCATAGGGCTCAGCAACGACAACACTTCCCTTTTGAGCTGCCTCTCGGTCTCGCCTTTCTTGCGCGGCACGCGGATTGGCAGGCTGAAAGCCATAGCTTTGGGCATAGGCTGCTTCAGGCAGCGCCAATGGCGGCGCAAAGAACGCAAGTAAGCCCAGCCCCAAACAAAGTCCAAAACGCATTGGTGAAGTCATAGGCAAATATCAGCCCGCAAATGCTGCTCTGTCTAGCCGATGCGGCGATTTTTCGATGAATTAGGTGCGCTCTAGGCAGATGGCAGTGGCTTCCCCCCCACCAATGCACAGGCTGGCCAGCCCGCGCTTTGCGCCTCGCGCTTCCATTGCAGCGATCAAGGTCGCGATGATGCGGGAGCCCGACGAGCCGATTGGGTGGCCCAAGGCACAAGCCCCACCATTCACATTCACCTTCTCATGCGGGATGCCCAAATCTTTCATGGCAATCATCGGCACAATGGCGAAAGCCTCATTGATCTCAACCAGATCAACATCCTCAACCGACCAACCCGCCTTGCTCAGCGCCTTTTGCATGGCTTTGACGGGGGCGGTGGTGAAATAGGCAGGCTCGTGCGCATGGGCGGCACTTGAGACGATTTCGGCTAGGATTTTCAGGCCGCGCGCTTCGGCCTCAGATTTTGACATCAGAACAAGGGCGGAGGCACCATCGGAAATGGCAGAGGCATTGGCCGCGGTCACCGTGCCCTCCTTGGTGAAGGCAGGCTTCAAGCTGGGGATTTTCTCTGGGCGGGCCTTGGCGGGCAGTTCATCGCGATCCACCACACTTTCACCGCCTCGGCCGCTGATGGTGACGGGGGCAATTTCGCGAGCAAATGCCCCAGAGGCAGTGGCAGCTTGCGCCCGCTTCAACGTCTCCAGCGCATAGGCATCTTGCGCCTCACGGGTGAATTGATACTCACCGGCCACTTGGTCGGCATAAAAGCCCATCGGCTTGCCTTCATAGGCATCTTCCAGACCATCGAGTGCCATATGGTCAAAAATCCGGTCATGGCCATATTTCATGCCGCCGCGGTGGGTCTTCATCAGATGGGGCGCGTTCGACATGCTCTCCATCCCGCCAGCGATCACAATTTTGGCTTCGCCTGCCTTGATAGCATTGGCGGCCATGATCGTGGCCTGCATGCCAGAGCCGCACATCTTGTTGAGCGTGGTGGCTTCAACACTGATCGGCAGACCCGCTTTTAGGGCCGCCTGCCGCGCGGGGGCTTGGCCTTGGCCGGCAGGCAGAACATTGCCCATCAAGATCCAATCCACATCTTCGCCTGCAACGCCTGCTTCGGCCATGGCGGCCTTAACGGCGATGGCCCCCAATTCATTAGCGCTAAAGCTGCTCAATTCCCCCAACAACCCACCCATGGGCGTACGGGCCAAACCAACGATGACGACGGGGTCTTGCATGAAGATTTCCTTAGTTAAGCGAGAGCGAAATCACGTCTCTTCAGAATAAGCGCTCAAGGGCGTCACGTCACCCCTATTGGCGATCAAAGCTTTCCGACGGCAGAAGCGCTGGAAGCCCGCAGGCCCCATTCGAGAACCGCCTAAACCGCTTGCCTTAAAGCTCTGCTTTTCGGCTTCATAAAATTGGCTGGTCAAAGCTGCATCATTCAAGCTGATGGCCCCGGCTTCAATCTGGCGACCAATGGCTTCAGCCTCGTCCAAAGTGCCGGCAATCACGGCGGCCGATAGGCCATACTCGGTGTCATTGGCCAGTTGGATCGCCTCTTCAATCGTATCAAATGCCATGACGGGCATCACGGGGCCAAAGGTTTCCTCCCGCATCAGGGCCATGCTGTGATCGACATTGACCACCACCGTGGGCGCAATCCAGTCCCCGCCCAAATGATGCTCCACAACGCCACCAGTCAGCACGTTCGCGCCCTTGGCGACCGCATCGGCCAGTTGGGTCGCGATGATGGCGGCCTGCTTGCCAAAAATCATCGGTCCAATCTCGCCCATATTTCGGTCAGGCTGATTGAGGCGTGCCGCCTTGGCTGCCACAACTAAGCGCGCGACAAAATCCTCATAAAGCGGGCGGGCAACATAAATGCGCTCAATCGACTGGCAGGCTTGGCCAGTCGACAGAACCGAGCCGCGTAATGCCGCCGTCACGGCTCGGTCGAGATCTGCGGTTTCTGTGATGATCAATGGGTCCTTGCCGCCCAGTTCTAAGAAGGCGGGGATCAACCTTCCTGCGGCTTGGACAGCCACTTTTTTGCCCGTGGCCACTGAGCCCGTAAAGCAAATCGCATCCACCACATCGATCAAAGCAATACCTGTTCCCCCATCCCCCAACACCAGTTGCAGCACGCCTTCTAAAGCTGGGACTTCGGCAATCGCCGCGCGTAAGGGCGAGACAAAGCGCGGCGTGACTTCCGATGGTTTGATGATGACGCTGCACCCAGCCAAAAGCGCCGGGATTGTGTCGATCATGGATAGGGTCAGCGGGAAATTCCACGGGCTGATCACGCCCACCAGCGCGTAGGGCACCCATTGCGGGGCATGGGCCATGCGTGGATCAAAGCGTCCATCGGTCCAAGCTGTTGGCAAAAGATGTGGCGCTTGGGCAGCCCACCCGCCCAGACTTGCCAAAGCCCCTTCAATCTCGCGCCGCGCAATCTTGCCCCGCCCCGTATCCTCGGCAAGCGCCGCATGGATGGAGTCAAAATGGCGGGAAACGGCTGCTTGAAACTCCAAAAGTGCTTGCGCGCGCCCCTCAAGACCTAAAGCCTGCCAAGCCGTCTGGGCGGCACGCGCGCGGGACGCGAGCGCTTGAACCGCCTCAACATCTGCCGCCTCAATCCTGAAGTCGACTTGGCCCGTGCGTGGATTTTTGACGTCTAGGTCGCGTCTGCTCATAGGCCTAATACCCCGGGATTCATGCGATGATGTGGATCAAGATGGGCCTTGATCGCCTTAAGAAGCGCCCAGGTGACCGGCTCACGGGTTTGGGCATAACGATAGGTGCGGCCAATTTGGAAATGGGTTGCCCCGAAGCGCTCGAAGATGTCGAGTATTTTGCCGCGCACTTCATCCACCAAGGCTGCATTATCGGCATTGGCGGGCAGCTTTGGCACTTTGGCCAAGTAGGACGGTTCGAGCGTGGTTTCATGAATGCCATAGCGCGCGTCTGGCCAGAAGAAGACGGGCTCAATCAAAAAGCCATTGGTGCTGATGGTGGTCACCAAATAACCACTTGTCATGCCGCGTGCTTCAAAATCCTTGCCGTAAGAAGCAAACAAATCATCCAAAGCCTGCCAGCAAGGCTCACCCTGTGACAGCGGCACAATGCCATGGATCGGCACCCACCGTTCGCCGTCTGGACCCAGAATATTATTGAGCGGGGTAAAGGGTGCGGCGCGCATCGCTTTGGGAATGGTATTCTCAATTTCCCGCCCGCCATGGCTCTTCACAAGCTCGCGCAAGGTTCGGGCAGCATCCTCGACTTGGGCAGCCGAAGCGCCTTCGGTGATCAGATGCAAAGTATAGCCCGCATCATCCATGAAGCCACGGCCTGCCAGAGCCATTTTCGCGCCCTGCTTGACCCCTTCAAACATGTTTTTCTGCGCGCCAATGACTGCGGCAAGGGTTTTTACGTCCTGCAATAGACTGGCGCGTCGCATGCGAATTTTTGCGAGATTGGGGTCAAAGGCGCAGACTTCGCTGGCTAAATTGGTGCGCGCGACTGCAGCTGTGGCGCGTGCCGTGGCGGCTAAATCAGGCAAGGCAAAGCTTAAGTGCGCTTCATGGGCAGGGGCCGGGATCAGCCGTAAGGTGACTTCAGCCTTGATGCCCAGCGCACCACAATCGCCACAGAATAGGCCTGTTAAGTCCGGTCCATAATGTTTGAAGAAGGGGCTGCCGCCAATCGTCCCCGCACTGCCAGTTCGCACGATGCTGCCATCGGCCAAGACCACAGTCAGACAGGTAACGCTTTCTGAAGTTGTGCCCCAAATGCCCGCACCAAAAAAGGCGTTTAATTGCGACAGGCCACCGCCAATCGTCGAGCTAATGCCCGAAAGTGGCCCCCAAAACGGGGTGCGCAGCCCATGTGGGGTTAGGGCGGCTTGCAAGGATGCCCACGTTGCACCAGCCTGTACCGTCACCAACATATCTTCAGGACTGACTGAGATGACCTGATCCATGCGCCGCGTATCGATAAGGACGGCTCCGGCCTGATCGGTGACAAAGCCTGAGGTATAGCTCATACCGCCGCCACGCGGCACGATGATGGCCCCGGCTTGATGGGCCGCCTCCAAAACGTGCGACAATTCTTGGGTGGTGGCTGGCGCGACAACCAGGCCTGCGACACCGCCTTGGCTGAAAACATCCTCACTCATCGCGCGGCGGGTATCCTCGTCGCGTGAGACATATTCTGCCCCAATCAGCTGAGCCAGACGGTCGGCCAGAGCCATAAGTGTTGGAGCTGGTTCAGCCATGATCAAGATCCTTTAAAGCGGTTTAGCTAAGCCCAAAAAAGCCGCAGCGAGCAATAGAAGCCAAATGGTGACGACCAGCGGGCGGCTTTCATCTAAAGCGCGCGCAATCTCTTGATCGACCTCAGGACTAGCGCCTTCTTGCACAAGACGTCCAAAGGCCGGGCCAAAGCGAACCAGCGCACGACGGATCAACAAGCCGCACAGGATGGTGGCGGCAAGGATGGCGCATTTGGCCTTTAAAAAAAGCGGCAAGGCTGGTGCTTGGGGCCAGAGGTTCAAAGCGAGAATGGCCAAGACGGCGATCATGGCCCAACGAATGGCGAGGTCGGCTCGACGTGCGAGGGACGTTGGCCCCACGTGTCGCAGGTGCAGCACCCAAGCGAGGACGAGCCAGATCAGGCCGAAGGTCCAAATCAAGGCAAGGCTGAAAGGCCCCAAGATCAGCCAACCCTTAAGCGCGGCCAAGGTCAGCCCCGTCGGCAGGGTCAAGATCATCGCCGTGCGCGGGGCCATGTCGACCTGCGCCAAAACTTGCGCCGCTGCGATGCGTGCTGCTGCCGGCTGCTTGGGATTGGTTAGAATGGTGGAGCTATAAAACACGCCCAAATCGCCGCCGAGCCAATAGACGAAGACGAGAAGATGCAAGAGCGTGAAAAGGGCTAAGTCCACTTCAGTGCCGATCCGTTCAAATGATATATTTCTATATCAATTAATTGGATCCGTTCGCAAGCCAATTAAGCCCGCAAGAGGCCCAAGATGCGCGCCAATGTCGACTTCAGCTCACGCCGATCGACGACGATATCGACCATGCCATGCTCAAGCAGATATTCAGAGCGCTGGAAGCCCGGTGGCAATTTCTGGCGGATGGTTTGTTCGATAACGCGTTGTCCAGCAAAGCCGATCAAGGCACCGGGCTCTGCGATGTGAATATCGCCCAACATCGCATAGCTGGCCGTGACGCCGCCTGTGGTCGGGTCGGTCAATACAACAATATAGGGCAGCCCAGCACGGCGCAGCGCATCAATCGCCAAAGTCGTCCGTGGCATTTGCATCAGGGACAAAATGCCCTCTTGCATGCGGGCACCCCCTGCTGCGGTAAAGCAGATCAGCGGGCATTTGCGTTCCAACGCTTCTTGGGCAGCTTTGATAAAGGCTTCGCCCGCAGCCATGCCGAGCGATCCACCCATGAAGTTAAAGTCTTGCACCAAGGCAACGGTGTAATTGCCACCAACCTTGCCATAGCCAATGGCCATCGCATCATCGCGACCTGTCTTGGCGCGCGCATCTTTCAATCGGTCGACATAGCGCTTGTCGTCTTTGAATTTCAGCGGGTCTTCAACCACTTTCGGCGTATCGATCGCCAGCCAGCTTTCGCCGTCAAACAAATAGCGGAAGCGAAGCTCGGGCCCAATGCGCATGTGACGGCCCGAAGGCGTCACCCATTGGCTGTTTTCCAGATCAACCCGATAGAGCATTTCGCCACTATCAGGGTCCTTGACCCACAAATTGTCGGGCGTTTCCCGCTTTTGCAAAAGCTTATTGATGCCCGGACGGATACGGTCGATCCAGCTATTCATGCCTGTGGCTCCTAGCGGGCTTGCGCAATGGCTTGCGACAAGGACTGACAAAACAAAGCTGCAGCCATTGCAGCATCGCCACCAGTTTCATGTGCACTGGCGATCACGTCAACCAGCGCAGAGCCAACCACCACGCCATCTGCGATTTTGGCCGTGCGCGCGGCCGCCTCAGGCGTCTTAATCCCAAAGCCGACTGCAACCGGCAGGCCTGAAGCCTTGCGCACGTCCGCGACTGCCTCAGCAATATCAGCCGTCTCAATCGCCTTGTCACCAGTTATGCCCGCAACGGAGACATAATAGACAAAGCCGCTGACGCCCGCGACGACCGCAGGCAAGCGCTTGGCGTCGGTTGTAGGCGTTGCCAGACGGATCAAAGCAAGATCGCTGGCCTGCATGGCGGCGCGTAAATCCGCATCCTCTTCGGGCGGCGCATCCACGATGATCGCCCCATCAATGCCCACTTCGGCGGCATGGCGGGCAAAGGCATCATAGCCCATGGTCTCAACGGGATTGAGATAGCCCATGACGATCAGGGGCGTTTCAGGATGCTTCTGGCGAAACTGGGCAACCAAGGCCATGGTCTTGCGCAAAGTGGTGCCATTTTTCAAAGCGCGAATCCCAGCGCGCTGGATCGACGGGCCATCGGCCATAGGGTCGGTAAAGGGAAAGCCCAGCTCAATTACATCCACGCCCGCCTTGGGCAAAGCGTCGAGAATCGCTGCACATACTTCCAGCGAAGGATCACCGGCCATGACATAGGCAACCAAAGCGGCCCGATTTTCGGCTTTGGCGCGGGCGAAAGCGTTCGAAAGACGTCCGACTGGCATTAGATTTTCGCCCCTAAAGCATTGGCGATGGTGAAAATGTCTTTGTCGCCACGGCCACAGAGGTTCATCACGACAATCCCGCCTTTCCCAACATCCTTGGCGATCTCACCCACGCGGGCCAGAGCATGCGATGGCTCTAGGGCAGGCAGAATACCCTCTAAGCGTGCGCAGAGTTGGAAGGCTTCTAGCGCCTCATCGTCGGTGGCCGACAAATAGGTCGCCCGGCCCGTATCTTTCAAAAACGCATGCTCGGGCCCAACACCTGGATAGTCGAGGCCTGCCGAGATGGAGTGCGCATCGATGATTTGGCCATCGTCATTTTGTAGCAGATAGGTGCGATTGCCGTGCAAAACGCCGGGGCGGCCGCCCGTCAAAGCTGCCGCATGGAGGCCAGTTTCAATGCCATGACCTGCCGCTTCCACACCATAAATCTTCACGCTTTCGTCTTCGAGGAAAGGGTGGAATAGACCAATCGCATTCGAGCCCCCACCGATACAAGCCACCAATGCATCGGGCAGACGACCTTCGCGTTCCAGCATTTGCTGCTTGGTTTCCCGGCCAATCACCGATTGGAAGTCACGCACCAATTGCGGATAGGGATGTGGGCCTGCGACCGTGCCGATGATGTAGAAGGTGTCCTTCACATTGGTGACCCAATCGCGCAGGGCTTCATTCATGGCGTCCTTAAGCGTTGCCGTTCCTGCATCCACGGGGCGAACTTCTGCCCCCAACAGCTTCATACGGAACACATTGGGGCTTTGCCGCTCAACGTCCGTCGCGCCCATATAAACGATACAGGGCAGACCAAAGCGGGCGCAGACCGTTGCCGTGGCCACGCCATGTTGGCCGGCCCCCGTCTCGGCAATGATACGCGTCTTACCCATGCGCATGGCCAAGAATATCTGGCCCATACAATTATTGATCTTATGGGCACCAGTATGGTTGAGCTCATCGCGCTTGAAATAGATTTTTGCGCCGCCGAAATGCTCCGTCAAACGCTCTGCGAAATAAAGCGGGCTTGGGCGGCCGACATAGTCGCGCAAGAAAATGTCTAGGGTTTCCTGAAAGCTTGGATCGGCTTTGGCCTCCTCATAGGCCTGCTGCAGCGCCAAGATGTTGGGCATCAGGGTTTCAGCGACAAAGCGACCGCCAAATTGGCCAAAGCGGCCTTGCGCATCGGGATAAGAACCCCAGGAATTACGTGCGTCCATCTTGTTTAGTGATCCATTCTCAGTCGTTCAAAGCTTGCATAAAGCTAGCGATCCGCCCTCTATCCTTTAGGCCGGGCGCGGCCTCAACACCAGAGGAGACATCCACCAAAGGTGCACCGGTTCGCCGCACCGCCGCTGCGACATTCTCTGGATTCAAGCCGCCCGACAAAAACCAAGGCACAGGGCATTGGAAGCCCTGTAAAATCGTCCAGTCAAACACATGTCCTAGGCCCCCAGGGCGATCGGCACCTTTGGGGGCCTTGGCGTCAAACAGGACATAATCAACGACGCCAAGATAGGGCTTAATCTGCTCTAGGTCCTCGCGCTCGGAAATGCCAAACGCCCGGATGATGCCGACGCCGCGCGCCCTAATGGCCGCACAACGCTCTGGGCTCTCTTTGCCCTGCACTTGCAGAAAGTCTGGGCCAAGCTCTGACATCACTTGATCCAGCAAGGCATCGTCAGGGTCCACCACAACCGATACCGTACGCGCCATGCCCGCCGCCATTTTCGCCAGAGGCTTAGCGTCAGCTGGCAGGATATGGCGCGGGCTTTTAGGAAAAGTCACAAAGCCGATGAAAGCCGCGCCATAAGCCAAGGCATCGGCCACCGTTTGGCGGTCAGACAATCCACAAATCTTGGCTTCGGCAAGGCGCATGCCTGCTCATGTAGAGCGTTCAGCCACAAAGCAAAAGCGCGCACTGCGGCAAAAAGGCGTTCGACCTCAGCTTTGTTTTTTAAGCAGGTCGCGAATTTCGGCCAAAAGCTCTTCTTGGGTTGGACCTGCCGGGGCTGCGGGGGCAGGCGCTGGCGCGCGCACGCGGTTATAGGACTTAACCACCAAGAACAGCACAAAGCCTACGATGACAAAATTCAAGCCCGCCGCCAAAACATCGCCATAACCTATGGCTACTTCGGCCTTTTTGGTTGCTTCGTCTGCGGCTTGCAGCACGATCTTCATACCCGCCAAATCGACGCCGCCGGTCAACAGGCCCACGACCGGCATAATCACCTTGTCGACAAAAGCCGAAACGATTTTGCCGAATGCGGCGCCGATGACCACACCGACGGCAAGGTCGACGACATTGCCGCCCGAGATAAAGGCTTTGAACTCATCAGCGAGGCTCATGCTGCTATCCTTCTACGCACGATTAGCAGAACGCGGCGCACCCGTTTTCAGGGTCCACCGCGCTCTTGGGAAACTGGGAATGGGAATGGGAAAAGTGGTGATGCGCTGCTGCGGGTGCGCCACAGGCTTATTCGCCAGGATCAACGCCACCATTGAGGCGGGCGCGCAATTCCTTGCCCGCCTTGAAGAAGGGCGCATGCTTGGCTTCTACTGCCACACCTTCCCCCGTGCGTGGGTTGCGCCCCTGACGAGCCCCGCGCGAGCGCACCGAAAATGCTCCGAACCCGCGCAATTCAACGCGGTCGCCTCTTTCCAATGCCTTGGTGATCTCTTCCAATACGGTATCGACGACGCGTTCGACATCCCCATGAAATAGATGCGGATTCTCGGTAGCTAATTTAGCAACAAGTTCAGATCGCAACATATGGGTCTGTCCCCCAGTTAAACTTTATCACGCACATATAACAGCAAAAAACCACTTATGCGCAAGCCTTCGCAAGGAAATTTGTCTTTGACCGAAAAATAAAAAGGCCAGAGCAACGCTCTGGCCTTTCTGCATAGATCTGGTTTCTTGGCGTGATCTTGGATCACCTCCACGAAACTTAGTCGTTTTGTTCCTTTTGACGCAGAGCTGCGCCAAGGATGTCACCCAAGGATGCGCCGGAGTCGGACGATCCAAACTGGCTAATGGCTTCTTTTTCTTCAGCCATTTCAAGCGCCTTGATCGAAACCGAGACTTTACGCGTTGCCTTGTCGATCGCTGTAACGACGGCATCCACACGGTCACCAACAGCATAGCGCTCTGGACGCTGCTCTGCACGATCGCGCGAGATGTCCGACTTGCGAACGAAAGCCTTCATGATGTTGTCTGGACCGATCGAGACTTCGATACCGCCCGAAGCAATTTCGGTCACGGTGCAGGTCACGGTTTGGCCGCGCTTCAAGGTCTCGGTTGCGAATGGATCAGACGAGACTTGCTTGATGCCGAGCGAAATACGCTCTTTTTCAACGTCAACATCAAGAACCTTGGCTTCGACCATGTCGCCGCGCTTGTAATTCTTAATGGCTTCTTCGCCGGGCTGATTCCAATCGATGTCTGACATGTGGACCATGCCGTCCAGCTCGTCATTGACGCCAACGAACAGACCGAATTCGGTGATGTTCTTGATTTCGCCATTGATGGTCGAACCAACTGGGAATTCGGTAACAAACGCATCCCAAGGATTGGGTTGAGCTTGCTTCATGCCCAGCGAGATGCGGCGCTTGTCGCCATCCACATCGATCACGATCACATCGACTGGATCGCCAGGGTTGACGATCTTGGAAGGATGCAAGGTCTTTTTGGTCCAGGACATTTCGGACACGTGAACCAGACCTTCAACGCCAGATTCCAATTCAACAAACGCACCATAGTCGGTGATGTTGGTGATGACGCCCGAATAACGTGCGCCAACTGGATATTTGGCTTCTGCCCCATCCCAAGGATCGGACAGCAATTGCTTCATGCCCAAGGAGATACGCTGGGTGTCTGGGTTGATCTTGACGATCTGAACTTGAACCGTGTCGCCGACGTTCAGCACTTGGCTTGGGTGGCTGATACGCTTCCAGCTCATGTCGGTGACATGCAACAGACCATCGACGCCGCCCAAGTCGACGAACGCACCATAATCGGTGATGTTCTTGACAACGCCATCGCGGATTTCGCCTTCGGCCAGACCTGCAACGATCTCAGTACGGGCTTCTGCGCGGTCGAGTTCGAGGATCGAGCGACGCGAAACCACGATATTGCCACGTGGGCGATCCATTTTCAGGATGCAGAATGGCTGAACGATGTTCATCAATGGGCCGACGTCGCGCACGGGGCGGATGTCAACTTGCGAACCTGGCAAGAAGGCATTTGCGCCGCCGAGGTCAACCGTGAAGCCGCCCTTCACGCGGCCAACAATCGCACCATCAACCGACTCACCGGTTGCGAACAGCTTCTCAAGGCGGCCCCAAGCCTCTTCACGGCGGGCCTTCTCGCGGCTGACAACGGCTTCACCGAGCGCGTTCTCAATCCGGTCGAGGTAAACTTCTACAGTGTCATTGACCTTCAAGGACGAACCTTCAAGACCAAATTCGCGCAACGGAATGCGGCCTTCGGTCTTCAAACCAATGTCGACCAGAACGAAATCGTTCTCAATCGAAACAACGGTCGCGGAAATGACTTTGCCTTCGGTCAAGCCACCACGGGCACCAAAGGATTCTTCTAGCAATGCCGAGAAATCGTCCCGGCTCGGGTTAAGGAGCGTGTCGCTCATGTGTGTATCAGTCTCCGAATAGATGAAAGCAGGCCTGCCGGTTGGCTCCGGCGGTCTTGCCCGAAAGGTCCTGCGGCCTTCGGGCCTCACGTCTTACAACGCATCATTTTTGCATGTGAGTGAATGAAACGATTGTTGGAATTTCGAAGAAAGCCGGCTCAGCTTTTGGCCAAACGCACCTGTTCCACGATCAATCGGGCTTTATCCACAGCCGCCTCTATACTCAGCCCAGTGGTATCGAGCAAGTGGGAGTCTTCAGCAGGCCGTAAAGGGGCATCCGCGCGACCCGAATCTCGGGCGTCCCGCTCTAGGGTTTGTGCCAGCATTGCCTCAAAAGAAATGACCTCGCCCAAGGCTTCCAGTTCCGTCTGGCGGCGACGGGCCCGCTCTTCTGGACTGGCTGACACATACAGCTTCACATCGGCCTCTGGGCAAACCACTGTGCCAATATCGCGGCCATCGAGAACCGCGCCGCCCGCTTGCAAGGCAAAGTTACGTTGCAGATCGAACAAGGCTTGCCGCACGGCTTGGTTAGCCGCCACCACAGAGGCCGCCGCGCCGACTTGAGCCGTACGCAAATCGGCATCCTCAATCCCATCCATCGACAAGCTTCGCGCCACTTTGGCTGCGGTCTCGGCATCTTGGGGTGAAAGGCCGGCCGACAAAAGCCGATAGGCCACACCCCGGTAGAGCTTGCCCGTGTCCATATGGGGCAGACCATAGAATTCAGCCAAGGCCTTCGAAATCGTGCCCTTTCCAGCAGCAAGGGGGCCATCGACAGCGATAATCATGAATTGGGTGCCCATTGGCTAGGATTTGCGACGTATGCGTTCGGGCGAGGTCCTACCAAGCTTACCCGCCGCTGCCAAACAGCAATTACAACCAGCTCGCCAAAAGCCCGCTTTAGCAAAGCACGCATGCCACATTGCGACTTTATTTTGTGTGCCCACGACTTTAAGGAGCGCCTATGGAAACCTTATTCATCCCTCGCTTCAAAGCCCCTGCCCGTGGCACCGTGACGGTTCCGGGCTCTAAGAGCATCAATAATCGGGCTTTATTACTGGCCGCTTTGGCAGAGGGCCAATCTGTCTTGACTGGGGCGCTTGACAGCGACGACACTCGCATCTTTGCGAGTTGCTTAAACGCTTTGGGCTTTGAGGTTTCCCACGACCCTGCCGCCTCGGTCTTTAAAGTGGCCGGGTGTGGTGGCCAATTGCCAGCCCCCACAGGCGGCACTGCAGACTTGTTTGTCGGCAATGCAGGCACTGCCGCCCGTTTCCTCTTGGCCTTAAGCGCACTTAGCCTCGCCCCCGTGCGCTTTGATGGTGTCGCTGCCATGCGCAAAAGGCCGATGGGCGATCTTCTAGAGGTTCTTGCCGCGCAAGGCGCGCACGTCAGATTCGAGGGCGCGCCGGGCCATTTCCCTCTGGTGCTCACGGGCTCTGGCCTCCCCGGTGGCCGCTTAGAGCTGGATCCACAGCGCTCGAGCCAACAAGTTAGCGCAGCCCTCATGGTTGCGCCCTTTGCCAAGGCCGATACGGAGCTTTTTTTGACCGGGCCCATTGTCTCTGAACCCTATATCGCCATGACGATTGAGATGATGGCCGATTGGGGCGTTCGGGTAGAGCGGCCAGAACCACATGTTTTGCGCGTTGCTGCCGGTCAACATTATCAAGCCAAAGCCCCCTATCACGTTGAGCCGGATGCCTCGAGCGCATCCTATTTCTTTGCCGCCGCTGCAGTTACCGGCGGACGTGTGACTATTCCTGGCCTCTCGCGCAAAGCCTTGCAAGGCGATGCCCTCTTCGTGGATGCCTTGGCCGGCATGGGTGCCCGTGTGGAAGAAAGTGCCGAAGGCCTCACCGTGACCGGCCCGGCCCAGCTCCATGGTCTTGAAATCAATATGAATGCGATTTCCGATACCGCCCCCACCCTCGCCGCCATCGCCTCTAATGCCTCCAGCCCCGTCCTCATTACTGGGGTCGAGCATATGCGCTGGAAAGAGACCGACCGGGTAAAAGCCATGGCCACCCAATTGCGCGCCATGGGGGCCGACTTAGATGAACGTCAAGACGGTCTTCTGATCCGCCCGGCTAAACTGAGACCCGCTCAAGTCGCGACCTATGACGACCACCGCATGGCGATGTCGCTTGCCATCGCAGGCTTAGCCAATGACGGGGTGACGATCGAGGACCCTGCCTGCACATCGAAAACCTTCCCGACCTTCTTTAACGTTTTGGGCCAGTTGCGCAGCCAATCGGCGGCCTAATTGCACCTAATTGCATTGGACTGCAGCATAGGTTTTGACAGCGTCACACTTACGTGGCAAGCGCTGCGCCCTTAGATTACCTTCCCAATGTGGCGATCGGCCAGTGGAGCCCCAACAGTGCCTAAAATTGACCTTGGCGAAAAACAATTGTGCCCCGCCTGCGGCGCAAAATTCTATGACCTACATAAGCGGCCTGCAGAATGCCCCAAATGTGGCAATGTGTTTGACCCCGATGATGAAGCGGTCAAAGCCCGTCGCGCTAAAGCACGTCTGACCGCCTTTGATCCCAAGCTGGCTGCGGCCGCTGAAGAGGATGATGAAGACGCGCCCGCAAAGGTCATCGACCCCGATATGGACGAGGACGAAATGGAGCATGAAGAAGTCACGGCAGAGCTCGATGCAGCCGCTGTGGACCAAGCGCCGCTCGAACTCGATGATGACGAAGAATCCGACCCCATCAACCAAGGCACCGGCGGCGCAGATGTGCCCGAAGGCTTCTCCGAGCAGGAATTGGACGATGATGATCCAACCGCCGGCGACGATGAAGTGCCCTTCTTGGAAGATGATGAAGACCTCATCGATGACGATCTGGGCGATATCCCCGGTCCAGACGATGACGACGTCGACCCCCGCTAAGGTGTAAAGCCCGCGCTGCCTATCAGCGCATCGCGACTATAAGAGGCCTGCGCTGACCGTTTCTTGGGGTCAGCGCAGGCCTTTTGCGTTTCAGGCCCAGCGTTTGCGGGAAATGCATGTCTGGCTGCCCTGCCACAGCGACGCGCTGCAGCAATGCTGCGACGCCCGTCTTGATCCCCTCGGCTGAGACGTCTATACGCGGCGCTCTTGTGGGTTCGGTGGAGCCCACAACTCGATCCATTTGGTCCGTCACGACCAAATCAGATGGGGCCATAGCTCAGTTGGTAGAGCGCTTGAATGGCATTCAAGAGGTCAGGGGTTCGACTCCCCTTGGCTCCACCATTTTTTCCAATGAAAAGAGAAAAAGCGCCACCTTTGCCCATCGCAGCTGCAGGGCCTTTGGTGTGAGGCGGGGTATTGGCCGCTCTGGGATACCCTGGGCTTTGGGTTTAGGTCGGTTTGGGAAATGTGATGGGTTGAGGAAACCGACAATCGTGCGGCGGCAAGCTTAGGCGCATCGTGATTTAGCGCCGCACCGGATCGGCACTAAGCCGCTGTGGCCTGCAGATAACGCGCCCGCGCCGTGCCGATTGACTTTCGCAGCTCGTCAAGCGCCACGCTCTCCTGCGCGCTAACCATGGTTTCGAACAAGCGATGGAAATGCTCGCGCATGGCTGCACGCGCTTTGCTGGCATCGCGTGCCTTGAGTGCCAAATAGATTTCTGAATGTTCATTCTGGCGTTCATCGACGCTGACCGCGCACACCCGGGAATAAAGGGCTTTGACCTGGGGCACGTGGTTGCGCATCCGCCATAGCTCGTGAATGCAATGCTCAATCGCCGGATTATTGGCCGCCGCTGCAATGGTCAAATGAAACTGGCGATCCAGATCGTCGCCATCTTCGGGGCCACCCACCTTGTTTGACGCCATCGCCTCAACAAGGCTGGCGAGCTTATTGATTTCTGCATCGGTGATGCTGGTCGCAGCAAGGGCAGCGGCTTCTGCCTCAAAAATCATCCGCGCGGTGGTTAAGTCAAAGGCCGACACATCTGGTAAGGCAAGCTCGCTTGCCGAACTCATCTCCAGAACGAAGGAGCCCGAACCTGCACGAATCTCGATGGCCCCTTTGGCTTCAAGGGCGATTGTGGCCTCACGAATGGTCACCCGACTGACTTGATATTTCTCTGCCAGTTCACGCTCACTCGGCAAGCGACTGCCTGGACGGTAATCGCCCGCACGAATGGATTGTAGAATTTGTTCGACGACGCGATGGTAAAGGCGTTCGCGCTGACTTTCCATTCTCTTATAAGCCATCTTAGCCCCAGTTGACGCAGTAAAATTGGTATGCACTTGTGGCATGAATCAATTGATTTTGCAATCGGTTCACCCCCCTTGCGGGCCGGGTCCGCTGCGCGCTGACGCACTTTCTGGCACTCTGTTCAGTACGCGGTCTTACGCAGCCATCGAAAGATTGGAGGGGTGCCTGGTTTTGGCCTAAGGACCAGTCAGACCCCAACTTGAGCCGTGCGAGGGCGAAGATCAGGAGAGTCATGCCACGCCCTTATCTCTGAGATGGTGATAGGGGGCATCCCCGGACAAAGGCGGAATGGCACCGGGCCGCTGGATGACCCAAGCCGCCAATTCATGCCCGCATTTGGCAGCCATCCTCACGTCATGGCCCTTGAGCCGTGCCACGAGATAGCCCGCATTGAAGGCGTCGCCCGCACCGCTGGAATCGATCATTTGAAGCGGGTCACAGGGATAGACGAAGGCAGCCTTGCCCTCCGCCGCAATAACGGGTCCGGCAGGTCCGCGTTTGACGATGACCTCGCTACAGCCCAGCGCGCGCCAGCGCTCAGCAATCGCTTCCCCGCTCATGTCAGCGCCAAGCAGGGCTTGCTCATCTTCAGCGGTTGGAAGCCCGATGGTGGCAAGCGCAATCGCCTGATTGGACCAAGCCAGAGCCGTTTGAACCTTGTCCCAAAGACGGGGCCGGAAATTGCTATCATAGGCGACCCGTCCACCTTGGGCGCGCACCCGTCTGGCCAGATCAATCAGGGCTTCGCGCCCGGAGGGTGGTAAAATCGCGAGCGAGATCAGGCTGAAGTACAAAAGGTCAGCCCCGGCCACATGGTCGCGAGCATGATCTAGATCTGGCAAATCAAACAAGGTTCGCGCGGCACTGTCCTCGCGCCAATAGATGAAGCTTCTCTCGCCGCGCGCATCCACATGGATGGCATAAATGCCAGGTTGCTTGGTCGGATGCTTGAAAACATAGCGGGTATCGAGGCCTTCGCGCTGCCAGTCTTTGACCAGTGCGTCGCTGAGTGGGTCATGGCCTAAAGCCGTAACAAAGGCTGTCTCGCAGCCGGCGCGTACCATATGGATCGCACTATTGAGCGTATCGCCGCCATAGGTCAGGCCGCCAGTAACTCTGGGCTGGCTGCGATATTCCAGCATGGCTTCCCCAATGATCGCCACCCTCATCGTGTGACCTCCCAGTCGATCACGAGAAGAATGTACCGCCATTGATGTCGATATTGGCACCTGTGACGAAACTCATATCCGAACTGGCCAGCGCACGGACCGTGCGCGCCACTTCTGCCGCGATGCCTTGGCGGCGAAGCGGGGTGGCCGCGGCCACAGACGCGCGCACTTCGTCCTTAGTAAAGACATCATGGAACGTGGTTGCAATCATGCCAGCGCATAGCGCGTTGACGCGAATGCCCCGCGGTCCAAGTTCTTTGGCCATTGATCGCGTGAAGGTCATGACGGCACCTTTGGAGGCCGCATAGGCGGTTGCGCCCGGCCCACCGCCATCCCGCCCAGCTTGCGAGGCAAAATTCACAATGCTGCCCCCTTCTTTCATAAAAGGCACAACGGCTTGGGTCATCATAAAGGCCGAGCCGGCATTAAGCCGCATCACATGCTCAAAGAAATCGATGTCCATGTCGGCCAATTGCTTGCGTGCGACCATGCCGCCAGCGACATTGACCAGAATATGAATTTCCTCACCAAAGCGCGCTCGGGCTTCCTCGACAAGACGGGTACAGTCGGCGGCCACGGTCACATCGGCTTGCACAGCAAGTGCTTGGCCTCCGGCAGACGTAATGCCGTCGACAATTGCCTGTGCCGCGGCGGGGTCACCCCGGTAATTTACAACCACCTTGGCGCCCGCAGAGGCCAATTCCTCGCAAACCGCCCGGCCAATATCTCGGCTGCCGCCTGTTACAATCGCGGTTTTGCCTGTCAAATTTGTCATGTCGTTTCCTGCTTCATGATGTTCGGAGGGATTAGTGCGCCGAGCGCGGCTGAAGGGGTTTGATCTCGCGACACAGCACGAAAACGGCCAGAACCGTCAGCACGGCGAGTGCCGCGCCCACGGCAAATGCAGGCGCATAGCTGTGGATGGTGATGACGGGGATGAGGAAATTGAGACCGACAACAGCAAGCTTTGCTGCCGTGCCGGCATAGCCGGCCAAGGTGCCAATCGAGCTGCCCGCATAAAAATCGCTGGGCAAGGTTTGAATATTGCCGATAGCTGTTTGGAAGCCAAACAAAATGGCTGCCATCAGCAAGACAGCGACGGTAGGCGTTGCCGCTTTGATCGTTGCCAATAGCGAGACCAGCATGATGGCCCCACCCAGCGCGATCACAAACTTGCGCGACTTATCGACCGACCAGCCAGCCTTAATTCGGTTTTGCGCCAAAAGTCCGCCAAACCAGGCGCCGAACATGGCACCAATATAAGGCACCCACGCATAAAGCCCGATGTCCTTGACACCAAAGCCATAGGTCTCCGCCAGATAGAGAGGCAGCCAACCGATGAACAGCCACCAGATTGGATCAATAAAGGCCGATGCGAGGATAACGCCCCAGCTTTCCTTGCGCGATAGGATTTCAGCCGAACCCGGGGCATAGCTCGCCTCGGTGTTTGATTGGGTATCGCGTTGGCCCTCTAAAATGAAGCGGCGCTCCTCGGCGCTGATCCATGGATGGGCGTCCGGGCCTGCCTTATAAATCATCAGCCAAGGCACCAGCCACAAAAATCCGAGGGCACCGATTACGATAAAGGTGGCTTGCCAGCTGCCGAGAAAGACAAAGAGAAAGGCGATGATGGGTGCCGAAATGATACCGCCGACCGCAGCGCCAGAATTGAAGATGCCTTGGGCCAAAGCCCGCTCATTAATGGGGAACCATTCAGCATTTGCCTTGGTGGCACCAGGCCAATTCCCTGCTTCAGAAACACCCAGTAGCGCGCGGAAAATAGCAAAACTGGCAAGACCATTCGCAACCGCATGGAGCATGGTTGCTAAAGACCAGACCGCGATCGAGAGAACAAAGCCAAGCCGTGTCCCAATCTGGTCGAAGATACGCCCAAAAATGGATTGGCCGAATGCATAGGCAAAGGTGAAGACGTTCAGAATGATGGCATAATCGGCTTTGGTCAGGCCCAATTCCTTAGAAATCTCGGGCCATAGGAAACCAAGCGCACCGCGATCAATGTAATTGATGACCGTTGCCAAGGCGACCAAGCTGACAATCAACCAACGTAGCTTGCCAGTCTTCATGATTGCACCGCCACAGAAATAGCCGATCCCAAAGATCTGCCGTGAGGCTTCCCGGGCCCGGGTTTCCGGCGGCGCGCGACAAAGGGGTATGTTTCGCTCATTTTAGAACTATCCTTGCGACTGGGCCGGCCCAAGACAGTTCATGCCCGGCAAATTGGATGGAGTGGCGCTTCATCGGATCGGGTGCGTGCGCCACAGCGACCGCGACTTTCACCCCTGCCCGCGTGGTGAGAATGGCGACATCTGCCTCGCCAATGGTTGCAGCCTCGATGGAAGCGATTTGGCTGCGACTGGCCGTGACCCGCTCGCTATCTGGGTCATAGCTGCCATGGCCCTCAAGGACTCCGGCAAACAAGCTATCGGCCGCACCTTCGAGGCGTTGGATGATCATAGGCTCGCGGCGCAAATTAAAGTTTGGATCGCCTGCACCGCTTTCGGCCAGGATAACGCTGCTGCCTGTTTGCGGGACCCAGTGCCACGTATGAAACCGGGTTTGATTTTGCCACGTTATGAAGGGCTTCTGCGGTGTGCTGGCGACACCGTCGACCCATATGTGCTGATAGCCAGCACCTTGGCCGAGAACTGGCCTTACCTCTGTATTGACCTTAAACTGGGGGCCAAGCTCCACGATATGGCCCTGATAATGCAGCGGCAGATCATAGCGATGCTGGCTTGTAGACCGCACACGCAGAAGGTCTACCACCACCCGCTTGTCTAATCCGGGAACCGCGACCAAGGCGACGGCGCGGGTCATGGTTACGCCCGGATAGGCATTGGCTTCCCGTCCGACCGAAATCGAGAAGTCTTGCGAGGCGCTAAACAGCACCTGCTCGCCCGCATGCTCTTCTGCGGGCTCTAGTTTGCCATCAAAATGGCTGCGCCCATCGACCACCAACACATTATGGGCAATCGATTGTTTCGCCCAGCTTTCGTTTTCAGGAAGGTAACGGCCGCCATATTTGGCCTCGACATTATGGAAGCGCGCGGCGCCATAATCGCTGACAATTTCGCGACCTTCATCGAAATAAAGCCAGTTGAGCCGGTCAAAATGGCCATGGCCCATCCCTTGGGACGCGCTTTTGGTAACCAGCAATTGTCCCGTTTCAGAATCGCCAGACCGGATGAGGGCGACTGCACCTGACTTGCCATCGGCTCCATCGCGCAACAGACGCGAGCCGAAAGGAAATGGTCGTGCCTTTCCGGCCGCGAGATCGGCTGCCACCATCTTGCCTTCGGGCGAAAGGGCAACCCGTCCTTGCCAGTGTGCGACGGACAAAAGGGCGGGATCGCGCGATTGCGCATAAGCGATGGCAACACTCTGATAGAGCTCTTCTGTATTGAGGCTCTTTTCTTTCAAGGCATCATTAAAGGGCACAAAATGGCCGCGATAGGTCAAATCAACCGCAGTTTGGACCGTCTTCACAAGGACGCCGTCGCGCCGCTTGAAGATGCCAACTGCGGGATCATAGCGTTCGATGGAATTGGCAAAGACCATGAAGGGCCACAGCGCATAACGCTGATAATAGCCCCCTTCGGCATAATAGCCGTCGGGCGACAACAAATCGTCGATCTGTTTTAGAAAGCCAGCCGATCCATCTTTTCGCGATCCTTTTAGGGCGCGGTCGACAAGGTCGCGATCGCCCAACACATAGCCCGTCATGCCAACGCCAGCCGTTGCCCAAGTTGCATGATTGTGGATCATATCAAAGGTTTTGACGCTCTCGACCGATAGAAAGGTTGCCATCTGACGGAACAGGGGGTCGATGCGCGCGCGGTCCTGTGCCGACAGATCCGCGCGGATTAGTTCATAGCCCTGAATGCCATTCACCAGCCAAACAGCATCGTTCAAAACCTGCCAGAATAGCTTGCCATAGCGCTGATCATTAGACCGCGCTGGATGGGGCCCTAGTGTCGGATAAAGTGCGGCATAGGCCAGCAACATATCGCGCGCATAATCGCGATATCGGCGATCACCTGTAAGTTTATAAAGCTGGCCTGCTTCATAGAGCGCGCGGTAATTGCGCTTGTGCTGCTCATGGCTTGCGCCGCCGCCCGGGTCCTTTGGCTGGGGTACATAAATCCCCGCCTGCATCATCTCCTCAAGAAAGACACGAGATTTGGCCACTTCTGTCGCAAACAAGTCCGGCGCAGCTTGGCCCGCTGGCGCAGGCTGGGCGGCACTTGCACCGGGTATGGCGAAGGTGACGGAGGCGAGAAATGCCATGGCGATTAGATTGCTCATTGGAGGCGGTTGTCCCGAATTTCGGCGCGCAATGGCCCTTTGAAATAAAGTTCCGACACGACGGGGGGTGGCGATGCAGCAAACTCATTGTTTGTGATGCGTGTTGAAGGCTCACCCACGCTGTGGATCACCTCTAGTTTGGCGCTGCGGAGGAAGCGGTTTTGAGAGATGCGCGTCACCTGAACACCAGAAAGACGCACACCACCGCTCTCTGTGATCTGGCTGTCCAGCAGGCTAAATCGTGGGCCAAATGTGCTCTCGTCCGTGCCTTGACGCAGCACATCGGCAATCATGCCAACGCGGGTGAGTGACAGCTGTTCGAACTCGATCTCTTCGACAGGATAGAGCCCGGCATTGCCCCGTTCAGAGGTGGCCGCAAGAACCGCCCCACTTAAGTCCGTGACCTGCGTCTTGGCGATCCGGACTTTTCCGGCAAAAGTCGCCGGGGTTGTTGCGATCAAATCAAATTGCGTTGTATGCGCCAGATCGAGGAAAAGGCAGTCTTCAATGTCCACGACATAGTTTGTCAGCATGGTGCGGGGTGAAGATCGGATCACAGCATTGCCGACTGCAGAGGGCGCTTCCTTGCCAGAGATGGTGAGGCCCCGAAGGGTCAAGCTGCCACCCTCTTCCATCACAAATAGCGTCGCCGCGCGAAAGGAGATGTGTGCGCCAGCCCCTGAGATCGTCACATCACGGCGCACGGGCAGAGGCTCATCAAGGGTGAATGTGCCTTTGCCAAGCTGCAAAACATCGCCGTCATGCGCGTTGGCAAGCGCTGCAACCAGCGCGCCGGAGGTTTGAATCGTGACGGTTCGACTTGGCTTTGGCTGAACCGCTGATTGTGATGCAGGCCGGTACCAAGCAGGACCAACAGCGCTGCGCTTAGGTGCCACAAGTTGGCGAGACGCACCAAGGTCTGCCATTGCTTGGTTGCGCGGATAAAGGAGCCCATTGGCCCCACGCCGCAGTGCAACGGGCTTTTGCTCAAACCCAACACCATCCGGCACACTTATATTGGTAACATTGCCCGCAAACTGGATGCCCGTTGTGGGCGCATCGACGCGAAACGGCGCATGCGACAAATCAGTCACCACAAGATTTTTGGTGACCTTTACCCCCTCGGGCGCGGCAGAACGCTCAGCGCTTGCCCCGGCGCCAAACAGAATGGAGACCGGATTGACGAGAGTGTTATTGGCAATTTCGCCACCCACAACTTGATGATAGCGATTGATGACCGAATTGGGCACGCCATTCATGATGGAGAGCGCGGCGGTGAAATTCCCGCCTGCCAATCCCTCCAAATAATTGTTTCGCACGGTTTGATCGCGATTAATGACCCGGATCCCGCCTGTGTTGGCCTCGCCCATGCCCAGGAAGATGTTTGATTCCACAAGATTGCCATTGCCATGGCGCAAAACCACAGCACCTTGCGAACGCAAAAACAGATTGCGCCGGATCGTATTGCCGCCTGACTTGATCGAGATAACCTCTACCTCACCATCACAGCGCTCAAAGATATTGTCTTCAATCACGGTGCCAGAGGGGCTGAGCGATTCCTCGCTCGTGCCAATTCTTAGGGTCTCGCCGCCATTGGAGCCAAGAACCGGGCGCGGGCCAAAATAATTGTGGTCTAGGCGAATATTGTTGTCGAGCGGCCAGCCGGGCATGCGGATCACCACAAACATCGCACCCAGATTCTGCTTGCCTTCAAAATGGGAGTGGTCGAACCGGATATTGCGACCATAGAGCGCAACCCAATGATCTTCTTTGCGACGGTCTGGATTGCTGAAGCCGTCGATGACAATGCCTGTTAAGCGCGCATTCTCGGCCCACCGATTGCCAATCCGGGTCACGATGGCGGCTTCGCCCAAAGGCTGGCCCGAACGGAAGACCAAATCCTTTACAACCAAATGTCGCCCAGCAAGGCGGAGTGCCGACGCGCCAGAGACGATGACTTTACCGGGTGTCATGGCCTTCAAGATGATTGGCTTGGCGGCCGTTCCTTGCGCGTCAAACTGGATGTCCACATCGCGCCAATCCCCATTGGCGAGAATGATCTGATCGCCCGGCTGAGCTGCCTTGATCGCGGCCTGCATCTCTGCAGAACTTCGCACCACGATATCCCGCGCGAGGACCGGCGACCCGAAAGCCATAAGAAAGGCAGCAAGAATGGCAGGATAGCGGCGCATGGCTATCCCTGGCTCACGCAATGGGTGTTGGGGCAGGCCTCATTCCGCATATCCAATGGATCACGGGCAACCTCGCCCCGAATGATCATAGACCGCATGTGAAAGCCCCCCACCAGTTCACGAAGATGTAATAAGCATCCGGTCCAATGTGTCAACCAGTTATTCATACCAATCTTTTGAAGGTGGCCGACATATGGACGCCCCTTAAAGAGCAAGACAGACGATTTTCGTCATTTTACCCATAGATATCTGCCATTTTGCCGTGAATTATCTCCATTTCTGTGGGGAATTGGGGAATTGCAGGCCTAAATTATATACCAAATTCTCGATAAATTATGCAGATTGGCATGAATTATTGGTTGACAATAATCGGTAAGGTGGGCAACGAGCGATAAAGGCAAAATTCACGGGGAGGACAATTTCATGTACAGCGGAGCCAAATTTGGCAATCGGAGTCGTTTAAACAGCCGATTGAGCATCGCACTTTTAAGTGGAACCGCCGCCATCGCGAGCCCCGTGTTTGCGCAAAATGCCACCAGGCCTGCGACACCACCGGTGGCACAAGATGCCGCTCCTGCTAAGGAAGTTGAACAAATCGTCGTGGTTGGTATCCGCAGATCGTTGCAGAGCGCCTTGGGCGAAAAGCGCAATGCCGACAGCCTGATCGAAGTCATCAAAGCCGAAGACATCGGAAAGCTGCCCGACCAAAACCTTGCCGAAGTGTTGGAAAACGTCACGGGCATCCAAATCACCCGCTCCGCCGGTGTTGGCAGTGCGGTCCAAATCCGCGGTACAGATGCAAACCGGACCGAGATTAATGGTGTTTCCACGGTGTCGTCCGGCGCCAGTCGGTCTGGCATTAGTTTCGAAGACTTACCCGCCGCACTCATTGCCTCGGTTGAAGTCACCAAGGTCCCAACCGCTCAAACCATCGAAGGATCGGTCGGGGGTACGATTAACCTGCGCACCATTCGCCCACTCTCGCTCAAAGAGCCTTTGATTTCGGCGCGAGTCCAATCAGAAACCAGCGACCTTTCGAAATCAACGCTGCCTCGTGTTTCTGCAACCCTGGGCCGGCGCTGGGATACCAATATTGGCGAAATCGGTTTGGTCATCAGCGGCAGTCATGCTCGCCAAGATGTTGCCTCTTTCAGCCCTCGCGTGGATCGCGACGCCATCGTGCTGCCGGGATCAGGCCCAAGCGCCCAATCCTTCCCATTTCTTCGCATTCAGTTCTTTGATCAGGAATTGATCAATTACGAATATGACACCAAGAATTATACCGGCGCTTTTGAATGGAAGCCCAATGATCGGCTCAAATTCTATTTTGACGCCACCCTCAACGACCAGCAGCGAACCCAAGAAAGTACGCGCGTCCAGATTTCTGGTACCGCGTCGGGTACGGTTGTGAATGCCACGAACAACACATCTTTTGAGACGGTCAATTGGGGTTCCCTCGATGGCCCGAATGGACCGATTAATCTCGGCACCGTTCAAGCCGCGTTGACCGGCACGATTGGCGTTGGTGTTGAAACCAACGGCACCATCGACCCCAACTTGCGCACCTCAAGCAATACCGGTGCACGCCTAACCGAAAGCCGGGTGTTTGCCTTTGGTAGCGAATGGGAGCCAACAGACCGGCTCAAAGTTCGGGCAGAGGGGTCGATTTCGACGTCAAAGTCTGACTTTCCAAACTTTTCAACCACGCTGGATTTCATCAACCCTCTGGGACCACAGCCTTCTTTCGGTCGCTCGATTGATAACGGGGTTCCCACAGAATTTGATTTGCGCGGCGGTATCCTGCAATTTGGCCTGAACGCGGCCAGCCCGATTTCACCCACATCGGCCATGATGCTTAATCCAGCCAATTATCGGCTTCAGCAAGTCACCCAAGGGGCCAATAAAACCGATAATGAGGAAAAGGCAGCGCGCTTTGATCTGAGCTATGACGCATCCGACAGGATCAAATACGTCAAATCCGTCGACTTCGGCTATCGTTGGAACCGCAATACGGCCATCAACAACGTCTTCACCAACAATGTCACATTGACGAACCCAACGACCCATTGGAACCGTCCGTCGGGTGATCGTTTTGCCAGCATCCTGGTTCCAGGGCCCAGCAATTTTAATGATGCCGACGGACGCCGTCTCTATTTCCCGAACTTCTTGATCATCGACGGAGCCCTTTCGTTCAGTAATCCCACCCAAGTGTTGGATGCGCTCAACACGGCCATTACTGCAGCCAATGCCGCGCGCACCGTCGGCGGCGCAATCGCGCCTTTGACCGTGCCGACAGAGTCCGCATCCGGCTTCTTCACAATCAATGAAACGACCAATGCCGCCTATCTTCAGGCCAATTTCGAAACCGAGATTGCGGGCAAATCGGTGACGGGGAATGCCGGGGTTCGTTATTTGGACACCAAGATTTCCTCGATCGGCAATAATGTGTCCAACAATACCTCTGGCGGCCAAATCGTGGCCGACAGCTCTTACAGCTTCTGGCTGCCCCGCCTCAATGTCGTGACAGAGGCAGCCGACCGCTTCTTCATTCGCGCAGGTATCGCTCGCGATATTCGGCGGCCCGACTTTGACAGAATGTCGACATCGGTTTCGTTTGGCACCTCGCCCAATACCCCCGTTCCCGTTGGCAATCCCGATCTGGTTCCAGAAGCTGTCTGGTCCTATGACCTCTCAGCAGAATGGTATTTTGCGCCTTCCAGCTTGATCAGCGTCGGTTTCTTCCACAAAAGCCGGACCAATCTGTTCGCGCAACGCCAAGAAGATCCCGCACCGAACTTGGTTGGATCGCAGCTGAATATCGATATCACGCCTCCTTGCGAAGGCGGGGGTATCTACAACCCGATTGCCCAACGCGGCATCAACAACCCAACCCCCGGCACGGGCATCTGCGTTCCCCTCTCTTCGACCTTCAATGTCAGTGGCTCTACCACCCAGACCGGGGTCGAAATTGCGTTCCAGCATGACCTTTCCGCCTATGAAGAGACCTTGGGTTTTGCGTCGGGCTTTGGCTTTATTGGCAATTTCACCTATCAGAAGACGGGTGGTTCAGCGAAGGAATATCGGGCCGCAGATGGTCCACGCAACGTCTTCACCCTCTTGGGCTTCCCCAACTCAAAAGACCGAATCACGCTCACCAATCTGTCGAACTATGCCTATAATGCGACGGTGTTTTACGACAAATACGGCTTGAACGCCCGCGTCCGCTATACGTGGCGATCCAGCTATGCGACGGATGATTCCTTCTTCTTCGGGCTTCCACGCATCAATGGCGACCGAGGCCAGCTGAATGCCAGTATCAATTACGACATCACCGACAACATCAATATCGGCATCGAAGGGATCAATCTCTTACGGTCGGACCAACGGCAGTATTGCGTCAACAATAATGCTTTGCTTTGCTTCCAAGGCCTCACCGATCGCCGCTTGACTGCCGGTCTCAATGTGAAATTCTAGATCAGCACCAAACAGGGCTTTGGCCGGGGGTAGCAAGCCGCAACCCCCGGCTTTTTTGTGCCCATCGTCCCGCAACCCCACCACATCCAAGGGCGCAGACTACGAGGATCAAGCCTGGGGCACCTTCCCACCAGACTTCAAGGCGGGTGACACCCGTGCAACCGACTGCGCGTCGCGAAAATTTAGTATATCAAATTCAAATCTAATATATTAGAATGCAAAGCATGGAATCCCTGACCTTTACCGTACGACCCCTGTCCGACGTGCTGAAAGCCGAAACGCTTGGCACGGAGGGTTCGCTTGTTGACCGAATTTACGCCGTCCTGCGCCGGGCCATTATTGACCTGTCGCTGCCGCCCGATCTGCCGCTTGTCGAGCAAGAAGTTGCTGCCGCCTTGCAGACCAGCAAGACGCCAGTACGCGAAGCAATTATCCGCTTAGCGCGTGAGGGGCTGGTCGAGGTTAAGGCAAAGAGTGGCAGCTATGTGACGCCCATCAGTATTGAGCGCTATTTGGAAGCCTGTTTTGTGCGGATGCAGTTGGAGGTGGGCTGCGTTCGCAGATTAGCGTCGCGGCGGATATCCCCGGCCGACCAAGTGTTGATGCGGGCCTTTATTGCTGAGCAAGAAGCTGCCTTTGCCGCCAATGATGATGCACGATTTTTTGCCGCCGATGAGGCGATGCACCACGGCCTGTTTGAACTGGCAGGCTTGCCCGGTGTCTGGCGGACGATGAACCTCGCCAAGGCTGAGCTGGACCGCGTGCGCCATTTGAAAAGGCGCTTCGGCAATCGTCAGCGTCAACTTGTCATCGAGGAGCACAAGGCCCTCATTGAAGCCATCATCGCAGGCGATCCTGCCGCCGCCGAACGGGCGTTGCTCGACAATATTGGTGCTGTCGAAGAAGAAATTGCGGCGCTTGCACGTCATCCAGGACTGTTGCGCACCATCGAAGACCTGAACGCCCTTGTCGCCATCGAACATCGTCTACGCGGCGGGAAAACCTCTAGAAAGGCCAGCTGATGGATCTCAACATCGTCATTATTGGCGTCTATTTTATGTTCCTACTGGCCATCGGCTGGATGTTTCGGAGCATGACCAGCAACACAAGCGACTATTTCCGCGGCGGCGGCAATGTGTTGTGGTGGATGGTGGGGGCTTGTGCCTTCATGACCCAGTTTTCCGCTTGGACGTTCACAGGGGCGGCCTCAAAAGCCTATAATGACGGCTTTGCGATTGTATTCCTCTTTTTGGCAAATGCGGTCGGCTATTTCTTCAATTATCTCTATTTCGCCCCCCGTTTCCGGCAAATGCGGGTGGTCACCGTGGTCGATGCATTACGTTTGCGCTTTGGGAAGACGAATGAGCAGGTTTTCGCTTGGGTGAGCATGGTCACCACCGTCCTCTCCGCCGGCATTGCCATCAATGCGCTCGCCGTGATCGCTTCGTCTTTGGGCGGATTTGGGATGGAAGTGACAATCATTACAACCGGGCTTGTGATCATTGTCTTGTCGGTTGTGGGTGGGGCTTGGGCCGCCATCGCGGCCGATTTCTTCCAGATGATGATTGTGATGGTCGTGACCGTTTCTTGCGCGGCAGTCGCGCTCTATCTGGGCGGCGGCCCGCAGCAAATCATCGACAAATTCCCTACCGACTTCATCAGTGGCACCGAGCTCAACTATATGAGCATCTTCTACATCTGGTGCTTCAGTATCTTCTTAAAGCAGATTGGGTTGACCAATAATCTGCTCTATTCCTATCGCTATTTGACGGCGAAGGATTCCAATCACGCGCGCAAAGGGGCCATACTTGCCTGTGTGCTGATGTTGATCTGCCCGCTCCTGTGGTTTTTGCCGCCCTGGTATATGGCTGGCGCGGGGGTCGATTTGCAGACGATGTTCCCCGAACAAGGGGCAAACTATTCCGAAGCCTCCTATCTCGCCTTCGTCAAACTCTATATGCCCATTGGCATGGTCGGGCTTTTGCTGGCGGCCATGTTTTCAGCGACCATGAGTTCGATTGACACTGGGCTAAATCGCAACGCGGGCATTTTCGTCAAAAACTTCCTCCAGCCCGTACTCTTTCCGAAGATGAGCGAAGCCGCTCTCATGCATGTATCGAGAACCGCATCCATTGTTTTTGGGGTGCTGATTGTTTCGGTGGCACTCTTTATCAACTCCCTGAAAGAGCTCAGCCTTTTCGACGCGATGCTCTATCTCAGCGCGCTTCTGGGCTTTCCACAAATCATCCCAAGCTTCCTCGGCTTCTTCATTCGCCGCACGCCAGACTGGGCCGCATGGGCAACCATTCTGGTTGGTGCGATCGTATCATGGGTCGTCGGTGGCCTGATGGAGCCGGCCCATATTGAGCGTCTCTTTGGTCTGACGACACCGTTTACAGATCGGGAGTGGACCGATCTGGTCGTCGCGATCAGCCTGATTGCCCATGTCGTCATCACGGGCGGGTTTTTCTGCCTAACCACCCTTTTCTACAAAGGTCTGCCGCCAGAGCGCGAGGAAGCCGTCACGCGCTTCTTCACCAATCGGGACCGACCCCTGATCAAGGCAGACGGGGACCATGTGCACCTTGACAACCACCAGCGCGTCCTGATCGGCCGCACGGTCGGGATTGCGGGTATCTTAGTTATGGCCATGATGGCCCTGCCCAACCAGCTATGGGGACGGGTGATCCTGTTGATCTGCGGTGCCGGTGTGCTTGGGGTCGGGGCCCTCTTGGTCCTCTCGACGGTGCCAGTGCCTGAAGGTCAAGATCGGCCAGAGGCTGATGCCGCCGATGACAAGGACCTAGCTACACCCGCCACGGCCACATCACAGGATTCTGCGCGATGAAAATCACCGACGCCAAAGTTTTTGTCGGGGGCCCCGGCAAAAACTACGTAACCCTCAAAATATACACCGACCAAGGCATTTATGGCCTAGGGGATGCTACCCTCAACAATCGGGAAACTTTGCCCGCCAAATATTTAGAGGATTATTTGATCCCGTGCCTGATCGGGATGGACCCGCGGCGCAGCGAAGATATCTGGCAATATTTCTATCGCAGTACCTATTTCCGGCGCGGACCCATTACGATGTCAGCCATTGGAGCCATCGACATGGCTCTGTGGGACATTAAGGGAAAGATCGCGGGCCTTCCGGTCTATGATTTGCTGGGCGGCAAGTCACGCGATGGCGCGCTTGTCTATGCGCATGCTACCGGCAGCGATCTTGATCAGCTTATTGATTCCATGTCCTATTATCGAGAACAGGGCTATACGGCGATCCGCGTTCAATGCGGCATTCCGGGTATGCCAACGCCTGGTTATGGCATCGCTGGCAAGGACGAAGATGCCCGCCATTATATCACAAAATATGGCGCCCTGCCCGACTTGGAGATTTGGGATACAGGCAAATATCTGCGCTATATGCCCAAGGTGTTTGAGCGGCTTCGTGCTGAGTTTGGGGACGAACTAAAGATCCTGCATGATGTCCATCACCGCCTCCTGCCTCGTGAGGCTGCAGCTTTCGCGAAAGAAGTCGAACCATTTGATCTCTACTGGCTTGAGGACCCAACCCCAGCCGACGACCAGACCAGCCTGCGCCTGATCCGCCAGCACAGCACGGTTCCCATCGCCATAGGCGAGGTGTTCAACTCGCTGTGGGATTGCCGCCAGATGATCGAAGAAGAATTGATCGACTTTATCCGTATCGCAGCCACCTATGGCGGTGGCATCACACATGTGCGACGCATTGTCGATCTGGCTGCGATCCATCACGTCCGAACTGGCTTTCACGGCGCGCCCAGCCATTCGCCAATCTCGATGGCGGCGCAAGCACATCTCAATGCTTGGGCCCCGAACTTCGGGATACAGGAATATCTGGTGCTGGGGACGGAAGCTTGCGACGCACTATTCCCCTCCGACCATCATTATGCGGAGGGTGAGTTCCATGTCAGCGACGCGCCGGGACTAGGTGTCGATTTCGATGAAAAGGAGGCCGCGAAATATGCGTATTCACGTGGCTATCACCCCGTCGTGCGCCTGACAGACGGGACGATGTGGAATTATTGATAGGCCCGCAAGACAGAGAGGTGCCGCCATGTTGAGCCCTGAAACCAAAGCAACCCTTGAACGCACCAGCACCGCCAGCCTTGCGACCATGCTGTTTAAGCGGGGCCTGCGCAACCAATTCATTCAAGGTGTGCAACGCTTGGGTGGCCGCCGTCCGCGCATGGTTGGCCCAGCCTTTACGCTTCGCTACATCCCCGCGCGCGAAGACTTAAACCCGATCGAGGTGTTTCGCGACCCCAATCATCCCCAGCGTCGGGCTGTCGAGGAGGTGCCGACGGGCCACATCCTGATCATGGACTGCCGACAAGACGCAAGCGCCGCCTCAGCCGGATCAATCCTCCTCACGCGCTTACAGGTGCGCGGGTGTGGCGGGGTGGTGACTGATGGCGGTCTGCGCGATGCCGATGAAATCTCTGACCTCACCATACCCGCTTTTTGTGCGCGTCCTTCCGCGCCAACCAATCTTACCAAACACCAAGCCGTCGACATCAATGTGCCCATTGGCTGTGGTGGGGTTGCGGTTTTTCCGGGCGATATTGCGGTTGGAGATGGCGACGGGGTTGTGATCATTCCGGCCCATTTAGCCGAAGAAATCGCCGCAGAAGCCCGAGGCATGGAGGCGTATGAGGCTTGGGTAGTTGAGCAGGTCAAGGCTGGCGCATCGATCATCGGCCTCTACCCGATGAATGAAGAAACCCGCGCGCGTTACGAGGCCGAACACCCAACTGAAAACAAACGCTAGCGCTTCAGGCCCTAAGGCAGATAACATCTGAGCCATCAGCAAAGATCAAACATGTGCTGGCTGGAGGTTTGCGTGGTCGACCGCATAATGGCTATCTCTCGACGCGGCTCTCTGGGCGTTGCAGCTGCCGGTACCCTTGGTCTTGGAGTACCCACCGCTGCCGCCACGGCCGAATCAGGGGTCGTTCCGGGCCTTGAAGTCCTGTTAGGGCCAAAGCGGGCGCTGTTGGCGGGCAAGCGGGTGGGTCTCATCACCAATCCAACGGGCGTGACGCGCGGGCTTGAAAGCGCGGTTGATCTGATGGCGCAAGCGACCGACTTTAAGCTTGCCGCGCTGTTTGGACCCGAACATGGGGTGCGCGGCGATGCGCAAGCTGGCGCTGCTGTTGCCGATCACCTCGATGCGCGCACGGGCTTGGCCGCCTATAGCCTTTATGGTGCCACCCGCAAGCCGACGCCTGCCATGCTGGCAGGTCTCGATGTGTTGGTCTTTGACATTCAAGACATTGGTGCCCGCTATTACACCTATCCTTGGACGCTGGGCCTGGTCATGCAAGCTGCTCGCGAAGCCGGGATTGGCGTCATTGTGGCCGACCGGCCCAATCCAATTGGTGGGGACAAGGTTGAAGGCCCCGTGCTGGACCCCGCTTTGGCAAGCTTTGTTGGGGCCTATCCCATCCCGGTGCGCCATGGCCTGACGATGGGCGAGCTGGCCCTGATGATGAATAAGGACTTCGCCATAGGCTGTGACTTGACCGTGGTGACGTGCACCACCTGGCGACGCGGGAAGGATTTTAGTCAGACAGGCCTGCCATGGGTGCCGCCTTCGCCCAATATGCCCACTTTGGATACGGCCTTCCTGTATCCGGGAACCTGCCTGATCGAGGGGACAAATCTGTCGGAAGGGCGCGGCACAGCCAAGCCATTTGAGCTGATTGGCGCGCCCTTCATCGATGCGCCTGCGCTGGCAGAGCGGCTAAACCAGCGCAAATTGGCCGGGGTACATTTCCGCCCCGCATATTTCACGCCGACCTTCTCAAAGCATCAAGGCCAGCTTTGCGCGGGCGTACAAATCCACCTGTTGGACCGCGCGAGCATGGCACCCGTGGACGTGGGCCTCACACTCCTGCTCGAGGTCGCAAGCCTGTATGGCCAAGATTTTTCCTTCTTGCCCGGCAATCCGCCGTTTTTCGACAGGCTGGCAGGATTGTCCTGGCTGCGCGATGCAATTGTGGCGGGGGAAAGTCTCGAAAGCATCCACGCACGCTGGCAGCCTGAACTTGAGGCTTTCAAGCGCAAACGATTGGATTGGCTCTTATATCGCTAAAGGCGCAGGCCGCCCTCACGCCCCGCCGCTCATGGGTGGGGATTTGGTCCCAAACGGTCCATTGAGACGGACGATGACGTAATTGAGATAGGTCGCGAACGTGACCCAGAGCACATAGGGTACCAGAAGCGCGCTGGCGAGCGTTGAATAGGGCAATATGCCCACACAAAGCGCCACCACTGAGGTCCAGAGGAAGAAGGATTCCCCCAAAGCCCAATCGGGTCGCTTAAGCGCGAAAAACAAGGGCGACCACAAAAAGTGAAAGACGAAATTGGCCGCATAAAGCCCAATCACAATCATCTGGTCTCGCGGGCTGGCGGCCCCTTCCCAAGCAAGAACTGCCGCCCAAGCCGCTGCCGATAGAATAAGGGTCCAAGCAGGCCCGAACAGCCAATCGGGCGGTTGCCAACTTGGCTTTTTAAGGTTGCGATACCACGGCCCAATCGTGGTCAATGCGCCCCCCGCACCCGCCAACAAAAGCGCCCAAAGTATCGCAGCAAGGATATGTGGTTCAGGCATGGGCGCTCTATGCGGCTGTTGGCCTAAACTAGCAAGACACAATGTCTAGAGGTACGGCATAGGGTGGCAGGCGGCTGGAGGCCCCTTCTGATATGGCTTAGCGTCATCCCTCATTTCCAAATGGACTTGGGTGCCCTATCTAAGGGCTATGCCAATCCTGATCATCCTTGGAATTCTCGCCCTTTTGGCTTTGATCTTTGGCCCGCAATACTGGGTCAAGAGCGTGATGGCGCGCCATGCCACAGACCGGCCGGACTTTCCTGGTACGGGGGGAGAGCTTGCTCGCCATTTGTTGGACGAAGCAGGTCTTGCTGATGTCGGCTTGGAGCAAACCCCGGAGGGCACCGATCATTATGACCCGATTGCCCGGGTTGTCCGGCTCTCGCCCGGCAATCTCAGCGGCCGCTCGGTGACGGCGGTCGCGGTGGCAGCCCATGAAGTAGGCCATGCAATCCAACACCGCGATGGCGACCCTTTCCTCGTAACCCGCACCAAATGGGCGGCGGGGCTTGCAGGCGTCGACAAGATTGCCTTCTGGATGCTGATCTCTATTCCGATTGTGGGCTTATTGATCAAATCACCCCTAATCGCCATGCTGCAAGTTGGGGCCATCATCGCACTTTTGGGCGGGCGCGTGCTCATGCATGTGTTGACCCTGCCTATGGAAATCGATGCGAGCTTTAAGCGCGCCCTGCCGGTGTTGGAGCATGGCGGCTTTTTGCAAGGCGAAGATCTGACCAAGGCCCGTCAGGTGCTGAAGGCCGCTGCGGGCACCTATGTCGCAAGCGCTTTGGCCACGCTCCTCGATGTGATCCGCTGGATACGATAAGCCCGCGACCGATCTGGCCTGCTTGGCACGGAATAAAGGGCAAAACCCTTGCATCCCAGACCCCGCTCAGACTATCGAAGGGGAATGAGCATTCAACTAGCCATAGCCGGGGCTGCCGGTCGCATGGGTCGGGCATTGATTGCCGCGGCAAGCGGCGAAGCTGACCTTACCATCGTTGGCGGGAGTGAGCGCGCTGGCAGCGCCGCCCTAGGTGCTGATCTTGGCATCGTGGCCGGTGGCGATGCCTTGGGTGTCGCATGTGTTGAAAGCCCGCTTGCAGCCGCCCAAAGCGCTGACGTCTGGATTGATTTCACCACGCCGGCGGCCTCGCTTGCAGCATTGGCTGCCCTGAAGGCTTCAGGCGTAAAAGCCATCATTTTGGGCACAACGGGGTTTGAGCCAGCTCAAGAAGCCCAGATTTCTGAAGCTGCCCAACACTTTTGCCTGGTGCGCAGCGGCAATTTCTCGCTCGGCATCAATCTCTTACTCGGTCTTGTCAAACAAGCCGCCGAACGTCTGGGCCCCGAGTGGGATATTGAGATTTTTGAAGCCCATCACCGCCGGAAACTCGATGCGCCGTCGGGCACAGCCTTGATGCTGGGTCAGGCAACAGCCAAGGGCCGCGGGGTATCTCACACCGATGTTGCCACGTTTGACAGACATGGCGCGACAGCCGCCCGAAAGCCGGGAGAGATTGGCTATGCCGTCGCCCGGGGTGGCGGCATTATTGGCGAGCATGAAGTGATGTTTGCCAGCGATGAAGAAGTCATCCGCTTCAGCCATTCAGCCCTCAATCGCACCATCTTCGCCAAAGGTGCCCTCGCCGCCGCCCGCTGGGCCGCAGGCCACGGCCCCGGCCTTTATGACATGTCGGACGTGCTGGGGTTGTAGGGCCGGCTGACAAGCCGCCGCCTACCCCGGCACCAAACGTCGACTGGCGACAATCGTTCCTAACTGACGCAGGGTTTTGCCGTTCACCGGCACGATCGTGTGAGCAGCCCTTATGGCGTCAAATTCTTTCGTGATACCCGCATAACCATCTGGGTTTGGGTAGCCAACCATCACCAGAACATCCCAGTCCGCGTCAGTTCCATCCGATGACAAGAGCCGATAGTCTGTCATCAAGCCTCGCTCGACCGCAATCCTGTCCATTTCGAACCAATTTTCTTTGATGAATTGGCAAAGTGACGCAACATTGCCCTCGCTGGCCTTCAGAAACGTCAACTCAAACGATGCGGCCTTAGGCGAGGCTGCGTGCGCTTGACTTGGCGAAACAGATGCTAAGCCAACCGCCGCCATTAAACCCAAACCCAAAGTCCGCTTTGAACACGCACGCATATGCCACCTCACAAGCTCTCAATGACCATCCAATAGTGCATTTAAGCGAGCAATATCTGCCGGAGCTCGCAGCAGAAGGTCAATCTTCGCCTCGGTTAAATTGGCTTCAGGAAGAAGCAGCGACCCGACCCGACCCAAGATGGCCAAAATGGCTGAAGTTGAAAACAATCTGAGCCGTTATCATCCCGAACAGCGTCAGCCGCGTCCCAGACCTTGTGGTGCAAACTCGCTGAGGTCCCCGCTCTTCGCTGACGCTTCGACGGGGATGACATCGTGGGGGTGGCGCGTTTAGTCTTGCCAAACTGGCAGGGTCATGGCCGGGAAAAGGCTGGCGAGACCGAGGGCGATGTCTTCACGGCCGGGTGCCGTCATGGCATGGAATCCGATGGGCAAGCCGTCGATCAGGCCCATGGGCGCGCTGATCGCAGGCAGGTCGCCGACATTGGCATACATGGTGGCATAGGCCTGATCCACGGGCGGGCCGACATCGTGATCAAAGGCAAGGTGCGAAACGGTCGGGCTGATCACGCCCGCCAAGTCTTCGCGCGCAAAACAGCGACGCAACCGTTCCTTGGTAAGCGCGATCGTCTCATAAGCCTGTTCAATCCGGGCTTGCGGCGCGCCTTGGCCATAGAGCAGCATGGCCCTAAATTCAGCCGTTAAGCCTGATGCTGGGTCGGCTAGTTCAGCAGCCCATTCACGCGCGCCTTCCACTTCGCACACCAACAGACAAGCCAACACGACGTCAATGTCGGTGAAGCCCAAAGCCAGATCAATCTCGATGACCTCTGCCCCCGCGTCGCGCAAGCGTTGGCATGCCGCTGCAAAGCTGGGCTGGATCAGCGTTGGTGGGGCTACACGGTCGCGGGCCACGGCAAAACGTAAGCCCTGCAGCGAGGTCAGTGGGGCAGGCGCGCCCAAGACTTTCGCGACAGCCCAAAGTGTTTCAGGATCTTTGGCCAAAGGTCCAACTTGATCCAAAGTGGTCGACAAGGGCACGACACCGCTCTGGGACACCAAAGTGCCCGAGGGCTTCCAGCCATACACGCCACAATAAGAAGCCGGCAGACGGATGGAGCCCATCGTGTCGGTCCCCAAAGCCGCATCGACAAGACCTGCAGCGATTGCCGCACCCGATCCACCCGACGAGCCGCCGGGTGAGAAATTGGGCCGCCACGGGTTGATACAGCGGCCATAAGCCTTGTTGTCGGTCGTGGCCCCCAGGGCACCTTCATGCATATTCAGGGTGCCGACAATCTCAGCCCCCGCCTCACGCAACAACGCGACAACGGGAGCATCATGGGTGGCAATTGCGTGGCGGCGGGCTTGCGAGCCAGCCGTATTGGCAAGGCCCTGAACCGCAATATTGCCCTTTACCCCCAGCCGAAGACCTGCAAGCGATCCTTGTTCGTTTGGCGGGGTCTCATCAAAGGCGATGAAGGCCTTGAGGGCTTGATTGGCGGCGAGAAGTTTTGCGTGATCCATCAGCGGTGGTCTAGCAGGCGAATGGGCTTTTGTCTGGACTCAATCTGGGTCAAAGCAGCGGTGCCGCCGGGCGGCACCAATTCGACCTGGGCTTCAATGCCCAGCTTGCGCTTCAAGGTCTCGCGATAGGCTTCGGGATTACCACCGCGATCTTCACACACCACGATCAGCTCGTCGCGGCCCTGCCCATCACGCACGACTTTACAGATCCACTCGCCCGCAAAGGCTGGAAGCTCTGCCAGTATCGGCCCGACGGCTTGCGGGAAGACATTGATGCCGCGCAGCTTCACCATATTGTCGGATCGACCGAGGAAGCCTTCAATGCGTTTGAACTGCACGCTAATCGCGCTTGTGTCGGTGCGGAAGGCACTGACGTCATGGGTGTTGAAGCGGATGATGGGATAGACATCGTCCTTGAACAGACAAGTCACGACTAGATCGCCTGTTTGGCCGTCCGGTACGGGTTGTGCGGTGTCGAGATCGCAGATTTCCACCCAGTGCGCGTCTTCCATCACATAATGACCATCCCGGTCGGGGCCTTCGCCTGCGATCATGCCGGTATCGCCGACGCCATACCAGTCATAGCAGGCCGCCCCACCCCAAAGGGCAGAGACCGCATCCTTATCTTCCCGGCCAAATTGGCCCGAGATCATGCGAATGGGGATGTCCACCCCGGGCTCTAGCCCTTCAGCGCGGGCCACTTCTGCCAGCTTTTTGATATAGTCGGTGAAGCCCAAAATCACCGTTGCGCCAAAGTCGCGCATCAGGCCCACCTGCGCCGCACTGCGTGTTTCGATGCCGGTGCCCGCCGACATGAAGGTTGCGCTGGTCCAGCGGGTGACGGCCTCGCGGATATAATGCCCGCCATTGATCATGCCGTGACCATAGACGGAATGGACGACATCGCTGGGGCGCATGCCCTGCCAGCGGAACAGGCGGGCGAGCAAGAGGTTCTGCACCTCCCGGGTTTTGGCCCCAAAGAAGAGCGGCTGGGGTCGCCCCGTTGTACCGCTGGTCGTGTGAAAAATCATCGGCGGGCGGGCACCATCGGGATAGGAATCCAAGCCCGCAAAGTCACCAAACGGGGGGTGGAGCGCAATACTTTCGACAACTTCTTGCTTGCCGAAAGTGGGCAATTTGGGCAAATCGTCGAGCGAGCGGATGTCGCCTGCTTCAATGCCATGCTTGCCCCACAGGCGTTGATAAAAGTGGGTCTTGGCCGCCCGCGCCATGAGCTTTTGAAACAGGCGCTCTTGATGGGCGCGTAACTGGTCGCGACTGATGCTGGTTGCCATCTTCACAAAGTCATCGCCAATCGGGTGGTCTTTGAGGAGGGCTGGATAATCGAGGCTTTGGGCGAAGCTGGTGTGTAAATCCGTCACGAGAGGATCCCTGCGGCAAGGCGGCCCAACAGGCCGACATCAGTGAGTTCGGTCAGCTGGTCTGTGGCCTCGATAAGGGCGTCTTCCAGCTCAGGATTGGCCCGGCCAAAGCCAAAGGCGCAACAGGCTCGGAACTTTGCCAGATGGGCTTGCCGGCTCAAGGGGCGTTGGGGTGTGCCCAAAAGTTTGTCGATTGCCACGTCCAGAACCCGACCATCCTTCAGAACGGCGCGCGCCGATTGCGGCACAAAGGCAGAGGCTTCTGTCACCTCATTGACAACAACTTTGATGCGAGCCGCAAGCGCATGAATCGCCGGATCATTGAGGCGATCTGGTGTAAAGTCTGTCAGCCCGACATCGCCCTTAGTCAAAGCAATCGCGCCGACATAGGGCAGACACAAACGGGCATAATTGACTTCCAATGGCGGGGGCGCGATGGGGCGACCGACCAGATGGTGGATCAAGGGCGGGGCTGAAATCGTCAGATGGTCGAGATTGTCGGCCGTCAGACCTTGGCGCGCCAAGTCTTGGATCATGTCGATCCCCCCGTGGGAGGCGCGACCACTGGGGAAGGGTTTCCAACTGACCTCTGCGGCGCGCCAATTTTGGCCAAGGCTTGCCATCACAGGCTCTAACGCTATGTCGCGTTCAAACAGCGAGAGATAGCCGAACGGCCCATCGATGGATCCCATGGGTCCGGGCAGACCTGCTTCGACCAAATCAACCGCGACAAAGGCAGAGCGGGCGGCCCCGGCGACACTAGCCGCCAAAGCGGGCGTGCCTTCAACATGGGCCTGCATCGTGCCGGATGCAAAGGCAAGCGCATAGCCAAAAGCGTGGGCCGTTTGGTCCGCACTTAAGCCTCTGGCATGAGAAAGTGCCGCGACCGCGCCGAACAGGCCACAGGTGGCAGGTCGAAAGAAGCGGATTTGGGACTTTGCCGCGACACCGAGGCCTGCTGCAACATCAACCCCGATCGCCGCCGCAGAAACATAGCGTTCACCACTGAGGCCTACCCGTTGTGCGTCCGCCAGTAAGACCGGGACTACCACGGTGAACGGGTGCAAAACCGCCCCCTCATGCACACAATCAAACTCTAACGCATGGGCCTGAAACGCATTGACGAAGGCGGCATGGGGGGCGGGCAAAGCTTCTCCGGTGGCAAAAACATTCGCATGGGTCCCATCGCCCCATGCTGCTGCCGCTTGGCGGACACCTGCTGCATAGGGGGAACGGGTGCCCGCAATTCCAACGCCAATCAAATCCAAGGTAAAGTTGCGGACAGCTTGGACCACTTCGGGCGGTAGATTGGCCAAAGTGGTTGAGGCCACATGTTGGGCGAGCTTTTGCGCCGCTGTGTGTGGCGCATCCGTCTGTATAGACTCTGAGCTTTGTCCGGACATATTGGGGACATAGCATGCTATGAGGGAAGCGCAATCGCTCTGACCCATTTTGCCGATCGAGACTGGAAAAACCTGCAGACCATGACGCCTAGGCCACCCAATGCCCCATCCTTGAAACTGCCTTCGCCGGCAGAGGCAGCGAGACTATTGGCTGAACGGGCGCGCGGCGGGCGTGTTTTCATTCCAGCAGGGCCAGTGGAGCCTTTAACCTTGGCAGAAGCTTTTCGGGAAAGTCCCGGACTGGCCGATGGGGTGAGCTTTTGTGGCCTGTTCATTCCGGGGCTTAATCGTTTGGATTGGGCTGCACTATCGCCCGAAGCACAAGCAGAGGTTTTTCTGCCAAGCCCTGACTTTGCGGCGACCATCGCCACGGGGCAGACCCGCGTGATCCCCAGTCATTATTCAGCCGCTTGGCGCTTCTTCCAGACGGCACCGTTCAAGGCGGCGGTGTTTCACCTTTCCCCACCAGATGTCGATGGCTTTTGCTCGCTGTCCTTATCGGCGGATGCAAGCCCAGCCTTTTTTGATCGCGCTGTTTTTAAATTAGGCTTGATCAATCCCAGCTTGCCCGTGGTGCGGGGGGCGCCAAAGCTGCATTTAGGCGCTTTGGATGCGTGGGTGGAGGCCGATGCCCCGCCTGCGGAATTATCGACGCCAGCGCCTTCGGGTGATGTGCATGCCTTGGTTCAGCACGTGACAGGCTTGATTGAGGATGGGGCGACATTGCAGGCGGGGATTGGCAAATTGCCCGGTGCGATTATGGCGGGGCTGACCAACCGCCGCGGGCTGTCCATCCATTCGGGCTTGATTGGCGACTGGGTCCTGCCGCTAATGGAGGCTGGGGCCTTGGCAGAAGCCGAGGGAAGTTTGAAGGCTGGCGCTATTCTTGGCAGTCACACACTGCAGACCCGTATGGCGCAAGAGCCGCGCTTAAAGCTGATCCCGATTGCCGAGACCCACGGCGCGGCCCATCTTGGCGCGATTGCGCGCTTTATCAGCCTCAATGCGGCGCTGGAGGTAGATTTGTTCGGCCAGATCAATTGTGAGTTCGCTGGATCGCGCACCTTGGCAGGCGTTGGCGGGGCGGTCGATTTCTTGCGTGGCGCGCGTCTCAGCCCCGGTGGCAAGCCCATCGTGATGGTGCAAAGTCTCGGCAGGCAAGGAGAAAGCCGAATTGTGCCGCGCCTTAGCGCACCGAGTGTGTCTATCGCCCGCTCTGACGCGCCGATTTTGGTGACCGAGCACGGTGCAATTGATCTTGAACCCCTCGACAGCGAGGCGCGCGCCCAAGCAATCATCTCGCTCGCAGCCCCTCAGCATCGTGCGGACTTGTTGGCCGCTTGGGCGCAACACAAAGGTGGCAAACTATGAGTGCGCCCAACTCCCTCTATCGCCGTTTGGCAGATGAGTTGCGCAAAGCGATTGCGTCTGGCCAGTATCCAACCGGCAGCCTACTTCCTACTGAATCTGACCTGTGTGCCACCCATCAAGTCTCACGCCATACCGCCCGTGACGCCTTGCGTATCCTAACCGATGAAGGCCTGATTGAGCGGCGGCGGGGTGCAGGTTCCGTTGTGATTGCCGCCAAACCCGTTGGCCCCTTCTCGCAAGGCTGGGGCGAGATTGGCGATATTCTTCAATATGCGCGCGATACGCGCCTTGTCATTCAAAGCTATGGCGTCGCTGATCCCGCAGATTTGGTGGCTATGGGCCTTGACCCAACGTTGGATTGGATCGGGATTGATGGTCTGCGGGTGCGCGCAAGCGGCGGCAGACCTCTCGCCCATACCCGCATCTGTGTCCGGGCAGACCTTGCGCCACCGCGCGCCGCTTTGGACGATTGGCCCCATGCCATTGCCGAATATATCGCTCGCCATTCTGGGGTTCTGGCGGCCACGATTGAGCAGGATATTTCCGCGATCAAGTTAAGCCGCGACCTAGCCAAGCGCCTGCACGAGCATGCGGGCGATCCAGCACTTCGCACACGGAGACGCTATGGCGATGCTTCGGGCCATATTTATCAAGCCAGCATCAGCATCCATCCGGGCGAGCATTTCACCTATTCGATGTCGGTTAGTCGCTAACTTGCCATCATCATAATGCCGACGCCTGTGGCGGAGATAGCGGCAATAATGGCGGTCTGGATCAGAAGGGCTCCTACCGCGCGTGGGCCCAACAGCATCACGCCCTTGATTGAGGTATTGGCCCCTAAAGCGACCATCGAGACGATCAAGCAGATGCTGGAAATCTTGGTCAGGGCGGCAATGCCTTCAGGCGTCAACCAGCCTGTATTGGCGACCACGATGGCGGCCACAAAGCCCAAGAGGAAAACCGGCACGGTGGCTTCATTTTCTTCCTGTTCGCCTTCTTTCCGGTCGCGCCAAGACAAGATCATCAACAGGCCAAAGATCACGACCGGCATCATGGCTACGCGGATCATTTTAACGGTGGTGGCTGCAGGGGTTGCCGCTTCGCCATAGACGTCCGACGCCGCAACGACTTGGGCAACTTCATGGATGGATGCGCCGAGGAACACCGCTGAAGGAATCATTGGGATATTGAAGAAGTGACACAACGCCGGATAGGCCACCACAGCAATCGTTCCGATAATGGTAATGCTCGCCACGGTGGCGACCACGTCGCGCTCCACATTGGAATTGGGACGGCGCGCCAAAACTGTGGCAATCGCCAAAGCGGCCGAAGCCCCGCAAATCGCAACCGAGGTCGCCGTCAAGAACGCCGTGGCGCGCGGAAGTTTCAAAGCGCGTCCGGCGAGATAGCCTAAGCATAAGGTGCCAAAAGCGGCAGAGACTGCGATTACGGCGGGTTGCCAGCCCAGGGCCTGCAAGTCTGAGATTGTGATCCGAAAGCCCATCAGGGCAACGCCAACCCGCAACAAAGGCTTCGCCAATAGATCATTGCCGGGCTTAAAGGCGGGCTTGGTCAACACAATCGCTGCCAACATGCCAAGAAGCAAAGCGATCAACAGGGTGGGAACGCGCGTGCCTTGGGTCGGAAAATAAGCGATGGCGGCCAGAAACAGGCCCAAGCCTACACCGGGGCCAAACTTTGAAAGCGATTTAATCATTAGGCCCCACACTCATGCGCATCACCCCACGCGCTGACTATATTAGCTTAGGGCTGTTTCACCGGACTGTGCAATTGGGGCCGGTGTGGCGTTATGTTTGCGGTTACGGTGCAAAACCATCCGGTCGTGCAGGCAACAAATGGTTTGGCTTCCTGTAGATTTGAAAAGGCCAGGGATTAGGCCATGAATGATGCAGGCAAAAGCCGCCCCCAACATTTGGAAACCAAAGCTAAAGGCCACGCCTAAATGTTCAAAATAGGTTTCGCCAACGCTCTCTGGATGCTCGACGAATAATTTTTTGAACATGTCTGCTCTCTCCCTCTTTACTGGAAAAGGTTCTCACAGATTCTATGGTAAATTTTCACTTTCTTATTGAGTATCAGCAAGGCTTTGATATAATTCTTCGATCATGAAGCCAGAAAATCAAAAAATCGACGAAGCAGACATTAAGCTTTTGTCCATACTTCAAACCGATGCCTCTGTATCTTTGGAGGAAATATCGTCGCGCACGGCGATGTCGGCCAATACAGCTTGGCGACGAATTAGGCGGATGGAAGAAGCGGGCATTATCGCCAAGCGGGTGGCCTTGATCGATCCCGAAACGGTTGGTCTTGGCATGACGGTCTTTGTCGCCATCAAAACGTCGGACCACTCTGATGAATGGCTGGAAAACTTTGCGCGCTCGGTCTCGGCAATCCCTGAGGTGGTGGAGTTTTACCGCATGAGCGGGGATACCGATTATTTGCTCAAACTCTTGGTCGCTTCCATCGCCGACTATGACCGCGTCTACAAAAAATTGATCCGGAGTGCGAAGCTGAGCGATGTGAGTTCCAGCTTTGCCATGGAGACCATCAAATTCACCACCGCCGTTCCTTTGCGAATTTAGCTTTTGGTACAAGTTTTTATGGTCTAAAGGGCAGGCATGAGCTTAAAGCGCGTCCTTTTGATCGTAGGTGGCGGAATTTCTGCCTATAAGGCCCCCGAATTGGTGCGGGCGCTGGACAAGCATGGCATTGGCTGTCGGGTTATCCTGACCCAAGCGGGCAGCCAATTCGTGACACCTTTGACTTTGGCGAGCCTAACCAAGGATGACGTGCATCAAGAGCTGTTCAATCTGACCCATGAAGCCAAGATGGGCCATATTGAATTGTCGCGCAGTGCGGACTTGGTTTTGGTGGCCCCGGCGACGGCGGATTTGATTGGCAAAGTTGCTAATGGCTTGGCCAATGACTTGGCCTCAACGGCTTTGCTGGCGACTGATAAGCCCGTCTTGATGGCCCCGGCTATGAATGTCCGCATGTGGGAACATCCTGCGGTGCAGCGTAATCTGGCGACGTTGCGCGCAGATGGTGTTCACTTCATTGGACCCGATGAAGGGGCGATGGCCTGTGGCGAATATGGGCTTGGCCGTATGGCAGAGCCTGAAGCCATAGCCACGGCCCTAGAAGCGTTTTGGTACAAAGCCTCTGCCGATAAACCCTTGCGAGGCAAGCGCGCCGTTGTGACTGCCGGGCCAACTTTAGAGGCGTTTGACCCCATCCGCTTTTTGTCCAACCGGTCTTCCGGTAAGCAAGGCTATGCCATTGCGCACGCACTCGCCGAAGCTGGCGCAGTGGTGACCTTAGTGTCGGGCCCTACAGCGCTGAACGATGTGCCGGGCGTGAGCATGGTGCGGGTGGAAAGCGCGCGGGAGATGTTGGCAGCCTGTCAAAGTGCTTTGCCCGCCGATATTTTTGTTGCCGTTGCGGCTGTTGCTGATTGGCGGCCCGAGACCCGGGCAGATGTAAAGCTGAAGTTGAAGGGTGACGTCAAAGCACCCGCTATGACTTTGGTTGAAAACCCAGATATTCTGGCCACCATTGCCCAACCGGGGCCGAAAAGGCCGAAACTGGTCATTGGCTTTGCGGCCGAAACGCACGAAGTCTTAGCCTATGCCACGGCCAAACGGACAAAAAAAGGTTGTGACTGGGTAGTGGCCAATGATGTATCTGGCGATGTGATGGGTGGGGAGAGCAATCGAATTCTGCTGGTCACCGCAGAAGGGCACCAAAGTTGGCCCGAAGCGCCAAAAACCCAAATCGCCGTCCGCCTCGCTGAAGCAATTTCAGCGCATTTCAAGACTTCACCCGCCTAGAACGGCCAGAAAATCCCTAACATCAAGAGGCCGACCACAATCCGGTAATAGGCAAAGGGCGCAAAACCCATGCGCTGCACGATGCCAATGAATAATTTTATCACAAAAATCGCGGTGATAAACGAGACGATAAAGCCGATGGCGACCAAAATTAGGTCTTGCCCACCTTGCGCCAGAAGAGCCTCGCGATTGCTCCAGCCTTCATAGGCAAACACCCCCACCATGGTCGGGATAGAGAGGAAGAAGCTGAATTCTGCTGCAGGCTTGCGGTCGACACCCAGCATCATGGCCCCAATAATGGTGGCTCCCGAACGCGACATGCCCGGGATCAACGCCAGACATTGGCACAAACCAATCTTCAAACCCAGGCCGACCGAGATGTCATCAACATCGAGTACTTGCGGCTGCGGACGGAACCGCTCGGCCAGCAGGATCAAGATGCCCCCAATAACCAAAGTCACCGATACCACGACTGGACTGAACAAAACGCCTTTGATGAAGTCGTGTAGCAAGGCCCCGAGCATCATCGACGGAAAAAAGGCAAGAAGGACAGCTGCCGCAAATTGGCGCGATGCGGGGCTCGAAGGAAGCGTGATGAAGGCCCCCCAGAGCTTTTCAAAATAAAGTACCACGACGGCAAGGACCGCCCCGAGCTGAATCATAGTCTCGAACGTGTCGGGAACATCACCGGGCAGCAATTGCTCGGCCAGAATTAAGTGGCCTGTCGACGAAATCGGCAAGAATTCTGTCAGGCCTTCGATAATGCCCAACAAAACGGCTACGAGGTAATCGCTCATCTCATCCATTCAACTGCAAGCGTGGTGAAAGGCCTCATGGCATGGCTTCACGCGCAAAACCAGCCGAGCTTGCATCTGTGTAATAGGTATACTTCATTACCTATAAGCACGCCTAAGTCTTCACCATATCGCGACCATTTGGTGGTCAGCTTCGTCCGTCCAGCCTATATAGGTACCATAGCTTACCTAATAATGCAGATTGAACTTGGCAAAGCCGAGCTTTGACGGTAACGGAAGCTAGGCTGGCGTGGCGATTGCGCTGGTGATCTTTGGAATTGCGAGACAATTATGGCCGAACGGCTCCTTAAATTCGTCAGTATTGACCCCCAAACGCCCGAGAAGCGTCCTGCCTCTGCGCGTACGGCGGATTTCCACGAGATTTATGGGGAGTTCATCACCCAAAAGGCCAATGAGCAGGCTTCGCGCTGTTCACAATGCGGTGTGCCCTTCTGCCAATCCGGTTGCCCCCTGCAGAACAACATTCCTGACTGGCTGAAAATGACGGCGGAAGGCCGACTTGAGGAGGCCTATGCGCTATCTTCTGCGACAAACTCAATGCCCGAAATCTGTGGCCGCATCTGCCCGCAAGACCGCCTGTGTGAAGGTGCCTGCGTGATTGAGCAATCTGGCCATGGCGCTGTCACGATTGGGGCTGTGGAGCGCTATATCACCGAGACCGCATGGGAGAATGGCTGGATCGAGCCGATTGTGCCGCCCAAGGAACTGGCAGAGCATGTTGGTATCATTGGTGCGGGCCCTGGTGGCCTGGCTGCCGCAGAAGCGCTGCGCAACAAGGGCTATCAGGTCACGATTTATGACCGCTATGACCGCGCAGGTGGTCTTTTGATGTATGGAATTCCCGGCTTCAAGCTGGAAAAGGATGTGGTGACCCGCCGAGTGGAGCATTTAAAGGCTTCGGGCGTGAAATTTAGGCTCAATTATGAAATAGGCCGAGATGGGACGCTGGCCGATCTTCGCGCCACTCACGACAGCGTCTTGATTGCGATCGGCGTCTATAAAGCCCGCGCTTTACCTTGCCCCGGCTCGAGCGGCCCAGGTGTCGTTGAGGCTTTGGACTATCTGACCGCTTCTAATCGCGTGGGTTTGGGTGATCAGGTCGCAGACTTTGAGGCAGGCGCACTTAATGCGGCGGGCAAGCGCGTGGTGGTCATTGGCGGCGGCGATACGGCAATGGACTGCGTTCGCACCGCCATCCGGCAAGGGGCGGCAAAAGTCACCTGCCTCTATCGTCGCGACCGCGCCAATATGCCGGGCAGCGCCCGCGAGGTCAGCAATGCCGAAGATGAAGGCGTGACATTTGAGTGGTTGGCTGCGCCAAAGGCGGTCCACTCGAACGAAGCTGGTGTTACCTCCGTTCTGGCCGCACGCATGCGCCTAGGCGAAGCTGATGCCTCGGGACGACAAAGCCCTGAAGAAGTTGCAGGTGGCGAGTTTGAGGTGCCTGCTGATATGGTCATTAAGGCGCTGGGCTTTGACCCCGAAAATGTGCAGACCTTGTTTGATGAGCCTGCCCTGAAAGTCAGCCGCTGGGGCACGATTCGGGCGGATGCAATCACGGGCGAGACCTCCATCCCGAACGTCTTTGCCGCAGGCGATATTGTTCGCGGGGCCTCGCTAGTTGTCTGGGCAATCAAGGATGGCCGTGAGGCCGCGGAGCATATGCATACAGCCATGCGCAAACAGGCCCGGATGCGCGCCACCGCAGCTAAATTTGCGGCCCAATAAGCCGTCCCACACTTCGCAGACAAAACAGGGCTTCGGCTCGCCAAAGGCACAAGACCATGACCACTTCTTTCCCACCCACCGGCTCTAGCGATATCGACCTCTATCTCAAGAACCGGCAGATCCTGACCGATGGAAATGCCTATAATCCAGAGGATGAAAAGGATTCGTGTGGGGTCGGTCTCGTCTGTGCTCTCGATGGCAAACCGCGCCGCGACATTGTGGCGATGGCGCTGAAGGCTTTGAAGAATGTCTGGCACCGTGGGGCCGTTGATGCCGATGGCAAGACGGGCGATGGGGCGGGCGTGCGGGTTGATGTGCCGCAAGACTTTTTCCGCGAGCAAGTGGCACGCACGGGCCATAGCCCAACGGACGATCCAATCTGCGTCGGCATGATCTTCTTGCCGCGCACGGACTTTGGGGCACAGGAGACTGCGCGGACTATTGTTGAACGCGAAATCTTGAACTTTGGCTTTTATATCTATGGCTGGCGGCAAGTGCCGGTCGATATCTCGGTCATTGGCGAAAAGGCCAATGCAACCCGGCCTGAGATTGAGCAGATTCTGTTCTACGACCCACGTGGTCGCAGCGCCGAGGAGCTGGAACGCACCTTGTTCATCTGTCGACGCCGCATTGAAAAGCGCGCCTTGGCGTCGAGCGTAACGGGCTTTTATGTCTGCTCGTTTTCGTCAAAGTCGGTCATCTACAAAGGTATGTTCTTAGCTGAAAGCATCGATACCTTCTTTCCAGACTTGCAGAATGAGAAGTTCGTATCGGCGGTGGCGATTTATCACCAGCGCTATTCGACCAATACTTTCCCGCAATGGCATTTGGCCCAGCCTTTCCGCATGTTGGCGCATAATGGCGAGATCAATACGGTTAAGGGCAATATCAATTGGATGAAAAGCCATGAGATCCCCATGGCGTCTGAAGCCTTTGGCGATTATCAGGAAGACGTGAAGCCGATTGTGCAGGCTGGCGGATCAGACTCCGCGGCGCTCGACAATGTGTGCGAAGTCTTGGTTCGCGCGGGCCGCTCTGCCCCCATGGCCAAGGCGCTATTGGTGCCAGAGGCTTGGGCCAAGCAAGAAAACATCATGAAGCCGAGCCACATGGCGCTTTATGCTTATTGTAATGCGGTAATGGAGCCATGGGATGGGCCGGCCGCTTTGGCGATTTATGACGGTCGTTGGGCAGTGGCCGGGATGGACCGCAATGGCCTCCGCCCCATGCGCTATTCAGTGACACAAGATGGCATTTTGGCTGTCGGCTCCGAAACGGGTATGTGCCCGCTCGACGGGCGTGTTATCACCAAAAAGGGCCGCGTTGGGCGCGGTGAAATGCTGGCCGTCGATATGGAGAAGGGCAAGCTCTACACCCATGAAGCGATCATCGACAAATTGGCCAGTGCCCACCCCTATGTGAAGTGGAACTCCAATGTTGTGAATCTGGAAGCTCGCATCGGACCAGGGCCAGAGCCCAAGCTTTATACTCGCCAAGAATTACTGCGCCGGCAAGTGGCCGCGGGCCTGACCTTGGAAGAATTGGAAGTAGTCCTCGCGCCAATGGCAGAAGAGGGTAAAGAAGCCTTGGGCTCGATGGGCGATGATTCCCCGCTGGCGGTTCTGTCCTCGCGCTATCGGCCGTTGTCGCACTTCTTCAAGCAGAATTTCAGCCAAGTGACCAACCCGCCTATCGACCCACTTCGTGAAGAGCGGGTGATGAGCCTCAAGACCCGCTTCAAGAACCTCGGCAATATCTTGGCCCATGACGAAACCCAGCAAGACGTATTCGTGCTGGATAGCCCGATGCTAACCACCGGCATGTATGATCGCATGGTTGCCATGTTGGGCGCAGGCGTCGCCTTCATCGACTGTAGCTATGATCTACCAGAAGACCCGGACTTAGCAGGGGCTGCCTTGCGCGACGCTCTGGACCGGATCAAGGCGCAAGCTGAAGATGCGGTGCGCGCGGGCCAAAGCCAACTGGTATTGAGCGATGAGCATCAAGGCCCCGGCCGAATTGCTGCGCCCATGATCTTGGCAACGGGTGGCGTGCATGCCCATTTGGTTGCCAAAGGCTTGCGGTCTTATTGCTCGATCACAGTGCGCGCCGCTGAATGCGTCGATACGCATTATTTCGCGGTTTTGGTGGGCGTGGGTGCGACCTGTGTCAATGCCTATCTGGCGCAAGAAGCGATTGCCGACCGGCATGCACGCGGTCTTTTGGGAAATCTGACCCTGAACCAGGCGGTGGTGAATTATAAGAAAGCGGTGGAAGCGGGCCTTCTAAAAATCCTGTCCAAAATGGGGATTTCGGTCATTTCATCCTATCGCGGCGGCTATAATTTTGAGGCCTTAGGCCTGTCGCGCGCTTTAGTGGCAGACTTCTTCCCCGGCATGAGTTCGCGCATTTCCGGCATCGGTCTCCAGGGGATTGCCCTGAAGGCCCAGGCAATCCACGCCAAAGCGTGGGAAGAAGCAGTCGTGAGTTTGCCGATTGGTGGCTTGTACAAGGCCCGCGCCTCGGGTGAGCCACATGCTTTGGAAGCTGCCCAGATCCACCAACTACAAACAGCTTGTAACACAGGCTCATATGCCGCCTATCAGAAATATGTCAGCCTATTGAGTGGGCGCGCGCCCATACAATTACGCGACCTGTTAGACTTCCAATCGACCAATAAAGCCGTTGCCTTGGAGGAAGTTGAGAGCCTCAATGAAATCCGCAAGCGCTTTAATACGCCAGGCATGTCCCTCGGTGCTTTAAGCCCTGAGGCGCATGGCACGTTGAATGTGGCGATGAACCGGATCGGCGCAAAGTCAGTTTCCGGCGAAGGCGGAGAGGACCGCGAGCGTTACAAGCCACTTCCCAATGGCGATAATCCCAATAGCGCCGTTAAGCAGGTTGCGTCTGGCCGCTTTGGCGTGACGGCGGAGTATCTGAACCAGTGCCGCGAGATTGAAATCAAAGTCGCACAAGGTGCCAAGCCCGGTGAAGGTGGGCAATTGCCCGGCTTTAAAGTCACCGAAATGATCGCGCGCCTGCGCCATGCCACACCCGGTGTGACCCTGATCAGCCCCCCACCTCATCATGATATTTATTCGATCGAAGATTTGGCCCAGCTGATCTATGATTTGAAGCAAATCAATCCCGAGGCGAAGGTGTGCGTCAAGCTGGTCGCTCAATCGGGTATCGGTGCGGTGGCCGCAGGTGTGGCCAAAGCCAAGGCCGACATCATTCTGATTGCTGGCAATGTTGGCGGCACAGGTGCTTCACCCCAAACCTCAATCAAGTTCGCCGGCATTCCGTGGGAGTTAGGTCTTGCGGAAGCCCATCAGGTGTTGACGCTCAATAATCTGCGTGACCATGTGGTGCTGCGCACCGACGGTGGCCTGCGCACCGGCCGCGATATCGTGATGGCGGCGATGCTGGGCGCAGAAGAGTTTGGCATCGGCACTGCCTCTCTCGTCGCCATGGGTTGCATCATGGTACGCCAGTGCCACTCTAACACCTGCCCGGTAGGTGTGTGTGTGCAGGACGAGGCGCTGCGCCAGCGTTTTACGGGCACGCCGGAAAAAGTCGTCAATCTGATGAGCTTCATCGCGGAAGATGTGCGCGAAATCCTTGCTAGCCTCGGCTTTAAGACCCTGAACGAAGTCGTAGGCCGCACCGATCTATTGCGCCAAGTCAGCCGCGGGGCTGCTAACCTTGACGACCTAGACTTGAACCCACTTTTGGTGCGCGTGGAAGGGGCAAAACCAACCCGCTTTGGCACCGATAAGCCCCGCGTCGAAGTGCCCGATACACTGGACGCGCAAATCCTGCGCGACGCAGCGCCCTTTTTTGAGCGTGGCGAGAAGATGCAGTTGGCTTATGGCGTTCGCAACGTGCAACGCGCCATCGGCACCCGTTCTTCCAGCGCCATCGTACGCAAGTTTGGCATGGGTGCCCTACCCGAAGGCCGCTTGACGGTAAGGCTGGAAGGCTCGTGCGGGCAATCCCTCGGTGCCTTTGGCGTCCAAGGCCTGACCTTGGACGTGGTAGGTGATGCCAATGATTATGTCGGCAAGGGCCTATCGGGGGCAACCATCGTGCTGCGGCCCCCTCCAGGCTCTGGCTTGAAGCCAGAGGAAAACGCCATCATCGGCAATACGTGTCTGTATGGCGCGACCTCGGGAACTTTGCTGGCATCCGGCCAAGCGGGGGAGCGTTTTGCCGTACGCAATTCCGGCGCTTCTGCTGTCGTGGAAGGTATGGAGGCCAATGGCTGTGAGTATATGACCGGAGGCCTTGTGATATCGCTTGGGCCTGTTGGTGACAATTTCGCTGCAGGAATGACAGGCGGTATGGCCTTTGTCTGGGACCCACCGAACCGCTTGCCCAAACTGATCAATCCCGACAGCGTCGTTTGGCGCCGAATTGGTAGTCCTTATTGGGAAAGCCAATTCACCAGTCTGCTGGAACGCCATGTTCAAGCCACTGGCTCACCCTTGGGGCGGCGTATCTTGGATGATCTGGCCAATGAACTCGGCAATGTTTGGCAAGTCGTGCCCAAGGAAATGCTTAGCCGTCTGGCAGAACCCTTGGACGCAGAGGCTGCTTTGGCAAGCGCTTAGTCGACCCAAACCGCCCGTAAGCGCTCGGCGGCGGCCTCTGGTGTGAGGTCGCGCTGGGCCATGGCCAGCATCTCAAAGCCCACCATGAATTTCCGCACCGTGGCAGAGCGCAACAGCGGCGGGTAGAAGTGCATGTGGAACACAAAGCCCGGCGCTGGGCTTTGTGTCGGGCGTTGGTGCAGGCCCATCGTATAGGGGAAGGGCGCGTTGAAAACGCGGTCATAGCTGGCGGTCAAGCGGCGCAAAACATCAGCCAGATCGTGTTGTTCTTCCCCGCTCAATTCATCCAAGGCCGCGATAGGACGACGCGGCAGAATTAAGGTCTCAAACGGCCAAGCCGCCCAAAACGGCACCAGAGCTACAAAATGGGCATTGGCAGACAGGATGCGGCTGCCATCCTTTAGCTCACGATCCAAATAGTCCATCAGAAGGGGCGAGCCATTCTTTTCAAGCCAAGCGGCCTGCCGCTCCGTTTCGGTCGCAAGCTCGTTTGGAACGCTAGAGGTTGCCCATATTTGACCATGGGGATGAGGGTTGCTGGCCCCCATCATTGCGCCGCGATTTTCAAAAATGGTCACAGAGGCTAAGTCCGGGCGCGCCGATAGCTCCTGCCACTGCGCTGTCCAGACTTGTACCACAGAGGCGATCTCGTCCTGCGTCATACTGGCCATGGTCTTAGAATGGTGGGGCGTATAACAAATGACGCGACAAACACCCGTCTCAGGCTCTGCCACCAAGACAGGATCAGACGTCTGGCCCGCCTCCCCATCTGGTGCCAATAGTGCGGGGAAGTCATTGTCGAATACCCACACGCCGTCATAGGTGGGATTGATCACCCCACCGACGCGGGCATTGCCCGCACAGAGATAGCAAGCTGGATCATGGGCCAAGCCGGACGGGGGTGTGCTGTCGCCCGTCTCGCCTTGCCAAGGGCGGCCCATCCGGTGGGGGGAAACCAGCACCCACTCACCTGTAAGCAAATTCTGTCGCCGATGTGGCTTTTGGTCCCTCATGCCACTTCTCCGGCACCGGCGGCTGCCCGAACAACAAAAGCCCCAGGTCTTTGGCCCAAATAGGCGGAATAGGTCTCTAAAATTGCCTCCAGCGCCGTGGCAGCTCGTTCTGGCTCCACCAAAGCAATGATGGAACCACCAAAGCCACCACCCATCATGCGCGCACCATAAACACCTTCCGTGGCTTGGGCCAAAGCGGTTAAGCGATCCACTTCGGGTGTCGAAACTTCCATATCCGCTGACAGACTGGCGTGGCTGGCATTCAGAAGGCGACCGAGTTCGGTCAAATCACCTTGTACGAGCGCAGCCTCTGCCTTTTGGGTGCGGGTAATCTCGGTCAATACATGGCGCGCGCGCTTTAATGGATTGCCGCTCAAGCTGTCGAGTGCGGCCAGGTCTGTCACTTCGGCTAAAAGAGTTACGCCCAAGGTCGCGGCAGCGGCCTCACAATCGGCGCGGCGACTGGCATAGCCGCCACTGGTGTGCTGGTGCTTGACCCCTGAATCTACGATCAAGAAGCAGGCGGTGGAAGGCAGCGGGATGGGCTGGTAAGCCAAGGTGGCACAATCCAGCATGAGGGCATGGCCCTCTACGCCACAGGCGCTGGCGAACTGATCCATAATGCCGCACGCCATGCCGACATAGGTGTTCTCAGCCGCTTGGGAGACAAGCGCGAGGTCCTTGCCCGTCACCGCGCCGCCACTCAAAGCCAAGCCAATGGCAACTTCGAGGGCGGCCGAGGATGAAACCCCGGCACCCATCGGTACGTCAGAGGCTATGGCAAGGTCATGGCCCTCCACCTGATGGCCTGCGTCGCGCAAGGCAAAGGCAACGCCAGCGACATAATCGCGCCAGTCGCCCTGCTTTACAAAATGATCCAATGGCAACTCGCCTTGCCCCAGATCGCTGCTGACCCGCAGCACATCTAGTCCATTCGGGCGTGCTGCGACCCAGCAGGCAAAGTCGATCGCCGCAGGCATGACTTTACCGCCTGCATAATCCACATGCTCGCCAATGATATTGATCCGCCCCGGCGCACGAAAAAGCCTTGGCGTACCGTCAAAAGCATCCTTAAAGCGTTCGAGAGCGATCTGAGACTGAGTTGGGTTCGTCATGGGAACACCGCTAGGTTTATTTCGGCACGCTGCCAAGATGGAAAACGGACATGAAGTTAGGCGTTTGCTATTACCCTGAACATTGGCCCGAAGCTATGTGGGCTGAAGACGCCAAGCGCATGGCCGAAATCGGCATTACCCAAGTGCGGATTGGCGAGTTTGCGTGGAGCCGGATTGAGCCGGTGCCAGGCACTTTTGAGTGGGGCTGGCTGGATCGCGCGATTGAAACTCTGCATCAGCACGGCCTGCATATTGTTCTGGGCACACCGACCGCAACGCCGCCCAAATGGTTGATTGACGCGCACCCCGATGTTTTGGCTGTCGATGCACATGGTCGGCCCCGCCATTTTGGGTCTCGGCGACATTATTGTTTCTCAAGCCTGACTTACCGCGCCGAATGCGCCCGGATTGTCGAGGCTTTAGCTAAGCGCTATGGCAAACACCCTGCGATTGCTGCGTGGCAGACCGATAATGAATATGGCTGTCACGATACGATTATCTCCTATTCCAAATCCGCCCGTGCGGCCTTTCGCCTCTGGCTGGCGGCAAAGTATGCCAAGATCGAAGCCCTGAATCAGGCTTGGGGCAATGTGTTTTGGAGTATGGAATATCGTAGTTTTGAGGAGATTGATCCTCCGGTTGAGACGGTCACCGAAGCCAATCCAGCCCATCGCCAAGACTGGGCGCGCTTTGCTAGCGATGAAGTCGCTGCCTTTGACCGTGTGCAAACCGATATCCTGCGTGCCCATAGTCCGGGAAAGGATGTGCTGCACAATTATATGGGCATGTTTACCGCTTTTGATCATTTCAAGCTCGGCAAGCAATTAGATGTGGCCGCTTGGGATTCTTATCCCTTAGGCTTTTTGGAGCAGGCTTGGTGGCCGGATGCCACGAAAGAGCGCTTCCTACGTCAAGGCCATCCAGACTTCACTGCCTTTCACCATGACCTCTATCGTGGCGTGGGTCAGGGCCGCTGGCAGGTCATCGAGCAACAGCCAGGTCCCGTGAATTGGGCACCATGGAATCCAGCCCCATTGCCCGGCATGGTGCGCGCTTGGACCTGGGAGGCTTTTGCCCATGGGGCAGAATGCGTCTCTTACTTCCGCTGGCGACAAGCCCCTTTTGCGCAAGAGCAAATGCATGCAGGCCTGTTGCGGCCCGATAGCGCGGAAGCTGAAGCGGCAGGAGAAGCCCGCCAAGTCGCGGCAGAACTTGAAGCTGTGGCTGGTGCCACCACCACCCAAGCCCCAGTCGCGCTTTTGTTTGATTATGAAGCTATTTGGGCCAACCAGATTCAGCCGCAAGGCCGGGACTATCGCGGGCTGGAACTTCTGATCCACTTCTATAGCGCGGCGCGCCGTTTGGGCTTGTCGGTAGATGTCGTGCACCCAAGTGCCGACCTCAGCGGCTACCAACTGATCCTCTGCCCCTTGCAGATTTTCTGGCCAGAAGGATTGAGCGCGAAGATTAAAGCCAGTGGTGCGGCCTGTGTGCTGGGGCCGCGCGCGGGCTCAAAGACCCAAGATTTCCAAATCCCGGCTGATCTCGCCCCGGGTCCGGCACAAGAGCTGATCCCCTTGGTCGTCAGCCGTGTTGAAAGTCTGCGCCCGGGTCATGTCGAACAGGCAGGCCCGTTCAAAGTTACACGCTGGCTAGAGCATATCCAAACGGATCTTGTACCCGAAGCTTTTACGACGAGCGGTCATGGCATTTGGTATCAGACCGACAAAGTCGATTATCTAGCCTGCTGGCCAGATGCTGCGCTGTTAGACGCGGTGCTGCGGCGGCGCTGCGAAGCGCGGGGCCTTGCCACCTTGAGCCTGCCAGACGGATTGCGCTTGCGCCGACGCGGCGGGTTTATGTTTGCAATCAATTATGAGGCTGAGGCCGTGAACTTAGGCGATCATGTCCCCGATGCCGATCGTTTTGACTATGTTATCGGCGGCCCAAGCTTGGCCGCAGCGGGCGTAGCGGCTTGGCGGATTAGGTAAGCGCAGGGCCGTCAGCCAGCACGTCGCCAGCCAGATAGAGCGAACCGCAGATCAGCACGCGGGCAGGTCCAGCGCCCTCTGCCAAGGCGAGTTTTAGCCCGTCCAAGGGTGTATCGGCAGAAAGAGCGTCAAAGCCCATCGCGCGCGCCATCTCTGCCAGTTCGGCGGGCGGTCGACCCGCATCAGAAGTCCGGATCGGCACGGTAATGACCTCAGGCTTTAGGGCTTGGAAGGCTTGGAAAAAGCCTGTGGGGTCTTTGGTACCCAGTTGGCCGGTGATCAGCACCAATCGCCGCGAGTCTTTGGCTTGAAGACTCGCCATGTAGGATGCCGCCGCCGCAGCGCCGTGTGGATTATGACCGCCATCTAGCCAAAGCTCTGCCCCTGCCGCCAAGGCCATTTCAGCATAGGGCCCAGTTTGCAAGCGCTGCATCCGGGCAGGCCAACTGACCCGTTGCACGCCTGTCGCGATTGCACCTTCATCTAAGCCATAGAGGGTCATGGCTACAGCCGCGGCCCCTGCGTTTTCGAGCTGATGGTGACCGGGCAGGCCTGGTAAGGGCAAATCTAACAGGCGGTCTTGCGTTTGCACGATCAGGCGGCCGCGCTCAGAATAGCAATCCCAATCCCGCCCAAAGACGAGAAGGGGTGCTCCTAAAGCTTCGGCGCGCCGCTCAATCACCGCTAGCGCTTCATCGGCTTGGCGGGAGACAACGCACGGGATGTGCGGCTTCAGAATGCCAGCCTTTTCTCCCGCAATCTTGGCCAAAGTATCGCCCAGCATTTCCTTATGGTCGAAATCGACTGGGGTGATGATGGTCAGCTTTGGTTTGGTGACGATATTGGTGGCATCCAAGCGCCCGCCAAGGCCGACCTCTAGTAAAGTCAGGTCCGCCATGGTTTCACTAAAGGCGACAAAGGCAGCAACTGTTTCAGCCTCAAACACGGTAAGCGGGATTTGATTGCTCAAAGCTTGGATCCGCTGACCGATTTCCAAAAGGGCTTCTTCGCCGATAAGTTGACCAGCAATCCGCCAGCGCTCATGGATCGTGACCAGATGCGGCGACGTATAGGCGTGGACTGAAAGGCCCCCCGCCTCGGCCATGGCGCGCAAGAAGGCGACGGTTGAACCTTTGCCATTGGTGCCCGCCACATGAATGACAGGCGGGATCAAATCTTGCGGACGGCCCAAGGCCTCCAATGCCGCAGCAACGCGGGCAAGCCCCAGATCAATCTTGCGGGGGAAGCTATAGAATAAGTCAGCGGCATTCATGGGTTTAGGATCGGCTCAACAGGCGTATCAGATTGGCTTCGGCCTTCTGTAGCGTCAGGCGTACCATGGGATCAACCTCGGGCATAAGCGCAAGGCTGGCACGCACCTGGGCCAAGTCGAACAGGGCTTCGCGCCCTTCGGCGGACAAGACCCGGCTCTCAATCCAGCCGACTACGGCCAAGCGCTCCCCGCGCGTGACGGGCTCAACTTCGTGTAATGTCGTGGAGGGATACAGCACCAAACTCCCGGCTGGCAGCTTAATGGTTTGTCGACCCGCAGGCTGTTCGACGCACAGAGCACCCCCTTCATAACTATCCGGGTCTGACAGGAATAAGGTGAAAGACAGGTCTGACCGAACCCCATTCATAAAGGCATTGTCGACATGGAGGCCATAGGCCATGCCGGGTTGGTACCGCGAGATCAGGATTGGCCCATAGGTCTTAATCTGGGCGGCGGCTTGAAACACATCATGGCGTTCCAATGCGCGCTGGACAAATTCAATTAGGGCGTCTGCCGCTGTTCCTTTGGCCTGCTGGTTGTTTTTCACCGTTTTCGCCAAGCCCCCCGCGGTGGCCTTCCCATCTATAAAGGATAGGGCTTCAACCTCCGTACGCACGCGCTCTAGGTCCTCAGTACCTAACATCTGGTCGATCGTAATTAACATCAGCACCCTACCTGCAAACGACTTGCATTTTCATCTAGCCTCGGCCACACTCACAAAATAGTGTTTTTCGCAGCAAGGAAGTAGATATGATTGAGTTCAAGCCCCGCATGTGGACCCTGATGGGTGTCAGCGCAATGGCTTTGGTCGGCGTGGCCGCGTGCCAACCTGGCGGCGAAGGGGGAACCTC